>DASVDG010000130.1:0-34311 GCA_036381255.1 Longimicrobiales bacterium | reverse complement strand
GAGTCACTGCACGCCGCGAGCACGGCAGCGGCGAGGATCGCCGCGAGGGGGCGAGTCAGCATGATGCACCTCCGTGGTGAGGGTCGGGTGATACATGGTAGGGCGGGGTACCCGTCGAAATCAATGTCGGCGATTGGACCTGGATCCAAGAAATTGCAATTAACGTCCGATCAGGAATGAGCGTCCGGCGCGCGGACCTGGATGGGCGGATGTGGAAATCGTTTTGCAACACGGATGGCTGATTGCATTTCAGCCCTCGTTTTTTTCGCGTGCGGCAACAACGACCGGCGGCTCGCCCGCGATCGGCTCGGGCCGGGCGACCGCGAGCTCGTGCGTCTCCGAGGCCGCTTCCCCGTCGATGCCGAGCGTCCGCAGCTTCTTGCGGAGCGTGTTGCGCGCCATGCCGAGCCGTGCGGCGGCGCGTGTCTTGTTGCCGTGGCAGTGGCGCAGGGCGTCCTGGATGCGGCGGCGTTCCTCGTCGGGCGAGCCGTGGAAGGAGTAGCGGCCGGGCGGGCGATGCGGCTCCGGCGCGGGCGCGGGTGCGGGGGCGCGCACGCTGTCGGGCAGGTGGCGGAGTCCGATCCGTGTCTCGTCGCAGGCGAGGACGGCGGCCTCGACGGCGTGGGCGAGCTCGCGGATGTTGCCCGGCCACGGGTGCGCGTGCAGCTTCGCGGCGGCTGCGGCGGCGAAGCCGCGCAGCGGCCGCTCGTAACGGCGGCTGAAGTGGTCGAGGAAGTGGGCGAGCAGGAAGTCGAGGTCGCCGTCGCGCTCGCGCAGCGCCGGCAGGCGGAACGACAGGACCAGCAGCCGGTGGTAGAGGTCGCGGCGGAACCGGCCGTCGACGACGCGTCGCTCCAGGTCGGCGCCGGTCGCCGCGATCAGCCGCACGTCGACCCGCACCGGGCGCTCCGCGCCCAGGCGACGGATCTCGCCGTCTTCCAGTGCGGTGAGCAGTTTGGCCTGGAGCCCGGCGGGCAGGTCCGCCACCTCGTCGAGGAAGAGCGTGCCGCCGTTCGCCTGCTCGAACAGCCCGCGGCGCACATCGTGCGCGCCCGTGAACGCGCCGCGCGCGTGGCCGAAGAACTCGCTCTCGAACAGCGTCTCCGGCACGCCCGCGCAGTTGACCGCGACGAACGGCCGGCCCGCGCGCCGCGACGCCCGGTGGATCGCCCGGGCCAGCAGCCCCTTCCCCGTGCCGCTCTCGCCCGTCAGCAGCACCGGCGCGTCGACCTGGGCCGCGCGTCGACCGAACGCCCGGATCGCCTCGGCCGCGTCGCTCGCGCCCAGAATCATTGAGAAATCCGACATGCTCGCTCGCCCCCCGGTCCCGCGCACGATGGTGCCGCGCCGTGCCGGGCGGCGCCATGGGCGGATGCGCCGGCCGAACTCCAGGGTGGTCTTCGTGTAAGGTACGAATTACCTTGCATCAAATTCTGTCGACCCCTTTCGCGTCGGAGGGGCGTCACCGATCCTGGAAGGTAGGGAATGACCAGAGATCCGAACCGAGAGATCGCCGGCGGCGGCGCCGCGGCGGGGAAAGGAGGGACCGTGGCGGGGAAGACGTTCTTCGGCCATCCGCGGGGCCTGGCCACGCTGTTCTTCACGGAGATGTGGGAGCGGTTCTCGTACTACGGGATCCGGCCGCTGCTGGTGCTGTTCATGGCCGCGGCGCTCATGGAGGGCGGCTTCGGCTTCGACCGGGACCAGGCGTCGGCGATCGTGGGGATCTACGCGGCGGCGGTGTACCTGGCGTCACTGCCGGGCGGCTGGGTCGCGGACCGGCTGCTGGGGCTGCGTCGTGCGATTCTGTGGGGCGCGGTGCTGATCTCTGCGGGCCACATCTCGATCGGGCTGTCGGCTTTCGCGGCCGGGAAGATCCCGTTCTTCCTGGGGCTGGTCCTGATCGTGCTGGGCACGGGGCTGCTGAAGCCGAACATTTCGGCGATCGTCGGCGACCTGTACCCGGAGGGTGGCGCGCGGCGTGACGCGGGCTTCTCGATCTTCTACATGGGGATCAACGTCGGCGCGTTCTTCGGTCAGTTGGTGACGGGTTTCCTGGGCGAGATGGTCGGCTGGCACTGGGGCTTCGGCGCGGCGGGCGTCGGGATGCTGGCGGGGCTGCTGGTCTACACGGCGACGGCGGGTCGGACGCTGGGCGACATCGGGCTGGAGCCGACGCGGCACCCGGACCCCGAGGTGCAGGCGCGGCAGGTGCGCAACGGCAAGCTCGCCCTGGCGATCGGGCTGGGCGTGCTGGCGGCGGTGTTCCTGGCGGCGGCGACGGGCGTGGTGACGCTGAACGCGCAGGCGATCGGGCGGTCGATGACGTACGTGATCGTGGGCGCGGCCGTCGCCTATTTCGCGTACGTGTTCCTGTTCGGCGGCCTCACGACCGGCGAGAAGAAGCGCGTGCTGGTGATCGCGGTGTTGTTCTTCTTCGCGGCGATCTTCTGGTCGGCGTTCGAGCAGGCGCCGACGTCGCTGAACCTGTTCGCGGCGGACTTCACCGATCGGATGGTCGGGACGTTCGAGATCCCGGCGACGTGGTTCCAGTCGGTGAACTCGTTCTTCATCATCCTGTTCGCGCCGTTCTTCGCTTCGCTGTGGGTGGGGCTGGCGAAGCGGGGCTTCGACCTGTCGAGCCCGACGAAGTTCGCGCTGGGCCTGGCGCTCGCGGGCGTGGGCTTCGCGCTGATGATCGTGGCGGCGAACAAGGTCGTCTCCGGCGGCGCGGACACGCTGGTCTCGCCGTGGTGGCTGGTGGCCAGCTACTTCTTCCAGACGACCGGCGAGCTGTGCCTGAGCCCGGTCGGCCTGTCGTCGATGACGAAGCTCTCGCCGCGGAAGTACGTCGGGCAGATGATGGGGATCTGGTTCATGGCGTCGGCGCTCGGCAACCTGATCGCCGGGCTGGTCGGCGGGCACGTCGACCCGGAGAACCTGGAGCAGATGCCGCAGCTCTTCACGACGACGACGGCGTCGCTCTTCATCGCCGCGATCGTGCTCGGGCTGATGGTCGTGCCGATCCGGCGGATGATGAGCAAGAGCGAGGAAGGCGCGGTGAAGGCGACGGCGGGCGGCGCGTAGCGCCGTTCGCCGGCCGAGGCCGGCCCGATCCACGCGATCGGCGGATCACCCGGCGCCGGGCGCACTCCATCGAGGGGGCGCCCGGCGCTCGCTTTTACGGTTGGGCGCCGCCGTGGCGGTGGCGGCGGGAGGCGAGATGGCGGGTGCACGGCGGGTACGGGTCCGGGTCCACCCGGCGGCGGTCGGCGCGTGGCTGCTGTTCCTCGCCGCGCTGCTGCTGGTCCCGCGCGTGACCCCGGACGAGGCGGCGGTGCGGGGGATGCTCGAGCGGCTCGGCCCGCTCGCGCCCGCCGCGTTCGTCCTCGCCGAGGCCGTGCAGGTCGTGGTCATCCCGATCCCGGGGCAGCCGATCGAGATCCCGGGCGGGTACCTGTTCGGCCTGGTCGGCGGCTCGCTGCTCGCGTCGCTCGGCGCGATCGCGGGCTCGATCATTGCATTCGCGCTCGGCCGGCGCTACGGCCGGCCGTGGGTGGAGGCGCGGGTCGCGCCCGACGTGCGCGGCCGCTTCGACGACTGGCTGGGCCGCGGGCACCGCGCCGAGTGGGCAGTCTTCTGGCTGATGCTGGTCCCGGCGTTCCCGCGGGACCCGCTGTGCTACCTGGCGGGGCTGACGCGACTGCCGGCGACGCGCTTCGCGGCGATCGCGGCGGTCGGCCGGCCGGCCGGGCTGATCCCGTGGGTCGCGCTCGGCGCCGACGGCGTCGCGGTCGGCGTGCGGCTCCAGCTCTGGCTCGCCGCCGCCGCGGGCGCCGTCTGGCTGCTCCACTTCGCCTGCGTCCGTCTCGCGCGCCGCGTGCGCGGCCCCGCCGCGGCGGGGCCGGACGACGGAAGCGAAACGGGCTGATCCCTTCGCACGGAGACCCCCATGCGCAAGCTCGCCACGCTCAAACGGCTCTTCGACGACCGCGCGCTCTACTGCCAGCTCATCGTGACCCGGCGCTGCAACCTGGCGTGCGGGTACTGCAACGAGTACGACGCGGTGTCGAAGCCGGTCCCGTACGACGACCTCGTCCGGTGGATGGACCACCTGGTCGACGGGCTCGGCGTGACGATCATGGACTTTCTCGGCGGCGAGCCGCTGCTGCACCCGCGCATCGCCGACCTCGTCCGCCACGCGCACGACAAGGGGTGCTGGACGAACATCATCACGAACGGCCTGCTCCTCTCGGACGCGCTGGTCGACGCGCTGAACGACGCGGGGCTGGACTCGATGTGCGTGTCGATCGACCGCATCGAGCCGACGGACTTCACGCACAAGGGGCTGCGGCCGCTGCGGAAGAAGCTGGCGCGGCTGCGGGAGCGCGCCCGCTTCCAGGTCGAGTGCAACGCCGTGCTCTGCGAGGAGACGCTCGACGAGTTCGAGGCGCTGGTCCTCGAGCTGAAAGCGCTGGGCTTCCCGGTCCGGTGCGGCGTCCGGCACTACGAGGGGCGGCTCGAGCTGAACGAGGCCGTCCGCGAGAAGCTCGAGTGGTTCCACGCCCACTTCCGCCACTGGCGGATCGCGCCGATGATGGACCTGCACCGCGCGCGCATCGCGGGGAAGCACCCCGAGTGGAAGTGCACCGGCGGGTACAAGTTCCTGTACGTCGACGAGTTCGGCACGGTGAAGGCGTGCAGCCAGGTCGGGCTGCGCGCGCCGAAGCACGTGCTCGACACCACGGTCGCGGACCTCAAGGCGAACGACCACCACAAGCCGTGCGAGCGGGAGTGCGGCGTGAGCTGCGTGATCCAGACGTCGCTGATCACCGCCAGCCCCATCGGGTACGCCGTCCGCTGCGCGAGCCACCTCCTCCGGACACGCGGGCAGGGCGTCGCGTACGGCGGCTGGCTCCCGGCGGCTGACGTGCGGTACCGGCGCACGGCGGCGGGCGGGGAGGCTGCAGTGGCGACGAGAGAACCCGCGTCAGTTTCGCCTGGCGCTTTCGAAAGCGCCCACCCCAATTGTCGAAGTGTAACGGAAGGGTGATGCCATGAATCGGCTCCCGCTCCCTCGTTCAATGCACCGGATTGCGCTCATCATCTTTCTCCTGACCGGCTGCGGCTCGAGCGCGGCTGATGTGGAACGGATCGAGGGCGCGGGGCCGGCGTTTGTTCCACTGGACAGCGTGCGTCTATCTGTCAACGATTCTTTCTATATTGGAAAGCCGTTAAATATAGATGTAGATGATTACGACGGTTCATTTTATATTACAGATACGTTTCTGAAACGCATGGTTCGCTTCGATCGCAACGGTGACCCGCGAAAAGTGTATGGGCGACCTGGTGGTGGACCCGGCGAGTTTACATCGACGGTGTCAGGATTCGTTCTGAACGACTCTACGGTTGCCGTGACGGACACGCGGAGGTCTTTGATCCATTTGTTCGACAGGCAAACAGGAGCATTCCGCGACGCGAGGCGATTCGAGGCAGTTCCTTCGTTTACGGTCCCGTTCATCCGCAACGACACCGTCTGGATGGGCGGTTTCGTCGTATCGCGGAGAACGGCGGTCGTGGCCTGGGATTTACGTTCTGATTCCATCCTGCACTTCGGCCCTCTGCCGCTCGAGTACCGGCGGTCGCTGGCGGGGACGGGTCAATACATGGGGTTCCTGCCGTATCCGGTCATGACCGGCTGGGGGGGACGTCCTCGCGTCCGGCATGTCGGGGAGCGACCAGGTTTTCCTGATGGACCACGCCGGCCGGGCGCTTGAAGCGATCCACATCCCGGTCGCGCGTCGCAGGGGGTTTCCGAGAGAGGCTGTCGAAAGGTCCGACTCGAGGAGCGACCCGATCACGTTCAAGGAAGCGGTCGAGGCCACGTCGACCCTCTTCGCGCTGCACAGCTTTCCGGACGGACGCCTGGCCGCCGCTCATGTCGACATGGTGCTGATGGGCGAGACTCCAAGCGCACCGGCCGCGGGGAAGCTCTATGTCTCGTTGCTTTCCGGGGACGGGACCGTCGCGTGCGTGGACGGCGAGGTCCCGGTTCACGGAGAAGTGATCCCGCGGGTCGCGTTCCGCGCCGACACGCTGTTCGTCCTCGATCGCTGGATCGAGGGCGATCGGGTGGAATCCTGGATCAAGGCGTACCGTGTCGTGGATGAT
Source organism: Longimicrobiales bacterium (assembly GCA_036381255.1). Taxonomy (GTDB): domain Bacteria; phylum Gemmatimonadota; class Gemmatimonadetes; order Longimicrobiales; family RSA9; genus CALBZE01. The sequence continues at coordinate 28,140 of DASVDG010000130.1, read as the reverse complement.
GAATGTGACTGGACGAAAGTCCGTCGAGAGATGGTTGCCGACTCGTGAGCGTTTCCACGCGAGAACATTGCTTCGGCGGCCAGTGGAGAAGCGGCAGAGGAATCGGGTCCGATCGAATCTATCCGGCCGACCCGGAACTTTTTCGGAGCGGTTCGATGCCGACGGCGTGCACGATCGCAATCGCTGCCTCCTGACCGCGCGGTCTCCACGCCCGCCACTCCCGCTGACCGGAGCCACACCGGCCTGCGACCTCCCCCGCAATGGGGGATGAAAGGACCGCTCACGCGTCGGCACTTCGAAAACGGCGGGCACGGAAGGCGGGGCCGGCCCAGGGGGGATGTCAACGCTGCCGCGCCCAGCGAACATGCCTGCGCGACGAACGTTGCCGGGCGCGCGCGTCGTCACCGCATACGGCGCTTCAGCTCCTCGAGCCGGCGCTCGGCCTCCTCCTCGCGCGCCTCGCGCTCCATCCGGCGGAACTCGCGGTCGCGCGCCGCGTCCGCTTCGGTCAGCGGCTCGCCGGCGCCGCCCGCGTTTGGGGCGCCTCCCGAGCCGCCGCCACCGGCGGCACCGGCCGCGCCGCCCACCGCCGCGCCCGCGGCTTCCACCGCCCGGAGCGCGGACTCCATCTCTTCCACGTCGCGGCGACGCAGCGCGAGCTCGGCCTCGATCGCGTCGACCTTCCGCGCGAGCACGCCCGTGCGCTCCGCGTGACGCGCGGCGAATTCGGCCGCGACGCGCGCCGTCTCCTCGTCGCCGATGCCGCGGGCCAGCGATTCGCGGCGCCGGCAGCGTTGCTCCGCCTCGCGCTCCTCGGCGAGCTGGCCGCGCGCCCGCTCGAGCTCTGCCGTAACGCGTTCCAGCTCCGCGCGCGCGGCCCGCGCGTCGCGCCGCATCGCGGCGAGGCGCTCGGGCGCGGCGGCGCCGTCGGTGTCGTCGAGCTCCTGCCAGAAGCTCGCGACCGCATCGCGCCAGGCTTTCTTCCACTGCTCGAACATGTCCTGAAGCTAATCCTTCGCCGCGCCGCGCGATAGCGCGGCCCGGCCCGATCCTTGCGCCCTGGCGGCGCACGCCGGCACCGCCGGGAACTTCGACGACACGCGGCTTTCGAGATAGACGCATGGAGAGGCAACCCGCCGGGACGCTGTCGCCCGAAATGGCGCACCTGACCCGGGAAGAGCAGAAGTCGCTGACGCACGGTGAGTTCTGGATCCCCGAGGCTGAGCGCGGCGTGTACCAGCACGCGCTCCGGACGCTGAACGAGGCCGGGATCCCGTACGTCGTCAGCGGGCTGTACGCGATGTACGAGTACGCGGGGATCTATCGACAGACGAAAGACCTCGACCTGCTCCTCGAGCCGCGCCACCTGGTGGCGGCCGCGCGCGCGCTGCACGGTGCCGGCTTCCACACCGAGCTGCACCAGGCGCACTGGATCGCGAAAGCGATCAAGGAGGAGGCCATCATCGACCTGATCTACGGGATGGGCAACGGCCTCCAGCTGATCGACGAGGGGTGGTACCGCCATTCGCGCGCGGGGATCCTGGCCGCGGTGCCGATTCGCGTCGCGGCGCCGGAAGAGCTGATCTGGCACCGGCTCTTCGTCTCGGAGCGGCACCGCTCCGACATGGCCGACATCGTGCACCTGATCCTGACGCGCGGCGCGGAGCTGGACTGGGAGCGGCTGCTGTACCGCGTCGCCGAGCACTGGCGCTTGCTGCTGGCGCAGTTGCACCTCTTCGACTACGTCTATCCCGGGCACCGGGCGCGGGTGCCGAACTGGGTCCGCGAGGACCTCTACGAGCGCGCGTTCGAGGAGATGGGCGCGCCCGGCGACCCGACCATCTGCCGCGGCACGCTGATCTCCCGCTTCTCCTTCGCGATCGACGTGAACGAGTGGGGGTTCCGCGACCTGCGCAAGCAGGCGGTCACCGCCGCGCGCTCGCTCCCGATCATCCGCGAGATCCGCGACGCCGAGCTTTGGGACGAACCGCACGAGCGGGGCGCGTAGGATGGCGGAGGAGCGCTTCGTCCGCATCGCCGCGGTCGGCGACCTCCACTACGAGGGCGGCCGCGGCGCGATGACGGACCTCTTCGCCAACATCAACCGCGACGCGGACATCCTCGCCCTGTGCGGCGACCTGACGACGCACGGCAAGCGGGAGCAGATCGAAGCGCTCATGCGCGACCTGGCCGGCGTCGAGATCCCGATCGTCGCGGTCTTCGGCAACCACGACCACGAGGCGGAGATCACCGGCGAGCTGATCGAGCTGCTGGCGAAGCGCGGCGTCCAGGTGCTGGACGGCGAGAGCGTCGTCATCGAGGACATCGGCTTCGCCGGCGTGAAGGGCTTTGCCGGCGGCTTTGCCCGCGGCACGCTCGCGCCGTTCGGCGAGCGGCTGATCAAGGACTTCGTCCAGCACGCGATCGACGAGGCGCTCAAGCTGGAGAACGCGCTGCGCACGCTGGACACGGAGACCAAGATCGTGCTCATGCACTACTCGCCGATCCCGGAGACGCTCGAGGGCGAGCCGGAGATGATCTACCCGTTCCTCGGCACCTCGCGGCTGCTGCCGCCGATCGAGACGCACGGCGCGGACGTCGTGTTCCACGGCCACGCGCACAACGGCTCGCCGGAGGCGCGGACGCCGGCCGGCGTGCCGGTCTACAACGTCGCGCTGCCGCTGCTCCGTCGGCAGCGCCTTCAGTTCCGGCTCTTCCGCGCGCGCGCGCCGGAGCGCCGCCGCAGGGCTTCCTGAAGCGACGCGCCCGACGGCGGCGCCGCCGGCCGCGGCCGGCGCCGCGTTGTCGACTCCCGCAGGCGTGTAGTATCTTACGACCAAATTGACACACCAGACCTCTCCATCGGCATCCGCATGGCCCAGACTTCCAGCACGGGTCCGGAGGCTTCAGGTCCCACGGCCGATCCGGCTCACGCGGCGTCGCTGCTCGCGCGCATCATCGACGAGTCGGATGAACGCATCGCCGCGATCGATGCCGGTTACCGCTTCACCGTCGTGACCCGCGCGTTCCGGGAAGACTTCGAGCGCGAGTTCGGCGTGGCGATCGCGCCGGGCACGGACCTGCGCGAGGCGCTCGCGTCGTGGCCCGAGCAGTGCGCGCAGCTGGTCTCGTACTGGGCGCGCGCGCTCGCGGGCGAGGAGCACTCGGTCGTGATCCCGGCCGGGGGCGCCGGGGGTGCCGGCGCCGCGGCGACGTACTACGAGGCCCGGTTCCGTCCGCTGCGCGGCGCGGGCGCGCGGATCGAGGGGGCGTTCCAGCTGCTGCGCGACGTCACGGTGCAGGAGGAGGCGCGCCACGAGGCCGAGCGCTGCGGGCGCGTGGAGGCGGAGCTGCGCCAGAGCCGCGACCTGCTCCAGGCGGTGCTGGATGCGACCGCCGACGCGGTGTTCGTGAAGGACCTGGAGGGCCGCTACGTCATGATCAACCCGGCGGGCGCGCGCATGGTCGGGCGCTCGATCGAGGACACGATCGGCAAGGACGACTACGCGATCTTCGAGCGGGCGACGGCCGAGCGGGCGATCGCCCGGGACCGCGAGGTGATCGAGGCGGGCGAAAGCCTCACGTCGGAGCAGTCGGGCACGGCCGCGGGCAAGACGCGGGTCTTTCTGACGACGAAGAGCCCGCTGCGCGACGCGCGCGGCGAGGTCATCGGCGTGGTCGGGATCGCGCGTGACATAACGGAGAGCGTCCGGTCGGAGCGCGAGCGGCGTCGCACGGAACGGGCGCTCCGTATCCTGGCGGAGGCCAGCGCGGTTCTCGCCGATTCGCTCGACTACGAGGTGACGCTCCGCCGCGTCGCCGAGCTGGCCGTCCCGGACATCGCCGACTGGTGCGCCGTCGATCTACTCGGCGAGGACGGCGAGATCCGGCGCGTCGCCACCGCGCACCAGGATCCCGAGCGCGCCCGCATGGCCGACGAGCACATGCGCCGCTTTCCCGAGCGGCTGGACGCGCCCGTCGGCGTCGGCGCGGTGATCCGGACGGGCCGCTCCGTGCTCCTCCCCGGGATCCCGGACTGGGTCTACCGGCGGGCGGCGTCCGAGCCGGAACGGCTGGAGCTGCTGCGCGCGCTCGACCTCCGGTCGATCCTGATCGTGCCGCTGGAGGTCGGCGCCGTCCGCTTCGGCGCGATCTCGCTCATGCAGGGCGAGTCGGGGCGGCGGTTCACCGAGGCGGACCTCCCGCTCGCCGAGGAGCTGGCGCGCCGCGCGGCCGGCGCGATCCAGAACGCCCGCGCCTACCGCGCCGAGCACGACGCCCGCACCGCAGCCGAGCGGGCGAGCGAGGCGAAGAACCAGTTCCTGGCCATCATGAGCCACGAGCTGCGGACGCCGCTGACGGCCGTGATGGGCTACGCCGACCTGCTCGCGAGCGAGATCTCGGGCCCGCTCACCGACCGCCAGCACGAGCACGTCGCCCGGATCCAGCAGAGCGCGTTCCACCTGATCAGCATCATCGACGAGATCCTGATCTTCGCCCGGACCGAAGCGGGGAAGGAGGAGGTCCGGGTCGCGACGGTCGATGCGGCGGCGATCGCCCGCGACGTCGCAGCGCTGCTGGAGCCGAAGGCGGCCGCGAAGGGGCTCGCGCTGCGGACGACGAACCTGGACGGGCCGGCGCCGCTGGACACGGACGGCGGCAAGCTCCGGCAGATCCTGGCGAACCTGGCCGGCAACGCCGTCAAGTTCACGGAGCGGGGCGAGGTCGTGCTCGAGCTGGACGCGTCGGTCGCCGGCCACGTCGTGTTCCACGTCCGCGACACCGGCCCCGGCATCCCCGGCGACCAGCACGAGCGCATCTTCGAGCCGTTCACGCAGTTGGACGGCTCGATCACGCGCGAGAAGGGCGGGACCGGCCTCGGCCTGACCATCTGCCGGCGCCTCGCCCGGCTGCTGGGCGGCACGGTCACCGTCGACAGCCGCCCCGGCGCGGGCAGCACCTTCACCCTGCGCGTGCCGGGGCGCCCCACGGGCGAGTGACGGTCGCCGCGCCGCTCGCCGGCGCGGTGGCGGACCGGGGCTCAGCCGCCGTACAGCCGGTACGGCAGCCAGAGCGCGATTGCGCCCGCCCGCTCGCGCACGCGCTGCATCGCCGGGCGCAGGCACCACGCGTCGAGCGTGATCTCGCGCGCGGCGTCGAGGTCGGCCAGGAACTGGCGCTCCAGCGCGCCGGCGAGCGCGGGGTCCTGGATCTCGACGTCCAGCTCGTAGTTGCCCGTGAAGCTGAACGGGTTGAGATTGCTGGAACCGATCAGCGCGAGCTTGCCGTCCGTGACGACGGTCTTGGCGTGCAGCATCGGGCCCTGCCATTCGTAGATGCGCACGCCGGCCCGGAGCAGTGCGGCGTAGTGCGCGCGGCCCGCCTGGTTCAGGATCGGCACGTCGGAGCGGCCGGGCACGAGGAGCCGGACGTCGACGCCGCTGCGCGCGGCGGCGCCGAGCGCGCGGCGTAGCGAGCCGGGCGCCAGCGGGTAGGCGCCGGTCACGTACAGCGACCGTTCGGCCATGGCGGCCAGGAGCTGGTAGTGCCGGTAGGCGCGCGCGTGGGCCGGCGGCCCGTCGATGACGCGCACGGCCACGTCGCCGGCCGGCGGGAACGACGGCGCGTCCACGGTCGACGGCGGGCGGCCGCCCGCGCGGCGCCACATCCGCGCGAACGCGCGGTCCAGCTCCCGGGCGACGGGGCCCTCGAGCAGCACGGCGGTGTCGCGCCAGCACGCGCCATCCTCGCCGCCGTCCCACTCGCGGCCGATGCAGAGTCCGCCGATGACGGCACACCGCCCGTCGACGACCACGAGCTTGCGGTGGTCTCTGCGCAGCATCGCGTGCGGCCGCAGGACGGATGGCGGGCCGAACGCCCGCACCTCGCACCCGGCCCGGCGCAGCCGTGCCCAGAACGACCGCGCCGTCCGGACCGAGCCGAACCAGTCGTAGAGGACGCGCACCTCGACGCCGGCGCGTGCCCGCTCGATGAGCGCGTCCGCGAAGCGGCGGCCGACGGCGTCGCCGCGAAAGATGTAGTTCTCGAAGTGGACCCGGCGCTGCGCCCCGGCGACGCGCTCGAGCATCGCCGGGTACGCCCGCGGCCCGTCGATCAGTAGCATCGCCGCGTTGCCGTGGACGAGCGGCGCCTCGGCCGCCCGGCGCAGGCCTCGCTGGAACGCCCCGCCGATCGACGGGCCGCGCCGCGCCGCCGCGGGCGCCTCGACCCTCCGCATCACCCGTGGCACTCCAGGAAGCGGATCAGCGCCGCCTCCTCGGGATAGTAGCGCACCGGCGTCTCCGCCGCGACGGCGCGCGGCTGCTGCGCCATCAACCCTTCGATCGTCCGGCCTTCGAGATATCCGTCCAGCACCGCCGGGTGCACGTACGCGCTGCGACAGATCGCCGGCGTGTTGCCCAGCTCCATCGCCACGAGCCGGCAGCACAGCGTCACGTGCTTGCGCGCCTCCCGCTCCGACGCCGCGGGGCCGATGTCGGCCAGGATCGTCGCCGCGCGCACGGTGCCGCCGAACGTCCGCAGGTCCTTCGACGTGTACCGCCCGCCCAGCACCTCGCGGATGTAGCGGTTCACCATCTCGGCCGTCACGTTCCGCACGCGGCCCGCGCCGTCGACGTAGCAGAACAGCCGGCTCCCGGGCAGCATCAGCAGCTCCTCCATCACCTCGACGAGCGGCGTGTCCGCCACCACCCGCCGCTGATCGACCCGGCTCTTCCCCGAGTAGGTGAACACCAGGTCGTTGCCCCGGACCTCGAGATGGCTCTTCCGCAGCGTGCAGATCCCGAACGTCCGGTTCCGCACCGCGTAGCGCTCGCTGCCGACGCGGAAGAACGCCCGGCTCATGAGCCGCACCACGGTCGCCAGCACCTTCTCCCGGCCCAGCCCATCCGCCCGCAGGTGCCCGTTCGTCGTCTCCCGTAGCCGCGGCAGCACGCGGGCGTACCGCAGCACGCGCCCCCACTTGCGCCACTCCCGGTGCGCGACGTGCTCTGCGCTGTAGATGTACTGCCGGCGGCCCGCCCGGTCGTACCCCCAGGCCTGCACCTTCCGGCACGGGTCCGGCGCGATCCGGACCTCCGTCCACGCCGGCGGGATCGCCAGCGCCGCGATGCGCTCGAGCGCATGCTCGGAACGAAGCGGCGAGCCGTCCACCCTCAGGTACCGGAACCCACCCTCCGGCGAGCCGACTCGCCGCCACCACGTCTCCGTTCGCTCCACCATCGACGGCACGGCGGTACACGGAGCGTGCCACGCCGGGCACGCTTCGCGTCGATTCACCCCGATTCACGCCGAAGGAACGCTGGCGGGAACGGGGCGGTCACGGCCGGCCGCGAGATTGTTCTCCGTGCGCACCACGGGTCGGTGCGCCGACCCCTCGCGCCACCGCCGGCCGGTGCGTGGAGGGGGCGGTCGCACCGCGGCGCGTGGCGGGCGACCGATTCGCGAGTCCACCCACGACACTGGAGCGACGCCGATGAAACGTCTGCACCCCCGAGCGATCCTCGCCCTGCTCTTCCTCGCCGCGGCGTGCGGCGACGACGGCAGCGGGCCCACGGAACCGCCGATCGAGAACGACGCGCCCATCGCCGATGCGGGCGGCGACCAGGAGGTCGTCGTCGGTGCGACGGTGACGCTGGACGGCAGCGGGTCCAGCGACCCGGATGGCGACGCCATCACGTACGCCTGGAGCCTCGTCTCCACCCCGTCCGGCAGCGCGGCGACGCTGTCCGGCGCGACGGCATCGGCGCCGAGCTTCGTCGCCGACGTGGCCGGCACGTACACGGTCGAGCTCAGCGTGTCCGACGGCGCGGCGAGCGATGCGGACACGGTGTCGGTCACGGCGGCCGACGCGAAGCTGGAGCTGGGCGGCACGATCGGCGCGGACAGCACGCTCCCGGACCTCGGCGTGCCGTACCGGGTGACCGCGCCGCTCGTCGTCGAGGCGACGCTCACCCTCGAGCCCGGCGTCGTGCTGGTCTTCGGGGCGGGCGCGGGCCTGACCGTGAACGCAGGCGGCTCGCTCGTCGCGGTGGGCACGGCGACGGACACCATCCGCTTCGTCGGCGCCGACGAGGCGGAGGGGTCGTGGGACGGGGTCTGGGTCCTCTCGGACAGCCCGGACAACGCGCTGAGCTACGTCGAAGTCGCGAACGCGGGCGGGTCCGCCGGCGCGGTCACGGTCGTGCCGGGTGCGCGCCTCGCGTTGACGCACACGCTGATCCGCGGGAGCGCGGGCGAGGGCTTGTTCGTCTACGACGGCGGCGTGCTGTCCGCGTTCGCCGCGAACGCGTTCCTCGACAACACCTACGCCGGCGTGCGCGTGCCGACCGACCAGTTGGGCGCGCTCGACGGCGCCTCGGTCTACCTCGGCGGCAACGGCCGCGACGTGGTCGAGGTCGGGGAGGGCGACTTCCTGGCCGACATCACCTGGCCGAAGACCGACGCGCCGCTCCAGTTCTCCGGCTACTACTATATCGATGCCGCGGTCACGGTCGAGCCCGGCGCGCACATCGTCCTGACGGCGGATTCCCGCCTGGTCGTCAACGCGGACGGCTCGCTGCACGCGGTCGGCACCGAGGCCGACACGATCCGTTTCCACGGCATCACCGCCACGCCCGGCTTTTGGGACGGGATCGAGATCCACTCGAACGACCCGACGAACGCGTTGTCGTACGTCGAGGTCGCGCACGGCGGCGACCCGTTCCTGCTCGGCAGCGTCGTCGTCGCGGGCGGCGCGCGGCTCGAACTGAGCCACACGCTCATCCGCGACAGCGGCTCGCGCGGGCTGTACGTCAACGACGGCGCGACGCTGTCCGGGTTCGCCGCGAACGCGTTCCGGAGCAACGCACGGTCCGGGCTGCGGATCCCCGTCGCGCTCATGGGCAGCGTCGACGGCGCGTCGACGTACGCCGGCGGCAACGGCGACGACTGGATCGAGGTCGGGCTCGGCACGATCGGGATGGACCAGAGCTGGCCGAAGACCGATGCGCCGTTCCGGCTCGACGGCGCCTACTCGATCAGCGCGGCGGTCACGGTCGAGCCCGGCGCATACCTCGAGTTCGCCGAGGCGGCCAAGTTCACCGTGGAGTCCGGCGGCTCGCTGCACGCGGTCGGCACGGCCGAGGACACGATCCGCTTCGTCGGCGCGGTGGCCTCGCCGGGGTACTGGAGCGGGATCCGGGTCCTGACGAACAGCGACAGCAACGTGCTGACGTACGTCGACATCGGCCACGGCGGGCGAGTCGACCAGGGGACGGTCACGGTCGGCGCGGCAGCGAAGCTGACGGTGACGAACAGCCACGTCCACGACAGCCGGACGTACGGCATCTACGCGAACACCGGCGCCGTGGTCACGCTGACGGACAACACCTACGCGAACAACGCGTCGGGCGACACGAACGTGCAGTAGCGTAGCGCGCGAGCGTGGCATGCGCGAGGTGACGACGGGAGCGGCGTTGCCGCTCCCGTTCGCGTGTTCGGAGCCGATGCCGGATGGTCCGGGGTCGGCGCGGGTGATGCGCCCGGTCGGCCGACCGGCGTGTGGGCGGAGGCGCTAACGCCCGCGGCGATCCCGCAGAGCCCCGCGCGCGTCGAGCGTCGCGAGCCGCGCGCGCGCCGAGTCGCGCCGGGCGTGGAACGCCGGGTCGGCGTCGCGCAGCGCACGCAGCACCCAGCGGTAATGGGCGGCGGCGCTGTCCGGCTCGCCCGCGGCCTCGAACGCCCGGCCGAGCAGCTCGTGCAGGTCCGTGTGGGTGATGTAGAGATTGGACGACTGGACGGGGCCGTGGAACGCGGCACGGAGGACCGGGATCGCCTCGTGCGGTCGGGATCCGGCCAGGAGCAGCCGGCCGAGCTCGAAGTTCGTGCGGGTGTAGCCGTTCGACCAGGAGAAGACGGCCTGCCGCAGCTCACGCTCGGCCTCTGCCGCGCGGCCGCCCGCCAGGTGGATCAGGCCGCGCAGGTGATGGTGCAGCCGCCGGTCGCGGGCGTACCCGCTCCGACGCCCCAGCGATTCGATCGAATCGGCGAGGAGTCGTACGCGTGCGGTGTCGCCGGCGGCGGCCCACGCCTCCGCGGCGTGCGTCCGGTGCCACGCCATGCGCCGGGCGGTCTGCGCGCTCGAGCGCGGCTCGCCCGACGCGGCCGCGACCGAGTCGAACAACGCGGCCGCCTCGCGGTGGCGGCCCATCTCCCGGAGGACGATGGCCTGTGCGATCTCGCCGCCCAGCGCGAGCGAGCCGGCCGGGCCGCGTCGGCGGAGCTCGCGCGCGGCCTCGAGCGCCTCCCGCAGTCGGCCCTGGTAGCGCAGACTGATGATGAGGTACCACAGCGCCTGGTGCTGCGCCTCGGGCCGGCTGTCCGCGGCCAGGCGCCGGAACACCTCGTCGGCGCTCGCGAAATTTCCGTCGCGCATGGCGAGCACGCCGGGCACGAGCTCGGCGTACACACCGCCTCGCTCGACGCGGGCGAGCGCACGCCGGACGGAGAGCGCCTCGGCGTGACGGCCCCCGAACTCGAGCGTGTTCGCCAGTGCGTCGAGTGCTCGGGGGAACCGTGGCATGCGCGCGACCCATTCCCGCGCGTCGCGCTCGGCCGCCGCCATGGAATCGGCGAGCATGTACGCCCACACGAGCTCGTTCGCGGCAGCGCACGCGCGGCAGCGACTGACCGCGCGGCTGAAGCCGAGCGAATCCATCTGCATGACACGCCGCAGGTGCGGCACGGCCGCCATGAAGTCGCCGGCCGCCCACACCAGCGCCCGACCGAGCAGGAGGTGACCGTCGGGCTCCAGCGGATAGCGCGTGGCGAGGAGCCTGGCGATGTCGAGCTGGTCCGGCTCGTTCATCTCCGCCGCCCAGGCGCCGCGGATCAGGAGCTGCTCGCGCTCGGCGACGCGGTCCACCCTCCGGAGCGCTCGCTCGAGGTAGACCAGCCCGGTGTCCCGGTGGCCGACGTGGAACGCGCTCTCCGCCGCGTAGTACGCCGCGGTCGCGAACGTCGAGTCCTCGGCGAGCGCCGCGTCGAAGAACCGCCGCGCGGCGTAGGGATCGCCGTCGTACAGGACGCGCAACCCCTCGTCGTACAGCCGGTACGCCACCGGCGAGGGGGTCGACACGTCCGCAGCCCGGCTCGCCGGCCGACCGTGGTGGCGGAGGATCTGCGACGTCGCCTGCTCCGCGATCCGGAACGCATCCTCGCCCTCGCTCGTGTACGCGCGCTGCACCGCGCCGGTCTCGAGGCTCACCTGCCGCAGGTCGAGCCGGATCGCGCCGCCCGGGAGGCGGTGGACCGCGCCCTCGATCAGCTCGGTCGCCCCCGCCCGCCGCGCCGCCCCCGCCACGGCCGCCGGGGAGTCCACGCTCGCGCCATCCTGCGCCAGGAGCTCGTACAGCCGCGCGGTGCTCACGACCTGGATCTCGCCGCCGCGCGCGAGGCCGGTCGCGAGCAGGTCGCGCACGGCCGCGTCGAGCGGCGCCGGCGCCGCGTCCGCCGTGAAATCCCGGATCGCGCCCACGGCCAGGACCGGCGGCTCGCCGACACCGCGCCGCACCGCCAGCGCGGCCAGTACGGCAACCGCCAGCACACCCGCTGCAGCCGTGACCCGCTTCATGGATGCCGGCCACCGGGTGCTCCGCCGGCCCGACCGCGGCCGCGCCGCCTCCGCGCCGGCCCGCGCCACCGCGCCGGGCGGCGGCGGGCCACGCGAGTCGGCGCCCCGATCCCGGGCCCCGGGCACGCCGGCGGCCGACGCGGCACGCGCCGGCCCGGCCGCGGTCTCCGTCGCCCCGTCCGCACCGCCGCCGGGCCCGGACTCCCTGCGGTCTTCACCCGCCGGCGGATCGGCCGGCGGCACCGTCCCGCCGTGCGCCCGCGACCGGATCGCCTCGACCGCCGCGACGATCTCCGCCGACGGCTCGAGCGCGTAATCCTCCGCGAGCCGGCGCCGGTACTCGTCGTACAGCCGCAGCGCGCCGAGCCGGTCGCCGAGGCGGTCGTGGACCGCCAGCGCCCGGCGGACGGAGATCTCGTCGTCGCCGCCGAGCCGCGCCGCCTGGCGCGCCCGCGCGAGCGCGACCTCGACCTGTCCGGCCGCCTCCGCCGCCTCCGCCACCGCCCACGCGGCGCCCGCCGCCCGCCGCCGCAGCGCTTCCCGCTCGGCATCCAGCCACCGCTCGAATTCCGGCGCACCGGAGAGAAAGAAACCCGGGAGCAGGTCGCCGCGGTACAGCTCGAGCGCCGCCGCCGCGTCGCCGCCGTCGAGCGCGTCCCGGAACGCCGCCGCGTCGCACCGCAGCGCGCCGGGCGCGATCCCGAGCTCCTCGTCGCCCCGGCCGACCAGCACGCCGGCGCCGAGGTCCTGCCGCAGCAGGTGCACCGCCTTGCGCAGCGACGTACGCGCTCGCCCGGCATCGGATTCCGGCCAGAACATCGCGAGCAGCACGTCCCGCCGATGAAAGCCGCACGGCGACGCCGCCGCCAGGTACGCGAGCAGCGCGAACCGCTTCGGCTGACGCAGGACCGCCTGCAACGGCCGGCCGTCCGCCGCGCGAAGCTCGGTCGTGCCGAGGACGTGGAGTTCGATCATCCGTTGCATGGACCGACGACGCCAGGCCGCATTGGAGGGAGCTCAGGGGGACCATGGGCCCGTTGCCACAGGGAGAGAAACGTCGCGGAACGATAGTGCGGACCGCGAATTCCGGCAACCGCACGGTCACCGCGGCGCACCGGCCGGAGCCGGCACGGATGTGGCGCTGCTGGCCGGCGACGCCGTGCGCCATCGCCGCGCCCTACCGCGCGACGACGGCGGTCTCGTCCGCCGGGAGGCCGGCCCGCCCGATCGGCAGGGACCGGCCCGGACCCGCGGCCCGATCGGCCCGGATTCCGGCGCACCTCCGCCGCGGAGGACGGATTCGATGGACACCGCGGTCGCCCTCGTCGGCGCGTACCTGCGCTTCAACGGCTACGTCTCGATCCCGGAGCAGCCGATCCTCGTGGGCGAGGGACGGCCGTGGCGGTATCACACCGCGACCGACCTCGACATGCTCGCCGTCCGCTTCCCCCACGCCGCCGTCATCGTCCCGCGCGACGGAGGCGGACCGCCCTGGCGGGACGACGACCTCCGCCTCACCGCCGATCCCCTGCTCGACCTCCAGGACGGCGTCGTCGACGTCCTCGTCGCCGAGGTCAAGGAGGGCCGGCCGCGCCTCAACGACGCGCTCCGCGAACCCACCGTCCTCATGGCCGCGCTGCGCCGCCTCGATGCCGGCTTCGACGACCCGCTCGAACGCACCATCCGCGCACTCATCGACCGCGGCGAGGCCCGCACCGCGGCCGGCGGCAGGCGGTGGCGCTTCCGCCTCGTCGCCTTCGGCGACGGCGAACCGGTCGCCGAAGGCGGACCGTTCCACTCGATCCCGCTCCGGCACGCGGCGCTCTTCCTCATGCGCACCATGGCCGAGCACCGACAGGTCTGGCGCGACGCACAGTTCGGCGACTCCGTGCTGGACCTCATCCACCTCCTCGACAAGCTCGGCTTGGGGCTGCGGTGGGTGGAGGGGCAGCGAGGGAAAGGGAGCGGGAAAGAGGGGGGTTAAACGCGTCGGCCGAGTATCAGGGGCAGCCCGCGAATGGACTGGCGGCGGCTATCGCCCGTGCCATGCCGTGCGCGTCGATTCCACCAGCGGTCAGTGTACCGCTGCATACCGGCTTGTCGACTCCACCCGACGCCTGAGACAAGGTCCTCATATGGACGATCGTGACCGAATCGTCGTCGACCCCGTGGTTCGCTACCCTGATGGTACCTTGCCGCGACGGCGGAGCGCGGATAAACGCATTGCCGATGAGCTGCGGGCTCCGAAGGCCACCTGCAACCTCATCGGCTTGTTAGCTGACCCCATCGTGGCGCCGACGGACCTCCACGAGAGGCTCGCCCGCCGCGAGGAGTGAAGCCGCACGCGGCCAGACCTGAAGCACGATGCGGCGGAGTTCCGGGTGCACCGCATCAACGCCGTGCTCCATCCGGAGCCATCGTGCCAGTGCCGGTGGCAACTGGGCGTCGATCCAGACCTGGGGGCGTCGCCCCGGCGTCGTCGAGCCCCTCGCCCACCTCCGCGACCACTGTCGCTTATGCGGCCAATACGGGGTGGTCGAGTTGACGCGCCGCGTAGAGAAGGCTCGCGGCGATGTCGTCCGGCTCGAGGTAGGGGTACTCTGCGAGGATCTCCTCCGGTGTCTCACCAGCGGCGAGGAGTTCAAGCACGTCGATGACACGGATTCGCATCCCCCGGATGCAGGGACGCCCGCCACACTGCTCCGGGTCGGTCGTGATTCGGGCCAGCAGTTCGGACTCGCGCGTGGGGCTCTCCCGGGGGAACTCGTTGCTGATACACGAAGATAAGCCGTCCGGGTTCAGCCGTCGAGTGGAAGTCGCGCGGTCAGCTAACGACATGGGCATGCACCTGTCACCCGCCTTCGGCGGGTGACAGGTGATACCCCGTTGGAGCGCACGTCACGCCGCCAGGACTGCGAGAGCGTCCTCCTCACGACTTGCGATCCGAACGTTGAAGCGTTCGGCCTGGGACGTTGTGAAGGCGGCTCTACGGCACGGCCAGTGCAACCATCGGGTGGGCCGGCCCGCCCCCGGCGCGCGGGCGGGCCGCGCGATCCTCGGAGGCTCCACCGTGGAGGAAGCATCATGACCCAGCCGTCGCGTACGACCGAGACGATCAACCCGGACTTCGAGGCGATCCGCGAGATCATGCACCAGGTGCGCGACCGGCTGACCGTGCCCGACCGCGCGCGCCTCGCGCTCGGCCTGATCGGCCACCTGGCGACGCTCATGAACCGGCACCAGATGGACCGCCTCCTCGCGCAGTTGCACGAAGAGGCCGTGCGGGTACAGGACACGCCGCCGTTGCGACGCGAGCCCCGGCTCGACGACGGCGGCACGGGCGAGTAGCGGGCGGACGCGCCGGGCCCCATCACCCGACGCGCCGCCAGCCGGGCGCCGGCATCATCGCCGGGCGCATCCTTCCGCGCGGGCAGCATCGCCCGGCGTCGCCTGCTGCGCGGGCGGCGTCACCCGTCGCGAGCTGCGTGCGGGCCCACTCTCCCGTGCACCCGCGTCTACAAGATGGCACACGCCCGTGGGGGGATGCCATGGCAGTTCGGGACATCCTGGCGCCGCGATGGGGCGCGGTGGCGGGGGCCGCCGGCCGGGATGCCGTGCCCGCGCCCGGCCCGAGTCCTGCATGCCGGGCCGGCCATGCGTGCGGCGAGGACCGAACCCGAAGTCGACCGGAAGGCGGGCCCGGCCGACGTGCGCGCCCGCGATCGGCGGTGGGCGCGCGGTCGGTGGCCGTCCGGTCACGCGCCGCACTGCTGGACCGTCCTGGCGGCCGTGTTCTTGGCGTCGGCCGCGGTGCCGGCGCCGTTGCCGTGGGCGGTGGGCCTGGCGTACGCGCAGGAGCCGGCCGAGGTGCTTGCCGGCCCGGAGGTCACGGCGGTGATGTTCGAGGGAGCGGAGACGCTGGATCCGGAGCTCCTGGAGGCGGCGATCTTCACGCGGCCGACGTCGTGCCGGTCGCCGTTGTTCTTCCTGTTCTGCGCGCTGGGGTTGGATTTCGCGCTGGAGGAGCGGTACCTGGACCGGGAGGAGCTGGCGCGGGACGAGGAGCGGCTGGTGCTGCTCTACGAGGCGTGGGGCTTCCCGGACGCGGCGGTGTCGGCGTCTGTGGAGCCGGCGGATGGCGACGAGGTGGAGGTCACGTTCCGGATCGTGGAGGGCGAGCCGATCCGCGTGGGCGCGCTGGAGGTGCGGGGGTTGGACGCGCTCGAGCCGCCGGTCGAGCTGCCGGAGCCGCTGCCGCTGGAGGTCGGCGGGCTGTACGCGCTGCCGCTGCTCGACTCGACGCAGACGGTGATCCGGCGTGCGTTCGCGGAGCGGGGCCGGCCGTACGCGCAGGTGGAGGTGGGCGGTGCGGTAGACGAGGCGGCGCGGGTCGCGACCGTCGTGCTGGAGGTGGCGCCGGGTCCGGCGGTGGTGTTCGGCGAGACGACGATCGAGGCGGAGTCGCCGATCGAGGAGGAGGTCGTGCGTGAGCGGCTGGCGTACGCGCCGGGCGACACGTTCCGGCCGTCGGCGATCGAGGAGACGCAGCGGCGGCTGTTCGCGCTGCCGATCGTGGAGCGGGTGGTCGTGGACCCGGTCGGACTGGAGGCGGGGGCGACGGTCGTGGAGCCGCGGCTCGTGGTCGAGTCCCGGCGGACGGCGGGGTTCCAGGTCGAGGGGACGATCTCGTCGACGGAGTGCCTGGAGCTGGCGGGCTTCTGGACGAGCCGCTACTTCCTGGGCGGGCCGCGGCTGTTCTCGCTGGGCGTCGGGTTCAGCAACCTGCTGGCGGATCAGCTCGGCGGCTTCCCGTGCACCGGCGTGGACGACGACGACGAGGTCGACGACGCGTTCACGGACCTGAACTACTTCGTGAACGCGGACCTGCGTCAGCCGTGGCCGGGCGATCCGCGGACGGCGCTGCTGCTGCGGGGCTACCTGGTGCGGGAGACGGCGCCGCGCGTCTACGTCCGCCGCGGCTACGGCGGGCAGGTCGGCGTGGCGCGGGAGTTCCGCCCGGAGCTGACCGGCTCGGCGCTGTACTCGCCGAGCCGCAACGAGCTGACCGGCGCGGAATTCTTCTTCTGCGGCACGTACGGCGTCTGCGATGCCGAGGGGCTGGACGAGCTGACCGAGTTCACCTGGCTCTCGCCGGTCGAGGTCTTCGCGGTCTGGACGCCTGAGGGCCCGCCGGTGCAGGTGCGGCCCCCCGAGCCCGGCGAGCGTTGGCGGCGCTGGGTCCGCGCCGGCGTCGAAGGCGCGGCGTTCTTCACCGGCTCCGAATACGACTACGCCCGCACGCTCGACGAGGCGGGCGTGACCCGCGTCCTCGGCGAGCGCGGCGAGCTCGCCGCCCACACGCGCATCGGGCTCCTCCTCGGCGCCGACGAGGTCTTGCCGCCGCAGGTCCGGCTCTACAGCGGCGGCGTCAACACGGTGCGCGGCGTGTCGCAGAACCTGCTCGGCCCCAAGTTCCTCGTGGCCTCGCGGGGCAACCTGGACGCCATCGGCTGCATCCTCGAGCCCGGCGGCTGCCCCGCGGGGATCACCGTCGACCCGGACCTCGTCGCCGTGCGGCCGACCGGCGGCGAGCTGCTGCTCGAGGGGAACCTCGAGGCGCGCCGCTGGGTGACCGACGCGCTCCAGGCCGCCCTCTTCGTCGACCTCGGCGTCCTCGCCCGCGACCCGTGGGGCGACGACGACGATGCGCTCGTCTCCGACGACTGGGAGGCGCTCGCGACGCCCGGGATCGGCATCCGCATCCTCACGGGGCTCGGCCCGATCCGCATCGACCTGGCGTACGACCCGTCCGGCGACCGCGACGTCCCGCTCCTGACCCGCGACGAGGACGGCGACCTCGTCGTGCTGGGCGAGGTCCGGTACGCGCCGTTCACCTTCGACGATCCCGGGTTCTTCACGGAACTCCGCCGGCGGCTCCAGCTTCAGGTCGCGATCGGGCAGCCGTTCTGAGGATGCGACGGCCCTTCACCGCCGGCCCCTCGCCTACGGCCAGGGAGAGGGAGTGGGTTCCGGAAAGCTCACAGCAAGGGGGGAGTTCGAGGGGGTCGGAGGGTTCGGGGGCAGGGGAGCGCCCGGGGGCCGGGGAGCATCCAAGAGCACGAGAGCGTCCGAGGGCAGGAGAGCGTCCGAAGGCAGGGGCGCGTCCGAGGACTGAGGAGCGTCCGAGGACTGAGGAGCGTCCGAGGACTGAGAAGCGTCCGGGGATTCGGGAGCGTCCGAGGATTGGGGAGCGTCCGAGGGCACACGGAAGCTCCGGGGCGGCGGCGCACGGCGCGCGCCGACGGCGGGTTTGGAGCGGCATCGCGCTCGCCATCGCGCTCACGCTCGCGCTCGCGGGCTGCGAGAAGGATTATTCCGGCATTCCCCGCTACATCCCCGAGATCCCGGCGCCGCCGCCGGTGCCGGAAGCGGCGCTCACGGCGTTGCCGGCGGCGTTCTCGGTGCGGGTCGAGGCGGCGCGGGCGGTGGTGGGGATCGGCGTCGAGCTCGACCTGCCGTGGGTCGAGGGCGTCGTCCGGGTGCCGGCACCCGGCGGGCCGGCGCCGGGCGAGCCGGCGATCCTCATCGAGGAGCTGTTCCTGCGGCGCCCGGACGTCACGTTCCCGATCGACACGGTGGTGACGCCGCTGAACTTCTTCATCGAGATCCTCGAGCCGAGGGTGGTGATCCGGCGGCTCACGATCGAGGACGGGCGCGTCGGCACGCTCGCGGCGCCGTGGCAGGCGCCCGGGCGCTGGGTCTGGCGCATGCGCGCCGTCGACCTGCTCGCGACGGACATCCGGCTGGGCGGCCGGGCCGCGGGGCTCGCCGAAGGCTTCGACATCGTGCGCGCGGACGCGTTGGGCGAGATCCGCAGCCGGCCGATCGACATTCGCGCGTTCTCGCTCGAGGTCGACCGCGACGACCGCTTCGTCGCCGACGCGACCGTGCGGCTGCCGGAGACGCGCGTCGAGGCGGACTTCGTCGCGAACCGCGCGAACCTGTGGACGACGACGCTGGCGGCGGACACCTTCGCGTTCCGCGACCTCGTTGCGCTGATCCCGCAGCTCGAGCGGGCGGCGCCGGGCGGCGGCACGGGCGTGCTCACGCTCGCCGGCGGGCAGGAGCTGCGGAGCATCGACATCGCGCGGCTGCGCGCGGCGAGCGGCCGCTCGCTCGCGACGGCGCGCGGCGGGATCACGGTCGAGCCCGATCCTGCCGTGCGCGCGCTGCGCGTCGAGGCCGCGCCGGTCCATGCCGCGGACGTCGAGCGCGTCTTCGGCATCGCGATCCCCGGCGGCGGCGCATGGACCGGCTGGCTCACCGGCGATGGCGGGCTCGACGACGTCGTCGCCGTGCGGGCCGAGCTGACCCGCCGCGACGACGACGGCGGTCGCGTCTCCCGCTTCGCCGCCGCCGGCGACATCGTCCTCGAGCCGGAGCCGTACCTCGACCTCGCGCTCCGCGCCGATCCGCTGCGCGCCGCGGACACGGCGTTCACCGCGACGCTCCGCGCGATCGGGCCCGCCGACTTCCTCGCCCTCACCGGCGATGCCGCGATCGTCGGCGTCGCCGGGCTGGCCGCATCGCTCGACGCGCGCCTGGTCGACCGGCCCGACGCCGCGCCGGTCCTCTCCGGCGCGGCAGTCGTCGTCGCGGCGCCGGAAACGGTGCGGCGGCTGGCCGGGCTGGAGGAGCCCGATGAGGACGGCGAGCTCCGGCGCATACCGCCCCGGACGGCGGCGCCGAATCCCGCGTCGCCGGCCCGGCCGCCCGTCGCGGAGCCCGCCGCGCCGCCGGCTGCGCCACCCGCCGTGGGCGCCGCGCCGGCCCGCGGTCCGTCCGCGCCGCGCACGGAACTCGTCGCGGAGGCCGAGGGCGCCGTCGTGCTGGCCGAGGGCGGCGCGATCGACGTCGCCGTCGCGGCGGATTCGCTGCCGCTCGCGCTGCTGCCGTGGCCGGAGCCGGTCGACAGCGTGCGCGGCGTGGTCCGCGGCCGGGGCCGCATCGCGGGCACGCTCGACGCGCCGGCGTTCTCGGGCCGTTTCGCGCTGGACGACGGCGCGTTCTTCGTCGAGCCGCTCACGCTGCCGGTCGAGGAGATCGCGGCCGAGACCCGGCTGCTCGACGGGCTCCTCGTCGTCGACACGCTCGGCGCCTCGGCCGGCGGCGGCGACATCGTCGTCACGGGCACGGTCCGCGTCTTCGACGGCCCGCGGCGCTTCGACCTCGCGCTGCGCGCGGACAGCGTGAACGTCAAGGACGACGACGAGGGCGACGTCACGGCCTCCGCCGCGCTCGCGCTCGACGGCCCGTTCGAGCGCCCGTCGCTGACCGGCCGGGTCTACGACCTCCACGGCTGGATCCACGAGGACGCGTTCCGCGAGGATCCGACGCTCGACCTCGACGACCCGCCGTACGCGGAGCTCGCCCGCCGCGTGCCCTGGCCCGAGGACTCCGAGCTGCGCCGCCGCGCGGAGGACGACGCACCGCCGCCGATCGACGTGCGCGTCGTGATCGAGATCGACACCGCGTTCTCCGTCATCGACGAGGACTCGGACCTCTTCGGCGAGGGGGAGGTCCTCGTGGTGACGGGCGCGGAGGACATCGAGGCGCGCGGCACGGTCGAGATCCTCGGCGGGTTCTACGCGTTCTTCGGCGAGCGCTTCGAGGTGGTCGGCGGCGCCGCGGAGTTCGAAGGCGACGTCCAGCCGCGCATCGCGATCAAGGCCGAGCACGAGGAGGACTGGGCGATCGGCGCCGGCCGCATCGCGACGGCGACCGCGGTGCGGCAGTTCCCGCCGCTCGAGTTCCTGGCGATCGGCCCCGCCGGCCGGCCGAACGAGCGGCTCACGCGCTGGTCGCTGCTCCCGGAGACGCAGGAGGAGCTGGCCTCGCTGCTCATCTTCGACATCGGGCCGCAGCCGGTCGAGGGGTGGCGCCGCGACCCGGTGTGGCGGCCGTCGGACGCGGGCGACGTCTTCGACGAGCGCGCGCGCACGCAATCCGCGACGCTGCTCTGGAGCTACATCGCCGACGAGGCGTACGACTACCTCCCGCTCAGCCGCGGCTGGCTCCAGGCGGGCACGATCCAGACGGGGCCCGAGTACCCCGCCCGCGTCGTCGTCGGGCCGGTCTTCGGCGCCGGCGCGATCCTCGACGGCTTCGAGGTCTTCGTCACGCAGGCGCTCGACGGCGACTTCATCCCGGGCGTCCGCGTCCGCGCCAACGGCTTCGCGCCGTTCGGCGCGCAGCTCGAGGCGTTCAGCGTGCCGCGCTTTTACGTGGACGCGCCGGGCGGCGAGGGCGCGCCCGGCTTCTTCGTCCGCCGCAAGACCGGCATCGGCCTGTTCTGGGAGTGGGAATACGGAGCGGGTGGCCGCGGGGTCAACCGGCGAGCTCCGCCTGGAAACCCGCCGCCTCGATGACCTCGATCAGCCGCTGGTAGGTCACGCGGTCGTCGTCGATGTCGACCTCCGCGCAGCCGTCCTGGTGGCTCGCGACGGCGCCGAGCACGCCCGGCTCCGCGAGCAGCGCGTCCTGCACGCGGGCCTCGTCCCCGGCGCCGGCGAGCCCGGTCACGCAGAGCAGAACCGTCGGCACGGCCGCCGCCCCGCGCTCAGACGTGGACGACGATGCGGTCGATCTTCGCGCGCCGCCGCGGCAGCAGCCGGTCCATCAGCCGCGCGCGTCGTGCCAGGCGATGTCGCCGCTTCGCCTCCTCGCGCTCCTCGCGCTCGAGCAGCAGGCCGAGCGCGCCGGTCGCGCCGAACGCCAGCGGCGCGACCGCGTCCAGCAGCGAGAGCCGCGTGGTCCGGCCCCGCCGGTACCATCGTGGATCCCGGCTCCACCGGGCCGTGGAGAACGCGCCGGCCGCCGCCGCGACGGCCGCGGCGCCCACGGCGAACCCGTCCAGCCACCGCGCCAGCCGGCGCGTCCGCGGCACCGGCCGAACGGCCTCGGCCGCGTGCGCCGCGCCCGCCAGCGGCGCCACGACGAGCGGCGCAAGCCCGAGCAGCCGCCATGGCTGCCTGCGCTGACCCTCCACATCCGCGGCGAGGCGCCGGCTCGCGAGCGCCTCCGCACCCGTCGCAACGAACAGCCCTGCGGCCATCCAGTGCAGCGGAGCGTGAACGGTTCGGCCGACCCCGTCGGCCGCGTCCTCCACGCGGCGCACGGCCGCGCGCGGGGAGGTCCTGATCCTCGTGATCGTTCGCTTCGCGGTCAGCATCGCTCGGGCCCTCTGCCGGTTCGCACCATCGGCGCCTGGTTCGGAGCGCGTGCGGGGCGCGTGCAAGAAGAGGGCCGCGGGCAACTGCGGCCCGTCCCCGCGGCGGATCGGCATCCGCACCGACTCCGTCAGGGGGGCACCGCTCCCGACGCGACCGCTGGCGCAGCGCGCGGCGGTGCCGCGATAGGCGCGCGGCACGAGGCGCCGCCGTCGGCCGGGCTACAGCGACCCGCGCGGCAGGCCGAAGTCGCCGTTCGCGCTGAACAATCGCAGCGAGAAGAAGACGAACCAGCGCGAGTCGGACGACTGGAGGTTGGCGCCGAACCCGCCGAGCAGCCGGTCGCCGACGGCGGCGGTCAACGCGAGCCCCACCTCGACGGCCTGGTCGGCGTCGTGGTCGAGGGGGAGCGTCGTGAGGCCGAGCCCGAGGTGGCTGTACCACGGCGTGCCGATCCCGGACTCCGGGTCGGTGGGCCAGCCGCGGTACGACGCGAGCCAGCTCAGCGACGGCGCGGGCGTCCACGCCGCGCCCCCGTTCTCGCGCGTGAACGCGAGGCCGGCCACGAGGCGGGAGCGCAGGCCGTAGACGCCGACGACGAAGTCGTCGACCCAGCCGAGCGACGTCGCTTCGCCCTCGCGGAAGATGTCGTAGTACACGCGGATGCGGTCGCCTTCGCTCACGCCGCCGGGGATCGACTGCAGGTCGAACGACGTGTCCAGGTTGCCGGCGATCGGGACGCGCCGGTTGCCGCGCGGCTCGGGCAGCCGCTCCGCGCCAGCCGCGGCCGGCGCCAGCGCCACGCGCTGGATCCACGCGGCAATGTCGCGACCGTGAGCTTCGAGCCGCCGCGCGACGGTGTCGAGCGCGGCGGCGCCGGACTCCAGCTCGCCGACCGGCCCCGAGCGGAGCGCGTCCGCCAGCGCGCCGTCGGCGTCGCGCACCGCCTCGACGAGACGGCGCGCCAGCCGCGCGCGCTCCGCCCACCCCCGCGCGTCGAGCGCCCGGCCGACGGACGCCGCCGCGCCGCTGACGGTGCCGAGCGCGCCCAGGATGCGGGCCATCGCCTGCTCGGGCGTGGCGCCATCGAGCGAGCCGGGCAGCGCGGCCAGCGCCCGGAGCGCATCCAGCTCGGCGGGCAGCGAAGCGACGCTCGCCTCGAGCGAGTCCAGGATCGCCGCCGCGGGGCCGCCGGCCGCCTGGAGCCGCGGGCGCAGCGAGGCGATCCACTGCCGCAGCGCGTCCGTGTCCGCCCACCCTTCGAGCGCGTGCAGATGCTCCGCCGCGGTGTCGACCGCCGCGGCGGCCGCGGCGAGGGCGGGGTCGAGCCGGTCGCGCACCCGCGCGAACTCCGCCTCGATCGCCGCGCGGAACGCCGTGCCCGCCGATCGCGTCGCCTCGACCGTGCGCGCCAGCGAGTCGTACTGCGCGTACAGGCGACGCTGCGCTTCCGGGACGTGGAACGAAACCTTCTCGTAACGCGCCCTCGGCCCCGTGCGCTCGTCGTTGTACCGGTCGAGCGCGATCGGCACTGCCGCGCCGGCGCCGTCGATCCGGTAGGCGCGTACGGAGAGCTGGATGGCGGGCTCCGCCGCCAGCCGGTCCAGCCGCTGCTCGAGGTGCGCGATCTCGTCGCGCAGGAGCTGCCCGATCATCGACCAGTCGTAGCCGTAGGCGCGGTTCGGGCCCTCCGCCGCCGCGTCGAACAGCCGGCCCGCCATGCGCCGCGCCTCGGCCGGCGTCCGGCCCTCCGCGATGTGGCGGAGCTGAATCGCGGAATCGAGCGGGGCGATCACGCCGAGGTACGCCTGCGCGAACGCCGTGTGGAGCCGGTCGAACGCCGTGTAGTCCCCGCTCCGGCGCGCCTCGCGCCATGCGGCTACGGCCGAGTCCGCGAGCGCGATCATGCGCCCCGTCCCGGCCGCGGCCGCGGTCAGACGCGCGACGCGGTCGCCCAGCTCCCGCGCCTCGGCCGTCGGCGAGAGCGCGACCCCGGCCGCGGCCAGCGCGTCGCGCAGCGCGTCGGCGTCGACCCGCAGGCTGACCCGGCTGTTCACGTCGAGCGCGGCCGCGGCCGCGCGCCCCGCCGCCAGATCCCGGACCCGCCCGTTCTCCGTCTGTTCGATGTACGAGACGGCGAGCGCCGCGCCGCGGGGCGCCGCCTTCTCCGTCGGCACGCCCGTCCGATGCGCACACCCCGCGGCGACCAGCGCGAAGAGCGCGGCCGCCCACGTCGGCCGGCGGATCACGCGCCACCCCCCGCCACCGCGCCGGCGAACGCCAGGTCGATGTCGATGCGGCGCGCATCCGCCCGGAGCCGAGCGCCGGGCTCGCCGCCGCGGCCGACCACGACGCCGCAGATCGTCGCGTCGCCGCCGAACAGCCGCTCCTCCTGGCCATCCCCGAAGATGCGGGGATCCTCGACCCGGACGACGGAGCGCCACGGGAAGTCGCGGGCGCGGTCCTCGGCGCGCTCGGCGAATCCGGCGACATCGTCGCCGCCGCCGCGCACGACCAGCACGATCGTGCCCGGATCCGCGAGCGCCTGCGCAAGTCGGGCCCTGCCTGTCGCGATGTCCTCCGCCTCATGGCCGGGACGGACGACGAGAACGTCCATGGCTGCCTCCGGGGTCGGCGCGGTCCGATCGGGATCGCGGCGTGGGGTGGGATCGAGGGGCCGCGAACGCGGCCGGAACCCAATGATGCGCGGCGGCCTACGGCGAGTCAACGCAGACATCTCGACCCCCCTGCCGGCGGAAACTCCTTCCGTTTCACACCGCGGCACGTTACCATAGGGCCGCCGGCCGGCCGCGCCGCCGAGGCACTCCGTTCCCTCGGCCGGCGCCGTCCACTCCCGATGCCCACAGGAGACGCGCCCATGTTCCAGCTCACCGCGGAGCGGCTCGCACGCCTCTGCGCCATCAACCACTTCCCCGTCCCCGACGACGGCATGGTCTTCTTCGGGCTGCGCGGCTGCCTGCCCGCCGACCCGGACGACCACGCGTTCGCCGCGGAGCGACGGCTGATCCCGACGCCCGTCGACTACACCACACCCCGCTGCACGCTCGGGCAGTGGCTCCCGGCCGAAGGCCGCATCGCCGTCTACCCGGGGAGCACCGTGCCGCACCGCCGCTACGTACAGAGCGCGCTCGAGCGGGGCGGCGAGGGCGCGAACCAGCTCCTGAGCGGGTTCTACCCGGACTACCGCAAAGGACAGCACAAGGCCGGGTCGCCCGGCGCCCACGACGCGTTCCGCCAGACGCGCGGCCGCCCGGTCCGCCGCTCCGGCGACGACCTCGACTTCGAGCCCGACGACCGCGTCGAGATCGAGAACGCCTACGACAACCTGCACGCCGCGTGGTGCATGGGGATCGAGCACGCCTACTACGCGAGCGCCGGGTGCCAGGTCGTCGTCGGCTACCCGTGCTGCGCGGGGCGCAACGGGCAGCCCGACTCGGGCCCGTGGGCGCACTTCCGCGCCGCCGCCTACTCGCTGGAGCAGGACACTTTCCCCTACGTCCTCCTCTCCGCCCGCGCCGCCGAATCCCTCGCCGCCGCCGGCGATGATGCGCCGCGCTCCGCGCGGCTGCGCTACGGCTCGAAGGGCGCGCTCGTCCGCACGCTGCAGGAAGCGCTCGCCGAACGCGGCCACTTCCACGGCAACATCGACGGCGACTTCGGCCCGCTCACGCTCGAGGCCGTGCTCGCGTTCCAGACCGCCGCGTTCGGGCCCGACGCCGACGACGGGATCGTCGGGCCGGTGACGGCGGCGGCGCTCGACATCGACTGGCCGAACGTGTGAACGCATCCGAACGGAGGAGAGATGCCGAGGATCTTTCATCACAACCTGCGGGACTACTCCGGCAAGGCTGCCCGTGCGGACACGTTCTGCAACGGGTACAGACATGTGGCTAACTCGTTTCCTGACTCCGTCGTCGTCGCAGGTTTCACGGAGGTGCTGACGACCCGAGCCAGAACTCGCCTCTGCGGAATGGCGCAGGCACTGGACGCGGGCCTAAGTCGACTGGTGGTGATCGAGGTCGGTCAGAACGTCGGTGGCAAGAGACGGGGCCGAGTGGAGTACATCGGGATCGCTTGGAATCCGCTCGAGGTCGAGGTGGCCCGCGCGGGGTTCGCCGTGCGGCACGCAGTCATGAGATTCGGCGTGTGTGTGGACATGAAGTCCGTCGAGCGCCGAACCGAGGAGATCGACGACGTAAGGGTCTCGGTCATTACGAATAAGGACCGGAGCAACACCATCGCCGATCATCGGGGCCTCGCCTACATCGTCGGGGAGTTCCTCGGACGTAAGTTCCTGTTCGGCTTCATGCACAACGTGTACGGGACTGGGGTGAGGACCCTGGATTTCGCGATGGTGACCCCGATGGCGGAGGCAGTGCGGAGAGAGGCGGTGAAAAAGCTCGGAGATCCATCGTACGCCACGGCGGAGATCATCATTGGCGGCGATTTCAACATCGAACCGCACCCGCCGACGACGGAGCGTGGAGATCGGCTCATGCTCTACCCGCGCGCGGCAACGGACCGTTTCGGATACGTAAACACGACGAGAGTGCATCCCTACGATTACTTTCTCGTCAACAATCCGAATATCATTTCTAATTGCGTGGACGCTTACACGTATACCCGCGCGGAACCACACACCGAGCGTCTGGCCGCGTCGGACCACGCGGCGATCATCCTCGATTACGTCCTTACCAAGCGTCCCCGCATCTGAACTTGGCGGCGCGTCCCCGATCCCACGATCACGGAGAGGCCGTATGACGGCAACGAGAGTCACCGAACTTCTTCCTGTCCAGGGCGATACTCTCACGCTCGACGTCGACGCCGCGCCGGGCCCCGTATTCGGCGACCAGCTAGAGCGGCTGACGAACGGCGCACCGATCGTGGTCCGCGACGCCGTCCGCACGATCGAGGGCGAGACGGTGCGCGTGACCGGCAAGGCAAGCCTACTTGGCGTGCCGGACATGAACGTCACGGCAACGGCGGCGCCCGCCCCGGACGGGCCGGTCGTGACCGTGCGCTTCCATCTGATCGATGGGCCGGCCGGGCCGAACGCCTGGCGCTTCAGCACGAGCTTTCCCGATCTGCCGCCGTTCTACGCGGGGCCGAAGACGTCAACGCCACGGAGCGCGGGCACTGCGACGGAGCCGGCGAACCTGCTCGACCGGCTGGTCCTCTCCGACGCGGCGTTCGTGATCACGACCGCGGACGCGGGAACGGACGCGGTCACCGGCGCGGCGATCCGGGCGGGACTCAACTTCGTCGCCCTGTGCACGCCGACCGGGCTGGTCGGTATGCTAGGCAGCGTACTGTCGGGCGGCGGGCCGGTCCGGCTGTCAGGGCCGATCGTGGTGCCGAAGCCGACCGAGCGGGCGCTGCCGTTCCCATCGACGCCTGCGCTGCGATTCCCCTGGCAGCTCCCCGAGCCTGCACCCGGGATCCACCTCGCGGCCGACCTGGGGATCGACGAGACGCTCGGCGGCGCGCTCCGCTTCCACGGCACCGGGCTGCGGATCTACACGCCCACGACCGTAGAGTGGGCGGACGCGAACCCGACGTACTGGCCGACCTTCGCGGCGGTCGGCACGCTCGAAGTGCCGAGCGCGGATCTCTCGCTCGAGATCACCACCCTCAACCCGTCAGCGGCCCATTGGATGATGCTGGTCGGCGCCTTCGAGGGCGTGACGTTCGGCAAGCTCGCGCAGCTTCTCGACCTTGTCGGCGGCGACGACCTGGCAGAGTTGCTGCCCGGGGACGTGCAGGTCGCGCTCGGTGCGCTCGACTCGATCTCGCTCGAATCGATCACACTCTACGTCGGCGCGGGGTTGAAGATCATGGCCGTAGACATAGGCGTCGGCATGACCGACCTCGATACGACGGTGCTCCCAGGCTTCACGGTTCGCTCGCTGCGGGCGGATTTTCATGTGGCGGACCCGTTCGGCAAGGACCGGCACCTTGCGGTCAGCCTGGGCGGTGGCCTCGAATTTTTGGGCGCACCGTTCGAGGTCCATCTCGTGCTCCCTGAGGTCTTCGCGAGCGCGCGGCTGACGGAGGACGCCGCCCTCCCGCTCGGCGCCCTGTTCGAGGAAGTCGGCCTCCCCGCCCCACCCGACCTGTCCATCAACGACCTCGAGCTCGACATCGCGAAGGACGGCTCCTACTCCGTTGCGGCGGTGATCGCCGAAGACCCGCCCTGGACGCTCGACCTCGGTCCCGTCCCGCTGACCGTCTCCGACGTTCGCGTCTTCGCCTCGCGAC
>DASVDG010000129.1:0-2374 GCA_036381255.1 Longimicrobiales bacterium | reverse complement strand
AGCGATCCGCCGGGCGGGCGAGGTGCGGTTCCTCCCGATCGTGCTGACCACGCTCACCGCCGTCGGCGGGCTGCTGCCGCTCGCGCTCCAGGGACACGCGCTGTACGCGCCGCTCGCATGGGTCATCATCGGCGGGCTCGTCTCCTCGACCGTCCTCGCCCGGATCGTGACCCCGGTGATGTACCGGCTGCTGGCGCCGGCGGTGGAGACGAATGCCGCGGCGTGATCGGCCTCGACGACCCGATCGTCGACGACGTCGCCGCGCGACGCGGACGGGGAGCGGTCGCGCGTGACGCGGGCAACTGCACAGTCTCTTGCGAGATAATGGCGCTCGGCCAGTGCGCCGAGTGCGTGGTGCAGCGTCTGGCCGCTCAGCACGAGGGCGTACGACGGCCGTCTCGCGGCCGTCGTACGCCCTCGACCTCACCCGCGGCCGAAACGCCCGGCCCTCACCCGCCCCCGTACAGCGCCGTGCTCAGATACTTCATCCCCGAATCCACGGCGATCGTGACCACGGTGCGGCCGGCGCCGAGGCGCTCGGCGACTCGCAGCGCCGCCGCCACGTTCGCGCCGGTCGACGTGCCGGCGAAGATGCCCTCCTCCCGCGCGAGGCGCCGGGCGGTCGCCATCGCTTCCTCGGACGATACGGTCTGGATCTCGTCGGCGAGCCCGTCGATCCACAGCGGCGCGACGAACCCGATCCCCGTGCCCTCGATCTTGTGGGACCCGCTCGGCCGGCCGGACAGAACGGCCGATTCCTCGGGCTCCACCGCGACGATGTGCACGGCTGCATCGTAGCTCCGGAACCGCGTGGCGATCCCCCGCAGCGAACCGGCGGTGCCGACGCTCTGCACGAACGCGTCGATCCGTCCGCCGGCCTGCACCTGGATCTCGTCCGCCATGCGCACGTAGGCGGCCAGCTGGTCCGTGTTGTTCAACTGGTCCGTCCAGTGGCTCCCGGGCGCCGCCGCGAGGCGCCTCGCGGCCTCGATCATCGCGAGCGCCATGCGGTCCTTCATGCTGCCGGTCGGGTTCTCGTACTCCAGCTTGATCAGGATCCGGGCGCTCCCCTCCGGCACGATGTGCCGGAGCGGGACGAGCCGGGTCCCGCCGATCGCGTCGATCATCGACATGCGTCGAGCTCCGTGCTAACCGACCTCCCACTCCGGATTCCACGCCACTTCCCCCAGGTGCCCGTCCGGGTCCTGGAAGTAGCCGGCGTGCCCGCCCGAGAACGTGTCCTGCGCGGGCTTCACGATCCGCGCGCCTGCGCGAGCCGCCCCGTTCGACTCCATCCACCCGTGCCATGCGCGGCTCCTGCGGTGCACGCTCCACGAACGGCGCGCAAGCGCGGCCGATGCTGTAATATGGGACCGCCGGTCCGCCGATGCCATCCGGACGACCGGAAGCGATCCGGGCGAGGACGATCGCGAGCGGCCGGGGACTGTTCGCACTCCCGGATCGAGCGAGGGACCCCGGTGACACGTCTCACCGGCACGACGCGATCGCGAGGGGGTACGACCGATGCCCATGCGAAGAGCGGCGCGGTCGCCGGGCGTTCGGCCGGCGCCGGGCGACGCCGCGAACGACATCGACGCGCTCATCGTCGGCGCCGGCCCGACGGGCCTCGCACTCGCGGCCCGGCTGCTGGAGTTCGGCGCGAGCTTCCGCATCATCGACCGGCTGACCGACCGTACGCGGGAGTCGCGTGCGCTGGCCGTGCAGGCGCGGACGCTCGAGCAGCTCCAGGCCATAGGCCTCGGCGAGCGCCTCGCCGCCGCGGGCAACGCCAGCACGCGGCTCCGGATCCACTTCGAGGGCGGCGTCGTGGGCGCGGAGCTGGGCGGGTTCCGCGCGCCCGACACGCGATTCCCCTTCATCCTCTTCATCTCGCAGGCAGAGACCGAGGCGCTCCTCGGCGAGCACCTCGCGGCACACGGCGTCGTGGTGGAGCGCGGCGTCGAGCTCACGAGGTTCCATGTGGACGACGCCGGCGTGGCGTGCACGCTTCGACGTGCTGATGGCGGCACGGAGCGCGTGCGCGCGGCGTACCTCGCCGGCTGCGACGGCGCGCACAGCACGGTGCGGAAGGCCGCGGGGATCGCGTTCGAGGGCGGCACGTACCTCCAGGATTTCATGCTCGGCGACGTCGACGCCGATGGGCCGCTGGAGGCGCACACGATCCATTCGTTCCCCGGTGGGCGCGGCGTCGCGATGTTCTTCCCGCTCGGCGCGCCGCGCGCCTGGCGCGTGATCGCGATGGCGCCGGGCGGCGTGCCCGCGGCGCCGGACGCGGCGACCACCGGCGAGCTCACGCTGGGCGAAATCCAGTCCGTGGTCGACGCCGCGACCGGCGGGCGCGTCCGGCTGCGCA
>DASVDG010000128.1:0-51899 GCA_036381255.1 Longimicrobiales bacterium | reverse complement strand
TTCACCCATGGCGTGTGCCTCGGCATGTGCTCGACAGATGAAGCTTCGCAACTCCATCTTACGGCCACACCGAGGGATGCGCCATGGGCATTTTCATGCCCGGCTATCCTGCGACTACCCATGTAGTGAATAACCCAGGGTCAAGCTAACGTCAAATATGGGGTATTCCCTTCGCTCAACCTGCTACAATATATTGTGGTGTGCCTTCGACCGATTCATCTCGCCTCCGAGCGGGAGTAGACTACCCGACGGACCTGTCTGACTTCGATAGGTTCTTCTCCGATGAGGCTGCCTGCTTGCGCTACTTGGAGCGCCTGCGGTGGCCGGAGGGATTCGTCTGCCCGAAGTGCTCGCACGCGGGCGAAGCATGGCGCATGAAGCGCGGCCTGCTTCTCTGCCCCAAGTGTCGTGCCCAGACCTCGGTCACGGCAGGGACGATCTTCGAGGGCACCCGCAAGCCACTCAAGCTGTGGTTCATCGCCGTCTGGGAGATCACGGGGCACAAGTACGGAGCGAACGCGCTCACCGTCAAGCGCATGCTCGGCGTGAAGAGCTACAAGACCGCGTGGTCGTGGCTTCATAAGCTCCGCAGGGCGATGGTGCGCCCGGATCGGGATAAGTTGAGCGGCGTAGTCGAAGTGGACGAGACCTACGTCGGCGGCGAGGAGCCGGGCGGCCGAGGCCGCTACACCGAGACGAAGGCGATCGTTGCGATCGCCGTCGAGATCAAGGAGGTCGGCTACGGGCGCGCTCGCTTGCGCCGCATCCCGAACGTGAGGCGCGCCACGCTCGAATCCTTCGTGAAGGATATGATCGAGATGGGTTCGGTAGTGCGTACCGACGCGTGGAGGGGCTACGCCAAGCTCGGTCAGATCGGCTACATGCACGAGGTGGTCAATCAGTCGAAGTCCGACGACCCTGCCCATGTCGTCATGCCCGGGGTGCATCGTGTAGCTTCGCTCCTGAAGCGACTGATCATCGGCACCTATCACGGCGGGATCAGCAAAGAGCATCTCGACCACTACCTCGACGAACACATGTTCCGCTTCAACCGCCGCTCGTCCCGCTCTCGAGGGCTCCTGTTCTACCGCCTGCTGGAAAGAGCCGTCCAAACGGCCCGCACCCCGACGCATGGGCTGTTCATGGGCGCGCGGCAGGTACGATGATCTCGATGCACGCGCGGGTGTGGGCGCGCGCCGGACAGCGCGGTACGTTGTGGACAAGGTGCGCGTCAGCGCCGCGGAGGCAATAAAGGATCGACCAAAGAGGGAAACGTGGTATCGGAAGAGCGCAAACTGCCGACGAGACTGGGCCAAGATGCCTCGACAGAGATCGTGGGCTATGGCGAGCTGCTCGAGGACCTGAAGACGAGGATTCGCGAGGCGCAGATCCGCGCCACGCTGGCGGTCAACCGTGAGCTCCTGTCGCTGTACTGGCAAATCGGCCGCGAGATCCTCGTCCGGCAGGATGAGGAGGGCTGGGGCGCGAAGGTGATCGACCGACTCGCGGCCGATCTCAGGCGAGAGTTCCCGGAGATGACCGGCCTCTCGCGGACGAATCTCAAGTACATGCGATCCTTCGCCGAGGCCTATCCCGGGAATGAAATTGGTCAACAAGCTGTTGGCCAAATCCCGTGGGGCCATAACATCGTGCTACTCACGAAGTTGAACAAATACGAGGAGCGGCTCTGGTACGCGGCGCAGACCGTCGAGCACCGCTGGAGCCGCAGCGTGCTCGTCCACCAGATCGAGTCCGGCCTCTACGCGCGCCAGGGGCGGGCGATTACCAACTTCGAGCGGACGCTGCCGAGCCCTCACTCGGATCTCGCCCGCGACCTGCTCAAGGATCCCTACCACTTTGACTTCCTGAGTCTCAGCCCCGCGGTCCAAGAACGTGAACTCGAGCTCGCGCTCCTTGAACACTTGCGAGACTTCCTTCTGGAGCTCGGGGTCGGCTTTGCCTTTGTGGGGCGCCAGTACCGCCTGGAGATCGGCGGCAAGGAGTACCGGCTGGACCTCCTCTTCTATCACTTGCGCCTGCGGTGCTTCGTTGTCATTGAGCTGAAGGTTGGCCCCTTCGAGCCGGAGTACGCGGGGAAGATGAACTTCTACCTCGCAGCGGTCGAGGATCAGCTTCGGCAGCAAGGCGACCAGCCGAGCATCGGCCTCATTCTCTGCAAGGAGCGGAACCGGATCGTCGTCGAGTACGCGCTACGAGGAACGAACCAGCCAATCGGAGTCGCCGAGTACCGACTGACGGAGACCCTGCCGCAGGATCTGCGCGGCGCCCTGCCGAGCCCAGAGGAGCTGGAACGGGAACTGAGGAGAGTAGTGAATCGGATGAGTGAGCCACCACAAGATGTAGTGGGTGGTTGAGCGAAGGGCATACGCCATACGTCAAATTCAATCGCCTATTGATGCTGGGCGAACGTCCGGCGCGCCGTCGACGACAACCTTAGTGCCCACCGATTCCAATGTCGAACTCCGAGAAGCCCGAGCGATCCGTCTTCGTCATAATGCCCTTCGTCGAGGCGGGCGGACGCAACGAAACGCAGCTAACCGCGTTCTTCAAGCATCAGATTCAACGGCCGATCGAAAGCGCCTCGCTGGACTACAGTTACCGGGTCCATCGATCCGGCGAAGCGTTCGACATCAACACGGAGATCATTCGAGAACTGGTCCGGGCTGATGTTGTCATCGCTGATCTTTCCGGCGAAATGCCGAATCCGAACGTGATGTACGAGCTCGGAATCCGACTGGCCATCTCGGATCAGCCCGTCATTCTAATTCGACAGGATCTCCCATCAAATCGCCGCATCTTCGATATAGCGGGGTTCTACACCTTTGATTACGACCCTCTGAATCCGGGGCCGCTCGAGGAACATCTCGTTAGCAAGCTGCGACGCTTTGAGACCGGGGAGGAGGTCTACAGCAACCGCGTCCGAAGGATCATCCTCGATGAACTCACATTGCTGAATCCTGATGTTTCCCAAGTGCCGCCCGACCGACAACGCGATCTCGTTTTGCGAGGTATTCGCTCGGTTGCCAGTATGGTCACTCGTGCGTACGGCCCGCACGGTGTTGGTTTATCTGTCGTCGCCGGGGGTACAGAACGCCTCGAGCGGCGTGGGGCATGGATAGCGTCTGCGGTCTCTTCTCGAAATCCGTTCGAGCAACGCGGAATCAATCTCATGGCCGTCGCCGGCCGCCAAATGAGCGATGACATGACGGACGGTTCCAAGCTCCCGATCATCCTCGCGCACGCGCTAATCGAAGAGGGTGTGCGGCTGATCGGCGAAGGGGTCGGCGTCCGTCACTTCGTGCGGGGTATGCAAAGAGGAGCCGCGATCGCGGCCGACGAACTGCGAGCAATCTCATCTCCCGCGGAAGGTCGGTTGATGACCGTTGCCCATACCGCAGCGAAGACGACCGACCTTCCAGCCGACGTTGTCGAAGCGCTTCGTCTCGCCGGTGCGGACGGTTTGGTTGCAATCGAAGAAGGTTCCCCTGGATCCGACACGGTACGGCTCGTTGAAGGCATGACGGTTACACATCGCGAGGTTCCAGAAGACTTCTTCTCCAATTGTCCAGGTCACCGTTGTACGCTCGAGGACTGTCTCATCCTCATTTACCCCGAGCGGATCAGTGTGATGAAAGAACTTTTACCGGCACTGAAAGTGGCCGCCGACGCGGAACGCCCGCTTGTGCTCATCGCCGACCGAATCGAGGGCGAGGCGCTCCAGACGCTCGTGGTCAACCACCTGAGGGGCACAGTCCGGTGCATTCCCTTGTCGATTCCGGGTATGCGCGACCAAAAACTCCCGATAATGGATGATCTTGCCGCCTACACGGGAGCGACGATCGTAACCCCCCAGCGTGGGTTCCGGCTCGAAAGCATCGTACAGAGCGACTTGGGGCGCGCAGGGCACGTCGTTGTCACAAGTACCCACACTGAGTTTGACGGCGGTGGCGGTGACCCGAGAGGGATCGCCCGACGCGCTGACATCATCCGCGCTGCGCTGGCCGGTGCTGGCGACTACGAACGCGAAAAACTCCAGCTTCGGCTTGCGCGCTTGGTCGCACGCGTAGTCACGATCATCGTTGGTGGTTCGACCGAGCATGAGATTCGGGAGCGTCGGTATGAACTCGAATCTGCTTTGGCCTCGGTCTCGATTGCTCGCCGTACTGATGCGGTTGTCACAGGCGCGGGAGCCGCTCTCGCACACGTGGCATCAAAGCTACGCGAAAACATGGAACAAGGGGGAGGTGAAAAGGCGGCCGGAATGCTGGCCGTGTCCACCGCGCTGGAGGCGCCGTTGCGTACGATCGCCCGCGCATCAGGTATGGATCCCGACGAAGCAATCAAGGCTGCACAACGAGATTCGGGGTGTGTATTCAACGCAGACACGGGTACGATTGAGGATCCGGCCGATCTGAGGATCCTCGACAGCACCGCTCTTCTCATCCGAGCTGTCGAAATTGCTGCCGCGACCGCGGCGCAGTTCCTCGAAGCTGGATCGTGGACTGTGGGCCACCGCGAAGTTACGTCGGCTTCGTGAGCTCGAAAGCACACCAGTTCTCCCCGGCCCCCGCAAACGCGCCGTGGAAGGACCGTGCAAGTCACGGTTACAGAAGGGAGACATGCGCACTTCAGAGGGCAATGATGACGTGTCGGCCTCCCACATTTCGTTTCCCTCAATGTACTAACGAGCGGGAATGTAGAGAACTCGAGTACAAGAACCAGCGCAGCCTCATGGTGTCCAGCTCCTTCCGCAGACTGGAAATTCCTTGCTCGGCAGCAACCGCTCCTCAGTAGCTCTCGCAGCCCTTGCCGTCAGGTGTCGATGTCATCCATGCTGAAGACGTGACCCCAATTGAGCCTCCCCTGCTGAAACCATGCTTGTTGTAACTCCCCCAACTTCAGCAGGGTGATTACGGGCAGGGTCACGATTTCAGTGCACCCCAACACCTCCTGCCAGTGCCTCCCGCCACCGATTCACCTGAGGACGCACCTCGATCCGGACACATCGATCTCTTTGCCTGCTACGAACTCGCGCGGCTGCTTCGTTTGCTGGACCGAGTGGATGAGCTGCGCACCCGTGTGCAGTCCGCGGGGGCTGACCGGCCATCAAGCCCGAATGACGACGCATAGGGCCGTGAAGCCTCGGCGGTGCGTGCCGGATCTCCATCTCATTGGGTGGAGACCCATTTCCCGGAGGCAAGATTCCGATGTCCATTCCCAGCGACGACTCAATCATGAGCCTTGTGCCGCTCCGTCCGTCTCGCCGCGGCGATGTGCGGGGCCAGAACCCCCGTCTGGCCACGGTGCTCATACGCGTGGCCATCCGGGTGCTGACCACGGAAGATAAGCTCCACCACACCACCGTAGCGTCCGTTACCATCCAACCATCCACAAACCCCTCCCACCATGCTTGACCACGACGAAAGCCAGTTTGCCCACGCCCTACGCAAAAAGGCCGTTCTGCTCATCCGTCAGTCGACTCACATACAGAAGCAGGAGAACACCGGAAGTGCGGAGATCCAGCTTCAGACTGAACCGCCCCGGGTTTTTCGGAGAGCTCGTTACGTGAGTGCCGGCACGGAGACCTGAGTCTCCTGTCGGCGGTAATAGGCCTCCTCGAACTCAACCGGAGGGACGTATCCGATCGGCTCCAGTAGGCGGTGGTGGTTGAACCACCAGACCCATTCGAGCGTGGCGAACTCCACGTCCTCCATGCTCTTCCACGGCCCACGACGCTGGATGACCTCCGTCTTGAAGAGTCCGATCACCGACTCGGCCAGCGCGTTGTCGTACGAGTCGCCCTTGCTGCCCACCGAGGGCTCGATACCGGCCTCGGCGAGCCGTTCGGTGTAGCGGATCGACAGATACTGAACGCCCCGGTCGCTGTGATGGATCAGCCGCTCCTCTCTGGCTTCCTCCCGCGCGCAGATGGCCTGCTCGAGGGCATCGAGGGCGAGGTCACTTCTGAGCGAGCTGGAGACTCTCCAGCCCACGATCCTGCGCGAGAAGACGTCAATGACGAAGGCCACGTAGACGAAGCCGCGCCACGTTGCCACATACGTGAAGTCTGAGACCCAGAGCTGGTTGGGGCGCTCCGCCGTGAAGTCCCGCTTCACCAGGTCCAGCGGGCGATCTGCAGCCTCATCCGGGATCGTGGTCTTGAAGCGGCGACCTCGAACCGCACCCTGGATCCCCATTTGGCCCATGAGGCGCTCGATCGTGCAGCGTGCAACCGCAACGCCTTCACGATTCAACTGCCGCCATACCTTGCGCACGCCGTACACCTGGAAGTTGTCCTTCCAGACCCGGCGGACCTCCTCGCGGAGGTGCTCGTCGCGCGTCTCCCGCGCCGAGCGCAGTGTCGGATCGGCCTCACGGGCCTTGTGCACGTAGTAGGTGGACGGAGCGATCGGAAGTGCTGCGCAGATCGGCTCGACTCCGTACTCCACTCGGTGGCGGTCGATAAAAGCCACCATCACTTCGGTTTGCGGTCGAGCTCCGCCTGGGCGAAAAAAGCGGCTGCCTTGCGCAGGATCTCGTTCGCTCGGCGCAACTCGCGGTTCTCGCGTTCGAGTTCTTTGAGGCGCTTTCGATCTTCGGTCGAGAGGCCAGGCCTACGGCCCTCATCGCGCTCCGCTTGCCGTACCCAGTTGCGCAGCGTCTCGGCCGAGCAGCCAATCTTCTCTGCGATGGACTGGATGGCGGCCCACTGCGAGGCGTACTCGCCCTCGTGATCGAGCACCAGCCGGACCGCCCGCTCCCGGACCTCTGCTGAATACTTCTTTGCCTTGGTCATGACTCCAATCTCTCAAGAGTTGGAGCCTCCGGCAAACCCGGGGCGGTTCATCGTGAGAGAGGCGTGTGATCGCGGCCTCAGTTGCGATCAAGTATGCGCCGAGCATCAAGAGAAGTACGAGAAGGACGTGTCCAAGATCGCCATCGGCACCGCCCGTTGGGCCGATGCGGTCTGGGCTGCCCTGAACCAGGCCACCACGTTTGAGGAGTTCAAGACGCTCCTCGGACTCTAACCCCCCAACAGAGAGAGTTCATGAAGCTCACATCCAACGAAGTTCTGACGGCGGAGGACGGGCTCTCGGCCCTCTTGGGCGTCGAGGTCTCGGACGTGGATCTCTCGGTGGACCTCGCGGTCCTCTTCGCGGAGATTAACGCGGAGGCCAACAAGATCCGACAGGCTCTCGACAAGCTGCGGGAGCAGTGCGGAGAGGATCGGGACGCCCTCGCGGCCAAGGCCGAGGCCCTCGGGAACCGAGAGGTATCCCTTGAGGGGGTCCAGAAGATCAGCCTCGCTCGCCTTCGGGAGGCCGTCTCTGGACCGATCAAGCCCCTGGTCTGGGTCCGTCTGCGTCCGATCACGAAGGAGTAACACATGACCATTCTGGATGCTGTGGGTGCAGCCGCCAGCGTGGACGGCGCCACCTTTCAGGTCTGGGAGGACGGGCGGGAGCAGGTCCCGGTGGTGGTCTCGATCACCGCCGGGGACCCCACCATCAAGCTCTTCGGCCGCGTGACGGCCGGGGATGAGTGGGTGGAACTCCTCTCCGTCAACTCGACCACGGGGCAGCTTGTGCCCCGCTTCCCTCAGATGTACGCCGCACTCACGTTCGGCACACTGCCAGCCGACGCCCGCGTCAGCATCGACGCTCGGGGCGTGGCAGTTGCGTAGGTGACGCCGGTAGCCAGGCCGGGAGTCCGGGGGGTCAACTCCCCCGGCACCTTTTTCCTCGCACACTGGCCCCTTTGGGGCTCTCGTAGGCGGTCGAGCCCTCCGATTCGCACACTGTTGGCACACTAAAGGCCCCTTTCGGGGCCTCTAAGTACAGTGGGCGCTGAGGGATTCGAACCCCCGACCTCCTGGGTGTAAACCAGGCGCTCTGGACCGGCTGAGCTAAGCGCCCCGCGCGGGGAATCGTAACCGAATCCCCTGACTCTGTCTACCCCGCCGGGGCACGGCGGTTGCGCGGGCGCGGCGGCCCGATACGGCGTCGCGTCCGCGCGGTTCGCGCGCCCCGCCGCGCCCGCTGCCGCGCCTGGTCCGCGACGTGCAAGCCCTCCGCGCGTCCCCCGTCGCCGCCACCGCCACGGACGGAGATGCCGACGCCCCAGCGGCGCACCCAGGACCGACCGCGCGACGATGCGACCCCCTGGTTCGTCCTCCCGGCCGACGACGCGCTCCGGCGCCTGGATGTCGACGCCGCGCGCGGGTTGTCGGCCTCCGAAGCGCGCCGTCGCCTCGAGCGGTACGGCCCGAACGCGCTGGTCCGCGAGCGGGGCGTGACGCCGTGGCTCATCCTCTGGAACCAGGTGAAGGCGCCGCTGATCGTGGTACTGATCGTGGCGGCGGCGATCTCCTTGGTCACCTGGTACTTCGAGGCGGCGCGCCAGCCGCTCCCCTACGACGCGCTCGTCATCCTGGCCATCGTCGCGCTGAACACGCTGCTCGGCTTCGTGCAGGAGTACCGGGCGGAGCGCGCGGTCGAGGCGTTGGAGGAGCTGACGGCGCCGGGTGCGCGGGTCCGCCGCGACGGCGTCGAGCGAGACGTGCCGGCGGACGGGCTGGTGCCCGGCGACGTGCTGCTCCTGCGCGCCGGCGACCGCGTCCCGGCCGACGCGCGGCTCCTGGAGGTGAGCAGCCTCAAGGCCGACGAGGCGCCGCTCACGGGCGAATCGGTCGCGGTCAGCAAGGCGGTCGAAGCGCTGGAGGACCCCGACACCGAGCTCGGCGACCGCAGGAACATGGTGTTCATGGGCACGTCGATCACCTACGGCCACGGCGTGGCGGCCGTGGTCGCGACGGGGATGTCCACGGAGATGGGCGGGATCGCGACGCTGCTCGGGCGCGCGGAGGAGAAGACGACGCCGCTCCAGCGGCAGCTCGCCCGCGTCGGCAAGCAGCTCGGCGGCGTCGCGCTCGGCGTTTCGCTCGCAGTCGTCGTGGTCGGGCTCGTGCGCGCGGGGAGCATCGGCCCCGACATCCTGCTGCGGATGTTCCTCTTCGGCGTGGCGCTGGCCGTGGCGGCCGTGCCGGAGGGGCTGCCGGCGGTCGTGACGGCGTCGCTGGCGCTGGGCGTGCGGCGGCTGGCACAGCGCAACGCGATCGTGCGCCGGCTCCCGGCGGTCGAGACGCTCGGCAGCGCGGACGTGATCTGCACGGACAAGACGGGTACGATCACCCGCGGCGAGATGACGGTGCGACGGATCCTCCTCGGCGCGGACCGGGAGGTCGAGATCACGGGCGCCGGGTACGTGCCGGAGGGGGAGTTCCTGAGTGTCGACGGCGACCCGATCGCGCCCGCACGCGACGCATCGCTCATGTACCTGCTCCGCCTGGCCGCGCTCAACAACGACGCCCGGCTGGAAGCAAGGACGGGCGACGATGCGCCGCGCTGGACGATCGACGGCGACCCGACCGAAGGCGCGCTCGTCGTCGCCGCGCGCAAGGCGGGGCTCGATGAGGTCCGGCTTCGCGAGGAGGTCCCTCGAGCCGGCGAGATCCCGTTCAGCGGCGAACGCAAACGAATGACCACGATCCACGAGATCGACGGCGTCCGGACCGCGGTCGTGAAGGGCGCGCCGGAGGTGGTGCTGGAGCGGTGTTCCCGCGTGCGGGACGGCGAAGCGAGGCGCGCCCGGGCCGCCGATGGCGCGATCGCGCCGGGCGCCGCCGGAGCGCCGGCCGATCGCGAAGCGGCGGGTGCCGACGCGGGCGGCACGGCCGCGGCCGGCGCGGAGCCGGCCGGCGCCTCACGCGCCGCGCACGACGACCGAACCGCGCGCCCCCTGGACGACGCGACCCGGCGGTCCATCCTCGAGCGCAACGAGCGTTTCGCCGCGGACGCGCTCCGCACGCTCGCCATCGCGTCGCGGGCGCTGCCGCACGACGTGTCGCCGGACGATGCCGACGCGGTCGAGCGGGAGCTGGTGCTGGAGGGGATCGTCGGGATGCTCGACCCGCCGCGGCGGGAGGCGGGCCCGGCGGTCGCCGAGGCGAAGCGGGCGGGGATCCGCACGCTCCTCCTCACCGGCGACCACGTGCTGACGGCCCGCGCGATCGCGCGCCAGGTGGGCGTCGCCGGGCCGGAGGCCGAGGTGCTCGCCGGCCGCGACGTCGCGTCGCTGGGCGAGCGCGAGCTCGAGCGCCGCGTCGCCGAGGTCGCCGTCTACGGCCGCATGGGGCCGGCGGAGAAGATCCGGGTGCTCCGCGCGCTGAAAGCGGAGCGCCGGATCGTCGCCATGACCGGCGACGGCGTCAACGATGCGCCCGCGGTGAAGGACGCCGACATCGGCGTGGCGATGGGCGTGTCCGGGACGGACGTGACGCGCGAGGCGAGCGATGTCGTGCTCATGGACGACAACTTCGCGACGATGGTGACGGCGATCGCCGAGGGGCGCCGCGTGTTCGACAACATCCGGGCGTTCACGCGCTACCTGCTCTCGGCGAACGCGGGCGAGGTGCTGACGGTGTTCGCGGCGGTGATGCTCGCCGGCGTGCTCGGACTGGCGCCCGGCGGCGGGCTGTTCCTCCCGCTGCTCCCCGCGCAGATCCTCTGGATCAACCTCGTGACCGACGGGCCGCCGGCGCTCGCGCTCGGCATGAGCCCGCCGGACCCGGAGCAGATGCGGCGGCCGCCGCGCCCGCCGCGGGAGCCGGTGATCCACCGGCCGATGTGGGTGCTGATCGCGACGGTCGGCATCGTCATCATGCTGGGCACGCTGTTCGTGCTCGACGCATACCTGCCGGGCGGGCTCCTCCACTTCATGGGGCCGGGCGCAGGCGGCGCCGAGGGCATCCGCTACGCCCGCACGGCCGCGTTCACGACGCTGCTGATGTTCGAGATGTTCGACGTCTTCAACTGCCTGAGCCAGACGGAGAGCGTGTTCCGCAGCCGCGTCCATCGCAACCCGTGGCTGCTCGGCGCAGTCGCGCTCAGCCTCGGGCTGCACGTCGCGGTGATCTACTGGCCGCCGCTCCGGCCGGCGTTCGACACGGTCCCGCTCGCCCCGGCGGACTGGGCGTTCGCCGCGGGCGTGGCGGCATCCGTGCTGGTCGCGGTCGAGCTGCTGAAGCGGACGCCGCTCGTGCGGAGCGGGTCGGACGGGTAGCGCTTCGCCGGCATTGCCTCCGGCCTCGACGGTTCGCGGACCCGGCTGCGCGCCGTCCCCGCGGCCGGGTGCGCGCACGCGCCTGCCGCTTGCCGCGCACCGCCGCCGTCACCGCCGTCACGGCTCCAGGTTCGCCCGCACCGTGTGGAGCACCTGCGGCCGCTCGCCGAGGGTGAAGAGGTAGGCGGCCATATCGAGCGCCTCGTCGGCGGTCACGCCGAGCGTCGGCATGACGGTGCCCGGCTCGATCGCCTGCGGGTTCACGATCCAGGCGACCAGCTCCTCCGGCGTGTTCAGCACGGCGCCCGCGATGAAGTGCCGCTCGCCCCAGTCCGTGAGCGGTGGTCCGACCTGGCCGCGGGCACCGGGCAGCCCGGGGATCACGTGGCAGCCGCCGCAGCCGTACGTGTCGAGGAGCCGCCGTCCGCGCTCGGCGTCGCCTTCCGTGAGCATGAGCCGGAGACCGTGGTCCGCCCGTTCCACCCAGTCCACCTCCGGCGGGAGCGGCGCGCCGGTCTCGATCGCGCGGACCATCGCCTCGTACTCCGGCCGGGACAGCCGGACCTGCCGCCGCATGAAGGCGACGACGGCCCAGATCTCCGGGTCCTCGAGCGCGATCGAGAAGGCGGGCATCCCGGCCATCTTCAGGCCGTTGCGCGTGATCCAGAACAGCTCGGCATCGGTCCACTCGGAGATCTCGACCGCGAGCTGCGGCGCCGAGGGGTTCAGCCCGCGGCCGATCACCTGCCGCTCGGCGCCCGGGGAGCCGTGGCAGACGACGCACAGGTTGCGGTAGTGGATGAGCCCGGTCCGCACGAGCGTCGGGTCGTCGAGCGACGGCGCGACGATCCCCCGGGCGGCCCGCTGCACCGAGTTCCGCTGGAGCGTGGTCAGGACGCGGCCGACGATCCCGAGGTGCGGGTCGTTCGCGGCGATGTCGTAGACGCCGGAAAAGAGGACGAAGACCACGATGAGCGCCGCGCCGACCGGGATCGCGAGGGCGGCCCAGAGCACGCACTTGATGGCGAATTTCACGGCCCCTTCCGATCGCGCGTTGGATGGGCGTGACCGCGCGTGCACGGCCCGTGCCAGCGCGGCCCGGGTCCGGGACTTGCATTCGACGGCGCGGCCTCCGCCCCCGGCCGGTCGCCCGGCCCACCCGCGCAGACGAGACGATGGACCGATCCCAGTGGCCCCAGTCCGCACTCGCGCCCGACGGCCCCGCCGCCACCGCGATCCTGGACCTCTGGTGGGTGCTCCTCGCCCTCTCGACGTTCGTCGTCCTGCTCGTGACCGGCACGCTCCTCTACGCGAGCCTCCGCAGGCGCGACTACGAGGCGACGGACGCGCCGCTCCCGATCTCGCCCGACCTGGTCGAAAAGCTGCGCGGCGCCCGCGAGAGCCCCGA
This sequence comes from Longimicrobiales bacterium, assembly GCA_036381255.1. GTDB lineage: Bacteria > Gemmatimonadota > Gemmatimonadetes > Longimicrobiales > RSA9 > CALBZE01. Next base: position 39,349 of record DASVDG010000128.1, on the reverse strand, counting down.
GCCGACGCCGGGCGAGACGGTGCCGCTCGAGGCGCAGGTCGGCGCCGCCGTGGGCGGCCGGCGCGACGTCCGGCGCGAGACGCTCGCCGGCGACCGGCGCGGGATGCGATGGATCGTCGCTGGCGGCGTCGCGTTCCCCGTCGTCACCCTCGTGCCGCTCTTCGTGCTGACCATGCAGGCGCTCGCCGTGGTCGAGGCCCGCGACGAGGCGCCGGCGCTCACGATCGAGGCGATCGGCCGCCAGTTCTGGTGGGAGGTCCACTACCTGGACGACGCGGGGAACCGCGTCTTCGAGACGGCGAACGAGATCCACATCCCGGTCGGCCGCACGGTGCTCGTCCGGCTCCGCGCCGCCGACGTCATCCACAGCTTCTGGGTCCCGCGCCTCGCCGGGAAGACCGACATGATCCCGGGGCGGGTCAACCGCCTCCGCATCCGCGCCGACGCGCCCGGGATCTACCGCGGCCAGTGCGCCGAGTACTGCGGGCTACAGCACGCGAAGATGGCGTTCCTCGTGATCGCGCAGCCGGAGCCGGAGTTCCGCCGCTGGGCGCAGCGCCAGGCCTTGCCCGCCGCCGCGCCCGCGGACACGCTCGCGGCGCACGGGCTGCGCGTGTTCCGCCGGTCCGGCTGCGGCTCGTGCCACGCCATCCGCGGCACGCCGGCCGGCACCGGGGATTTCGGCCCCGACCTCACGCACCTCGCCTCCCGCCGCACGCTCGCCGCGGTCACGATGCCGAACACGCCGGGCCACCTCGGCGGCTGGATCGGCGACCCGCAGGCGCCCAAGCCGGGGAATCTCATGCCCACGGTCCCGCTGGCGCGCGAGGACTTCAACGCGCTGCTGCACTACCTCACGGGGCTGCGATAAGAAGATGGAGACCGGCGCCGCGCCCCGGACCGAGACCCACCGCTACTTCGAGGTCGACGACGCGCGCTCTCGCGCCTTCGAGCAGGTGTGGAGCGCGGCGCCGCCGCCGTTCAGCTACCTGAAGGAGATCAACAACATCCCGATCGCGAAGCGCTACATCTTCGCCAGCTTCGCCTTCTTCTTCATCGCAGGCGCCTTCGCCCTCCTCATGCGCACCCAGCTCGCGGTGCCGGAAAACGACTTCCTCGATCCGCAGACGTACAACCAGTTCTTCACGATGCACGGGACGACGATGATGTTCCTCTTCGTCATCCCGTTCATCGAAGCGGTCGCGAACTATTTCCTGCCGCTCCAGCTCGGCGCGCGGGACCTGCCGTTCCCCCGGATGACGACGCTCGCGCTCTGGACGTACATCTGGGGCGGCCTCTTCATCTTCGTGAGCTTCCTCTTCGGCGTCGCACCCGAAGGCGGCTGGTTCGCCTACGTCCCGCTCAGCAACCGCGAGTTCCTGCCGGGGCTGGGGATGGACTTCTGGGACATCGGCCTGAGCGTCGCCGAGATCGCGGCGATGGGCGCCGGCGCCGAGCTGATCATCGCCGTGCTGCGCATGCGCGCGCCCGGCCAGGCGCTGCACCGCATGCCGATCTTCGCCTGGGCGATGCTCGTCTTCGCGTTCATGATCATCTTCGCGTTCACGCCGCTGATCGTGGCGACGCTGATGCTGGAGCTGGACCGCAAGGCGCTGACCAGCTTCTTCGTCCCCGCGGCCGGCGGCGACCCGCTGCTGTGGCAGCATCTGTTCTGGTTCTTCGGGCACCCCGAGGTCTACATCATGTTCATCCCGGCGATCGGGATGGTGTCGCAGATCCTGCCGGCTTTCACGCGGCGCCCGCTCGTCGGGTACACGCTGATCGTGATGGCGCTGATCGCGATCGGCTTCGTCAGCTTCGGGCTGTGGGTGCACCACATGTTCGCGACGGGGCTGAGCCCGACGGCGCTGGGCTTCTTCGCGGCGACGAGCCTGCTGATCGCGATCCCCAGCGGCGTGCAGATCTTCGCCTGGATCGCGACGATCTGGACGGGCCGCCCGGTCTGGCGGACGCCGCTCCTCTTCATCGCCGGGTTCATGGTGATCTTCGTCATGGGCGGCGTGACCGGCACGATGGTCGGCGCGGTGCCGTTCGACCTCCAGGTCCACGACTCGTTCTTCGTGGTGGCGCACTTCCATTACGTGCTGATCGGCGGCGTCGTCTTCCCGTTCTACGCCATGCTGTACTACTGGATGCCGAAAGTGACCGGGCGGCTGCTCTCGGAGCGGCTCGGGAAGTGGCAGTTCTGGCTGATGTTCATCTTCTTCAACCTTACGTTCTTCCCGATGCACGAGCTGGGGCTGCTCGGGATGCCGCGGCGGATCTACACGTACGAGGCGGGGCTGGGGTGGGAGACGCACAACCTGGTCGCGACGGTCGGTGCGTGGGGCTTCGGGCTGAGCGCCGCGCTCATCGTCGTGAACCTGCTCTGGAGCCTGAAGTGGGGCGAGCCGGCGGGCGCGAACCCGTGGAACGCGGGGACGCTGGAGTGGTGGGAGCCGTCGCCGCCGCCGAACGCGCAGTTCAAGTTCATCCCGTTCGTGCGCAGCCGGGAACCGCTCTGGGACCAGGAGTCGGTCGCGCCGCGCCCGGAGGAGGAGCGGGACGAGCGGTTGATGGAGCCGCTCCGCAGCGGGCCGACCCGGTGGCGCGGCGCGCTGATCGTCTCGGTGCTGGACGCCCGCCCGCTCGCGATCACGCAGATGCCGAGCTCGACGCTCTGGCCGTTCATCATGTCGGTCGGCTTCGTGGTCACGTTCGCGGGGCTGCTCGTCGAGAACCTGTGGATCCTCGGCCCGGGGCTCGCGGTCATCGGCGTTTCGGTGATCGGCTGGTTCTGGCCGGACAAGCACCAGGCCGCGGCGCTCGCGGAGATCGACACCGAGCCCGGCGGCGACCGGCTGCCGCTCGCGATCGCCGGCCCGATCTCGAACGGCTGGTGGGCGATGCTCATCTTCCTGCTGGTCATGGCGACGGCGCTGGCGACGTTCATCGGCAGCTACTTCTACCTCGGCGACGGTCCGACCTGGCCGCCGGCCGCGCCCGAGGCCGGACACGCGACGCTCGCGACGCTCGCGGCCTTGGCCGTCGCCGGCGCGACGTACGCCTTCGCGCACGGCGTACGCAGGCGCCGGCTGACCACGCGACGCCTCGGCCTGGTCGCGACCGCGGTGCTGGCCGTCGTGTTCCTGGTCCTCAGCTTCGGCAGCTGGACGGCGCTGGGGATCCGGCCGCGCGAGAGCGCATACGGCTCGGCGGTCGTCACCATCCTGGGCTTCGAGTGGCTGATGGCGCTCATGCTACTGGTGCTGGTGGCCGGCTCGCTGATCTGGGCGTACGCGAAGCCGGCGGACCCGCGCGGCCACGGGCTCGCGCTGATCGGCGAGCTCCAGGGCTATTTCCTCGCGGGGAGCTGGGTCGCGGTCTACATCGTCCTCTACCTGCTGCCCCGGCTATGGTGAACGGACGGAGCGATGCGACGGAGGAGCGCGCCGGCCGAGGCGCGCGCCCGGTGCGGGTCTCCCTGCTCATCTTCGGCCTACTCGGCTCCGCCGTCGCGTGGATCGTCCACTTCAACCTCGTCTACTTCCTGAACACGCTGTTCTGCACGGCGGGGTGGCGCGGCGGGGACCTGGTCGTGTTCCTCTCCGCGATCCCGTTCGGCGCGGTGTCCGCGGCGTCGGGGCTCGTCGCCTACCGGCGGTGGCGCGAGCTGCGCGGCCACGGCTCCTGGGAGGACGGCGTGGCCGATTCCGGTGGCCGGAGCGGCGTCCTGCTCATGATGGGCGTAGCGGGCTCGGTCCTCTTCACGCTGCTGATCGTGCTGGAGTCGTTCGCGCCGATCTACGTCCCCACGTGCGGGGAGTTCGTGCCGTGAGCCGCCGGCGCGCCCGCCCGCGGCTCGGCGCCGTCGCGGTGCTCTGCGCCGCGGCGATGGCGGCGTGCTTCGAGGGCGAGGCCGGCGGCGTGGCGGTGCCGGGCGGCGACCCGTCGCGCGGCGCGCGGCTGCTGGGGAACTACGGCTGCGGCGAGTGCCACGTCATCCCCGGCGTCGCCCACGCCGACGCGTCGGTCGGGCCGCCGCTGACCGAGTGGGCGGCGCGGAGCTACATCGCCGGCGCGCTGTGGAACACGCCCGCGAACCTGATGCTCTTCATCATGGACCCGCAGTCGGTCGAGCCGGGCACGGCGATGCCCGACCTCGACGTCGACACGGCCGCCGCGCGCGACATGGCCGCGTACCTCTTCACGCTCGAACGGGAGAACCCGCTCGGCCCGCCGCACCCGCTCCCGTTGCGGCTCCTCGAGTCGCTCATCCCCGGGCGCGGCGAGCCCTGAACGATGCGCGAGTGATGCCGGATGCAGGAACTGCTCGACTTCCGCCGTTTTCCGCTCTGGCTGAACCTGGCCGTCGCCGTGGCGGCGGCGATGGGCGTCTGGGCCGCCGGCACGCGGCTGACCCGCGAGGCCGAGGCCATCTCGGAACGCACCGGCGCGGGCCAGGCGTTCGTCGGCCTCATCCTCCTCGGCGGGATCGTCTCGCTCCCCGAACTGAGCACCTCGGTCACGGCCGCGGCCATGGGGAACGCGAGCTTCGCCGTGACCACGCTCCTCGGCGGCGTCTCCGCGACCATGGTGGCGCTGGCGGTCGTGGACGCGCTCGCACCGCATGCGCCGGTCTCCTCGGACATCAGACGCCCGGTCATCCTCCTCCAGGGCGTGCTGACCGTGCTCTTCCTGGTGGTCGCGGCGGCCGGGATGACCATCGGTGGCGTGGCCGTGCTCGGCGTCGGCGCGTGGTCGCTCGCGCTGCTCGTCCTCTACCTCCTGTTCGTGCTGCTGGTCCAGCGCTATCAGTGGCGCGAGCCGTGGGTCCCGAGCGAGGAGGCGCGGGCGGCGCTCCCCCCGCGCCGGCAGCGGCACGGCGGCGCACGACCCGGTGCGCCGCCGGACCGGCGGCCGATGCGCCGCGTCGTCCTCGCCACCGTCGTGTCTGCGGCGCTCACGCTCGCGACCGGGCTCCTCCTGGCCGTGACCGGCGACGCCATCGCCGACCAGACGGGGCTCGGCTCCGGCTTCGTCGGCCTGCTCCTCGGCGGCGTCGCGACCTCGCTCCCGGAGGCGACGACGTTCTACGCGGCGGTCCGGCTCCGCCAGTACGAGCTCGCGTTCAGCGATGCGTTCGGCACGAACCTGTTCTCGACGATGGCCATCTTCTTCGCCGACCTCGCCTACCGCGGCCCGCCGATCCTCGTCGGCGTCGGATCGTTCGGCGTCTTCGCCATCCTCCTCGGCATCGCGCTGACCACGACCTATCTGGCCGGCTGCATCGAGCGGCCCAACCTCAGGGTGCTCGGAATGGGCGTGGACTCGCTGATCGTGATCTTCACTTACATCGGCGGGATGATCCTGCTGTTCCGGCTGCGATGACCGAACGGCTCACGTCGCGGCGCGCCGGAGAGGCACGGGTTAGGGTCACCGCGCGGCCTGGGCGATGGGTCGCGCCGCGGCCGGTTCCGCATCGGCTCGCGCCGCGGATGCTGGCAGCGCGGGGGCGCACGCCGCCGATCCCATCGTGGACGCGGCAGCGGCTCCTGCCGCTCACGGCACTGCTCGCCGGCCTCCTGCCTCGGGCGCTCCTCGCACACGACGGAGAGCCGCTGCGGCCGCACGACCTGTGGAGCGCCTGGAGCCGGGATCCCCTCGTGATCCTCCTGCTCGCGCTCGGCGGCTGGGGTTACGCCCGCGGGGTGCGCGCACTCTGGCGGCGGGCGGGAGTCGGACGCGGCATCCGACGGTGGCAGGCGGCCGCGTTCGCCGGCGGAATGGCAGCGCTCGTCATCGCGCTCGTCTCGCCCGTGCACGCACTGGGCGAGGCGCTGTTCGCCGCCCACATGGTCCAGCACCTGATGCTGATGCTCGTCGCGGCGCCGCTGCTCGCGCTCTCCGCACCCGCGCCCGCGCTGCTCTGGGCGCTGCCGACCGGCACGCGAAAGATGCTCGCCCGGTCGTGGCGCCACGCGCCGCGGCTGCGTGCCGTCGCGCGCACCCTCGCGCACCCGCTCGCAAGCTGGACCCTTGGCGCCGCCATCCTCTGGGCGTGGCACGTGCCGGCCGGCTACGACACGGCCGTGCGCGTGGAGGCGATCCACGCCCTCGAGCACGCCACGTTCTTCGCCTCCGCGTTCCTCTTCTGGTGGGCGCTCGTCCGACCGACCGGTGTGTTCCGCCGCGCGCGCGGCGCCGCGCTGATCTACCTGTTCGCGGCAGCGATGCAGAGCGCCGCCCTGGGCGCGCTGCTCACGCTCGCGCCCCGGCCATGGTACGCCGCGCACCTGGAGTCGACCGCGCCGTGGGGCCTCACGCCGCTCCAGGACCAGCACATCGGCGGTGGGATCATGTGGATGCCCGCGAGCGTCGTCTACCTCGCGGCGATCGCCTGCGCGCTCGTCGCCTGGCTCCGGGATGCGGAACGGAAAGTCGAACGGTTGGAACGAAGCCGGGCCGTCGCCGGCCCCGGCCGGGGCGCTACCGGATGAGGCCGATCGGGATCAGGACCGCGTAGCCGAGCACCAGCAGCAGCGGCGCGGCGACGGTCGAGCCCTTCGCGAGCAGGACGTAGCCCGCGGCGACGGAAGCGACGCCCGCGGAGAGGAGGATCGCATTGACCCGCGTGAAGCGGAGCGCGCCGTCGGACGCGGCGCCGACCTTGCGAAGCGTGCGGTTGCTCATAGTAACCTGATAATTTACAAGATCTTGCGGCCCGGTCAAGCGGGGGTGGCGCCGATGACGGGACCCGGCGGCCCGCCCGGAACCGACGCGCTGAGGGCGGCCGATCGCCGGATGGCGAGTTGCCCGGTCGCGAATCGCGCGCTTGCGAACCGTCCTCCGCCGTGCCACCCGCGGGCCGGCCCTGCGCCGCCTCACCCTCGTCCCCGCCCTCGCCCCCGCCTTCTTCCCCCAGCCAGTACGCCGGCAGGTCCGGCGGCTCCTGGGCGCGCAGCGCTTCGAGGCGCGCGCGGGTCTGGCGGCGCCGGCGGATGTAGAGGAGCAGGAAGAGCAGGCCGAGGAAGACCCAGAAAATGGCGGAGTTGGCCAGGAAATACGCCCAGCCGTAATCTTGGCGGACCTCCTGGCGCCAGTCGTGCTCGAACTGACCGAGCGTGAGGCCGTAGGTGCGCCGGAGCGCGGCGTCCAGGGAGCCGGACGCCTTCCAGCGCTGGAGAAAGATGGCGAGCGCGCGTTCGCCGCCGCGTTCGAGGAGGAACGCGACGGCGGTGGTGGAGAGGAGGTAGGCGACGCGCGCGTCGACCGCGCCGCGGGGCCAGTCGAGGGCGAGGGAGTCGAGGTGCGGCGCGCGTCCGGTGGCGAAGGCGAGGCGGAGCTGCCAGGCGGCGTCGAGGTCCCATTCGCCGGCGGCGATGCGGGCGTACCCCTCGTCGAACCAGCGAGGCGGCGTCGCGGGCGCGAGGTACCGGTGGAGCGCGATGTGGGCCAGCTCGTGGCGGAGCGTGCGGACGAGGTCGTGGGGCGCGCCGCGCTCGGAGAAGTATCCGGGGAGGACGATGGCGTTCTCGGCCGGGATCGCGATGGCGGCGCCCCATTCGGGCGCGCGGGCGCCGGTCAGCGAGTCGAAGCGCGCGGGGTCGGGCGCGAAGAAGACGCGGACCGGCGGGCCGCCGTCGAGGGCGCCGGGCGGGAGCGCGGGGAGCGGCGGCATCCGGCGGACGCGGGAGAGCACGCGTTCGGCGAGGCGGCGTCCGCCGGGCCAGTGGATCCCGGCGAGCGGCCCGGCCCACACGGTGTCGGGTCGCTGCGCGGCGAGTGGCGCGGGGAGGGCGAGCAGGGAGGCGACGATTGCGAGGAGACCGGCCGCGGAGCGGCGGCGCGCGGCCATCGCTCAGCCGTGGGGCTGCCGGGCGAGCGCGGCGGCGCGCTCGGCGATCGCATCGGCCATGCGGTCGAGCGGCAGGATCTCGCCGGCGTAGGGCGCGGCGGCCCTGGGCATCCCGTAGATCACGGCGGACTCGGCGTCCTGGGCGAGCGTCGCGCCGCCGACGTCGCGGATGACGCGGAGCCCCTCGGCGCCGTCGCGGCCCATCCCGGTCAGCACGACGCCGACGCTGTGCGGCCCGAAGTGGCTGGCCACGGAGCGGAACAGCGGGTCGGCGGCGGGGCGGACGCCCCAGACCGGGCGGTCGTCGTCGAGGCCGAGGACGAAGTCCTCGTCGGCGCGGCGCACGCGCATGTGGAACCCGCCGGGTGCCAGGTAGACGCGGCCGGAGCGGATCGGCTCGCCGGCCTGGGCTTCGGAGACGGGGAGCGCGCTCGCGGCATCGATCCGCGCGGCGAGGGAGCGGGTGAACCCGGGCGGCATGTGCTGGACGACGAGGACCGCGGCCGGGAGCCCGGCCGGGAGCCGCGGGATCAGCTCGGCGAGTGCGCGAGGGCCACCGCTCGACGCGGCGATCGCGACGGCGGCGGCGGGCGCGCCCGTCGCCTTCGGCCTGCCCGCCGCGCGCCGGCGGCGCGGCCTGCGGTCCGGCAGCCGGAGCGGCAGGTTCGACAGACGGGCGAGCGTCGCGGCGCGCAACGCCTGGAGCAGGCGGACCTGGAGCAGTTCGGCGGCGTCCACGTGGGTGCCGTCCGGCTTCGGCACGAAGTCGACGGCGCCGAAGTCGAGCGCCTGCATCGTCGCCTCGGCATCGCCCGCGTGCGCGGAGAGGATGATGACCGGGCGCGGCACCTCGCTCATGATGTAGCCGAGCGTGTCGAGGCCGCCCAGGTCGGGCATCTCGAGGTCGAGCGTGACCACGTCCGGGTCCAGCTCGTGGACCCGGCGGATCGCCTCGTAGCCGGTCGCCGCCTCGCCGACGACGCGGAACTCGCCCGAGTCGCGGATCAGCTCGACGATCCGCGCCCGCACGAGCGCGCTGTCCTCGACGACCAGCACGCCTGGCCGGAGATCGCTCCCGGATGGCCGTCTTTTCAACACACGCGCTTCCTCAGAGTACGATCTTCCTGTTCTGCACCGATCGCACCTCGATCGTTCCCTCGCCGACCGTGAAGTACACCGATCGGCCGTACGTCCCGCCGACGTCTTCCGCCACGACGGGGATGCCGAGCGACTCGAGCGCGGCGCGTGCCGCGCGGACGTTGCGGCTGCCGACCGACTCCTGGTCGCCCGCGAAGATCGAGAACATCGTCGCACCGCCGACCAGCCAGGCACGCAGCCGCGAGCGGTCGGCGCCGGCGGACTCCAGCTTCTCGACCTGCGCCGGCACGACGAGCGAGGCGAAGCGCCCGACCGAGACGGCGGAACGGCCCGGCAGCGGCGCCGGCAGCATCGCGTGGCAGAGCGCGCCGAGCTCGCTCCCCGGATCGTGCAGCGCCACGGCCACGCACGAGCCGAGCCCGAGCGTCGCGAGCACCGTCCCCGCCCCTGCGACCTCGACGTCGCCCGGTCGTACGTGCAGCGTCCCCTTCGTCATCTCTTTCGAAAGATCCTTTCCTTGTTGGCAATTGGTACGAACGCCCGACCCACGGCACCGAGGAGTGTTTCGACCTTCCCCAGCACCAGGAACCCATCCGGCTCGAGCGCCGCGTGGATGCGGCGCAGCAGCGACTCCTGGAACGCTCGCTCGAAGTAAATCGTCACGTTGCGGCAGAGGATGAGGTGCTGCCGCTGCGGCAGCGGGTCGTTGAGCAGGTCGAGCGGCTCGAAGCGGACGTACCGCTTCACTTCGGCGCGAAGTCGGTAGCGGGCGCCCGGCTCGAACCAGCGCGTCAGCAACTCGGGAGGCGTCTCCTCGAGCGCCAGCTTTGCGTACTCCGCCCGCCGCGCGGCCTCGAGGATGCCGCGGTCGATGTCCGTCGCGAGTACGCGGAACCGGCGCAACCGGCTCTCGAGGCCGTGCTCCCGCGCGTACTCGAGCAGCGCGATGGCGACCGAGTACGGCTCTTCGCCGCCGGCGCACCCCGCGCTCCAGATGCGGATCTCGGGGGCATCCAGCGCGAACAGCGCCGGGATGACCTCGCGGCGGAGCGCCGTCCATACGTCGAAATTCCGGAAGAACTTGCTGACGTTGATCGTGACGACGGAGAGGAACCGGCCGAGCTCGTCGGCGTCCCGCTCGAGCAGCGCGGCGTAGTCGGCGTAGCGGTGCACGGCGCGCGCGCGCATCCGCACGGCGAGCCGGCGCCGGAGGCACCGCTCCTTGTACGCATCGCAGGAGAAGCCGGAGCGCGCCTGGATGAGCGCCTTGAGGTCGCGGAGCTCGCGCGCGTCCGCTTCGGACAGCTCGCCGCGAGAGAGCGCCTGCGCTCCCGACCCCTCGCACGGGAACGCCGGCGCGTCGATGCGGCCGGCCCCCCCGGAGGCGAGGGGCTCACGTGAGAGCATGCGAGACCACCTCGATGTTGTTCCGGACGACGTGGTTGGCGGGGTTCAGCTCCAGCGCGCGGCGCCAGCACTCGAGCGCCTTCTCGCGGTCGTTCCGCTTGTAGTAGAGGTTGCCCAGCTTGGTGTGCAGGTCATCGCCGAGGTCCGGCGCGGTGCGCGCAGCGCGCTCGTAGTGGTCGAGCGCGTCGTCGAACAGCTTCTGGCGGTAGGCCAGGTCGCCCAGGCACTTGTGCGCCTGTGCGAGCGCCGGGTCCTCCTCGGCCGCGTGCCGGTACGCGCGCTCCGCTTCGTCCAGGTCGCCGCTGCGCTCCGCGATCGAGCCCAGCAGCAGGTGCAGCGGGGCGGCCGCGGGGTGCGCCTCGAGCCCCTCGCGCACGATGCCCGCCGCTTCGTCCAGCCGCCCGGCGAGCGCCGCGGCGAGCGCGGCGAAGTGGAAGAACACGGCCGCGGGCGTCGTCCCGGCCGCGAGCCGCTCGCGATACTGGCCGAACTCGGCTTCCGCGGCGGCGGGATCGCCCGCCCGGAGCCGGAGGATGCCGCGCGCGAGCGCCACGGCCGCGGTGCCCGGCCGCAGCCGCTCGGCCTCGTCGAGCACGAGCAGCGCGTCCTCCAGCCGGCCGAGCCGCTCGAGCGCGTACGCCAGGTTGACGAACGCCGCGTAGCTCGGGCCCGTGTCCTCGACGAGCCGTTTGAGCAGGCGGACCGCGTCGCGCTCGCGGCCCTCGTGCAGATCGATCAGCGCGAGGTGCGTGCGGCTGGGGATGTCGCCGGGGCGCAGCTCGAGCACGTGGCGGAACTCCCGCGCCGCCTCCTCGAGCAGCCCCGTCCGGTAGAACGCGATCCCCAGGTTGCGGTGCTCCTGGACTTCGGAGTCCCGCACCTTCGGCGCATCGGCCGCGGCGCGCCGCCCGACGCGATACGCGAATCCGGCCTGGACGAGACCGTACAGCGCCTTCCCCGCCTCGAACTCGCCCAGCCCCGTCCGGTCGGCGAGCTCCTGCACGGTGTTCTTCCCGTCGAGCAACGGGAGGATGCGTTCCTGCTCGGGCGTCAGCTCGACGTCCGCGGCGCGGAGCCGGTCGGTCTCGACCTGGAAGATCAGGTCGAGCGTCGGGATCTTCTTCTCGATCAGGCTCCACTCGTCGACGCGCCGCGCGCCCTCGAGCAGCAGGCTCTCCGGGTTGATCGAGAGCAGGATCTCCGCATCGTCGGGCTTCTGGTCGACCTCGAAGTAGAAGCTGCCGCGGGACCAGGTGAAGAGCGAATAGACCGCCTCCTCGGCCTGGATCCGGATGTAGTTCTCGAGCTGGGCGCGCGTGAGCAGCCCGCTCTCGACGAGCAGCTCGCCGAGCCGCTTCTCGGGCTCCGCGCTCTGCCGCTCGACCACCTGCCGCAGCTGCTCGTGCTCGATGACGCCGTCGCGGACCAGGAGGTCGCCCAGCCGGTCGCGCCGGTTGACGATCGTCGCGTGCGTGATCCGGCCCCGATCGAAGTAGATCTGGCCGAACCGGGCGCGGTCGGTCACGGACAGGCACCCGGTCTTCTGACCCATCGCCAGGAGCTGACAGACGTCGGCGAGGCTCGCTTCCTTCAGGCTTCCCTTGATCGCCACGGTCTCAATCCCAATCCTCGATCAGCCGATCTTCGCAATACGGCCAGGTCCAGAGGACCTTCTCGCGGCTCAGGAACCACGGGTCCGGGCCACCGCGCGCCTCCGCCGCGTCGCCTTCGCCGGGCGCCGCCACGGCCGCGGCGGGATCCGGGTCGCCGCCCGCGCCGGCGGCTTTCGCCGGCGCTTCGGCGGGCGCCGCGGCCGCCGACGGCCCGCCATCGCCCGCGCCGATCAGTGCGCCCTCCGCGCGGTCCGCCGCCGGCAGCTCGACGACGAGGCCGCTCTCCAGACGAGTCCGCAGCCGCTCCTCGATCCCGTCCAGCTCCTGCGGCGGGCGCGACGCGGTGAAGGCCAGCTGCGCGCCGGCCCGCTGGAGCGCGTCGAAAAGGTGGAACAGCTCCTCCTGCGCGCGCTCGGTGCCGGCCAGCGCATCCACGTCGTCGAGGAGCAGCGCCCGCGCACGCCGGTAGCGCGCGCGCCAGCCGTCCACGCGGTTGCGCTCCAGCGCCTGGATCAGCTCCGCCGCGAACTCGGCGCCGTCCACGTAGGCGATGGGCTCGTCCGGCGCGGCGCGCTGGAGCCGCTCGCCGAGCGCCGCGAGCAGCGCCGATCGGCCGGAGCCGGCCGGGCCGTAAACGTAGAACGGGTTGTAACGCGACGCCGGCTGCTCGGCCGCCGCGATCGCCGCACGCACGGCGAAGAGGTCCGGCGAGAGCGCGAGCCGCTCGAACGTGAACCCCTCGGGCGGCGGCGGGAGCGGCCGCGTCCGCTCGCGGACCTCCCCCAGCAGCGCCTCCGCCTCGTCGAGGCGGTCCGGGTCGCGGAGCACGTCGCGACGGATCAGCTCGGGCGCGTCGGGCTCGAGCGCGGAGATCTCGCCCGCGATCTCGCGCAGCCGCTCGACATCGGCCTCGAACGCCCGGATCACCGCCTCGACGCCGTCGTCCTCGACCCCGGCCTGGAGCGCGGCGTCCAGCCGACGCGTGCGGTAGCCCTCGCCCTCCCACCGCAGGATCGCATCGGCGAGCCGACGCTCCGCGGCCGTGCTCCGCACGATCTCGCTGACCGTGTCGGAGATCTCCGCGAGGAACGCCTCGAACTCGTCGCCCTCGCCGCCGGCCACGCCGAGGATCTTCGGCACCTCGTCCGCCGCGACGGCCCGGCCCTCCAGCTCCTGGACCGCGAGCAGGCGGTTCAGCCCGCCCATCAGCTCGCGCACGTTGCCGAACGCGATGCGGGCCAGCGCCTCGGCGACGCCGGCGGCCAGCGCCTGGTCGCGCTCCGCCGACTTGCGCCGAACGATCGCGACGCGCGTCTCGTAGTCCGGCGCGCCGATGTCGACGATCAGCCCGCCCGAGAAGCGGGAGAGCAGCCGCTCGTCGAGCCCGTCGATTTCGTGCGGCGGCCGGTCGCTCGTCAGGACGACCTGGCCGCCCCGGGCCGAGATCGCGTCCCAGATCCGCAGCAGCTCCTCCTGCGTCCGGTGCCGGCCGGCCAGGAACTGCACGTCGTCGAGGATCAGCAGCCCGACGTCGCCGACGCGGGTCCGGAACGCGTCGCGCTCGCCCGCCTCGATCGCCGCCATGATGTCGCCCATGAACTGCTCGAGCGTGTCGAAGACCACCTGGATCTCCGGGTAGACCCGGCGGGCGTGGTGCCCGATCGCGCTGACCAGGTGCGTCTTGCCGAGGCCGGACGCGCTGTAGACGAACAGCGGGTTGTACGTCGCGCCCGGCGAATCCGCCACGCGACGCGCGGCGGCGGTGGCCAGCCGGTTCGCGGCGCCCACGATGAACGTGTCGAAGGTGAAACGCGCGTCCAGCTCGAGCGGGCTCATGGTCCGACGTTTCGGGACTGGGGTGGGCTCACCGGCTGCTGGAACTTGCGCGACAGGCTCCGCAGCACCAGCTCGCTGATCCGACGCAGCGTGTCGAACACGCCCTCGCCGGTGACCGCCGTCGCCGCGCACGAGGGCACGCCCCGGAAATTCAGCGCGTCCTCCAGCTCCTCGACGGAGAGGACGCCCGGCAGGTCGCGCTTGTTGTACTGAAGCACGAACGGCAGCTCCCGGATGTCGAATCCCTCCTCGAGGAGGTTCTCCTGGAGGTTGCGCAGGCTGTCGAGGTTCTCCTCGAGCTGCTCCCGCTGCGAGTCGGCGACGAAGACGACGCCGTCCGCGCCGCGCAGCACCAGCTTCCGCGTCGCATTGTAATACACCTGCCCCGGCACCGTGTACAGCTGGAGCCGGGTCCGGAACCCGGAGATCGAGCCCAGGTCCAGCGGCAGGTAGTCGAAGAAGAGCGTCCGGTCCGTTTCCGTGGCGAGCGAGACCATCTGCCCCTTCCGTCCGTCGGGCACGCGCGCGTGGACGTACTGGAGGTTCGTCGTCTTCCCGGACCGCCCGGGTCCGTAGTAGACGATCTTGCAGGTGATCTCGCGGGCCGAATAGTTGACGAGGGACATCGCGTCTAGAGCCAGTCCGGGGGCATGATGTGCCTGAGCCCCGCCTCCAGGTCGTGTTCGAACGTCTCGGCGGTCCCCCCCGGGTCCGCCGTGCGGAACTGCGGCAGCGCTCCGATCCGGCGCGCGAAGTCTTCGAAATACAGCAGGACGAGGCCGAGCGACGAGTCGTCGTCGAAGATCGCGACCAGGATCAGCTCCTCGGCGGGCGTGGCGAACGGCGCCAGGAAGAGCTGCCGCTCCTTGCCCACCTGGTGGAGATACGTCCATCGCCCCGAGCCGGTCATGTCCGCGAGCGCCCGGGCGGACGCGTGCGCAGCCGCCGCGAGCGACGCGACGTTCGCGACCTCGAAGCCGCGCGAGAATCCGTGCTGCGCCAGCAACTGGCCGCTGCCGTTGACGAGCAGCGCGACCCGAATCCGCGCATCCCGCACGAGCGCCCGGACCGGCTCCTTCAGCGCCTCGATCAGTTGGGGCAGGTCCCCGCGTCTCATAGCAGCGCCTCCGCGACCTGGCGGGTCTCGACCCGCACCCGTCCGAGCTGTGCATCGGGCTCGGCGATCACGACGACCAGCAGCTCGCCCGCGCCGGCGACCAGGACGTGGCCCTCCGCCGCATCGAGTTGCAACGCCTCGATCGTGCCGAGGCCCACGCCGTCCACCGCGCGGTGGGTGCGGCGGTACGCCGACGCGGCGAGCGCGGCCGCGGCCGGCCCGGCCATCTCGTCGGCCAGATCCGCGAGGACCGGCAGCCCGGCCTCCGCGTCGACGAGCAGCGCGCCGCGCACGCCGGGGAGCCGGCTCAGTCGCTCCAGCGCCTGGGCGAATCGGTCATTCATGCGTGTCCCCCACGAACGCCCGCGCGAGCTCCGACGCACGGGCCGAGGTGCGAAGCATCCAGCCGGGCGGCGCGTCCGGCGCGCCCGCGACGACCAACGTCAGCTCGCCACCGATCGGCGCCACGTGAAGCTGCGCCGCGTCGGTGTGCACCAGGACCCCGCGCCACGCGCCGAGCCCGAGGACGCCGGCGAGCCGGGCCGCCTCCTCGATCGCGTCGCCGAACGCGGCGCCGATCCGCTCCGCGCGATCGCGACCGCCCACGGCGAGCGTGCCGGCCGTGACCAGCCCCTGGAGGTCCAGCACCAGCGCGCCGAGGAACGTCGAATCGTCCAGCAGCTCCTCGAACACCCGGGCCGGGTCGCGCCCCGGGACGGGGATCCCCGCCGCGGCCGCGGGCGGCGCCGGCCGCGCGGCACCCGCCGCGGACGAAGATGCGCCCGACGCCGCCGAGAGCGCGAGGGCGAGCGCGTCCCGCACCGCCGGATCGTCCGGCCGCACGGCCGCGGCCCGCTCCAGATGCCGGCGCGCCGCGTCGTGGTCCCGCCGCTCGAGGTAATGAAAGCCGAGCCCGCGGTGTGCGTCGAAGTTACCCGGGTCGAGCCGCAGCACCGTCGCCCACTCGTCGCTCGCCTTCTCCCGGTCGCCCGTCTCCAGGTAGAGCAGCGCGAGGAGCACGTGCCCCTCGACGTGCGACGGCTGGCGCTCGAGCGCGCGCAGGCAGATCCGCAGCGCCGCGTCCCGCCGCCCCTGCCGGCGGTACGCGCGCGCCAGCGACAGGAACGCCGGCGACGCCGGATCCCGCGCCACCTCTTCGCTCCAGCGCTGTAGATCGAGGTTCGCGCCTTCGCTCATCGGCTAATCGCCCCCATTGGCCAGAATATGCGACAACAACCGCACGGCCGACAGCGCCTGGTCGGCCGCTTCCCTCCGCTCACCGCTCGGCGCGAGCCGAAGGTACGATTCGAGCGCGTGGCCGGCACGATCGAAATCGCCGATCCGGGCCGCCGTGAATCCGAGGCGCAGGTGCGCTTCCGGCGAGAGCGGGTCCAGCCCGACGGCCCGGACGAACGCCTCCGTCGCCGCTCGTACGCGCCCCTGCGCCACGAGCGCGACCCCTTCGAGCACCGCCAGCTCGGCGCGGTCCGGGAACGACGCCTGGAGCTCGCCCGCGAGCCGCCCCGCCGCCTCCGCCTCCCCGATCTCGAGCAGCCGCCGCGCCTCGGCGATCGCCGATTCCAGCTCCCGGTCCGTCAGCCGCGACGGCCGCTCCTCGACCTGCACGACGCCCATGCTGACCAGACCGTAGATGATGCGCGCCACGTCGAAGCTGCTCCGGCCGAGCGCCGCCGCAATCTGCCGAAGGTCGCGCTCGCCGTCGATTTCCGCCAGGACCTCCCACTCCTCCGGGTGCAGCTCCAGCGGCGCGCCGTCGCCGCCGTCCGATGCCGCGAGCATCGGGATCGACTCCTGGCTCGGGATCTTCGCCTCGAGGCGCGCCCACTCGTCGATGCGGCGCGCGCCCTCCATCAGCAGCGACTCGACCCGGACCCGGACCTCCGGATCGCCGAGCACGACGGACTCCCGCTCCTCGAAACGGAACTGCCCGTCCGTCCACGACATCACCTCGTAGACCGCTTCCTCGATCTGGAAGCGAAGCTGGCGCTCGAGCTCCTCCCGCGCCACGCTCCCCATCTCGAGCAGGATCCACGCGAGCCGCTGCGACGGGTCCTGCCGCTGGAGCTCCAGCGCCCGCTGGAGCTCGCGCTCGGTCAGCTTCCCCGAGCGCAGCAGCTGCTGCCCCAGCCGCCGCTGCGACTTGCGGCGCCGCGCGAACACGATCTGGCCACGGTCGAAGTGCAGCTCCGCTTCATCGTCGCGCCGCTCCGTGTGCAGCTCCAGCACGCCCGTCTTGCGCGCCAGCTCGAGGAGCTGCAACACGTCCTGGATGCCGAGCTCCCGGAGCGGACCCTCGATGGCCATGCTAGCCGACCTCCGCGACGGCCGCGGCGCCCAGCCGCTCCAGCGCCCGTCGCGCCTCCTCGTGGTCGGGCTCGAAGCGTAGCACCCGGCGGTACGCCCGCGCCGACTCCGCCGTCCGGCCGCTCTCCAGGAGCAGCGCGCCCAGTCGCGCCAGGCCGGCCAGGTGGTACGGGTCGACCGTCAGCAGGTCCGCGAGCGCGTGCACCGCCTCGCGCAGCCGGCCGCGCCGCCGCTCGACCTCCGCGAGCGCCAGCGCCGCCTCGCCGTAGCTCGGCAGCACCGAAAGCGCCGCCCTCAGCTCCGCCGCCGCGTCGTCGAGCCGGCCGGCTCGCTCCAGCACCCGGGCGAGCGCGACTCGCGCCGCGGCCGCGCCGTCGTCCAGCTCGAGCGCCCGGCGAAGCTCCGCCTCCGCCCGCGCATCGGCGCCCGACTCCAGCAACGCGCTCCCCAGCTCGGTCAGCAGCCCGGCGTCCTCGCCGCCGAGCTCTCGGGCGCGCTCGAGCGCGCCGACGGCATCCGCGGGGCGGCCGGCCCGCGCCAGCGCCTGGCCGCACAGACGGTGGGCGCCCGGGTCGTCCGGCGCCGACGCGCACAGCTCGCGCGCCGTGTCCACCGCCTCGTCCGCCCGGTCGAGCAGCAGTTGAGCGCGCACGCATCCGCGCAGCGCATCGCGCCGCCACCGACCTTCGGGCTCATCGTCGTCGCCGGCGGCGTCGAGTGCCGCGCGGAAGCGCTCCAACGCCTCGCCCGCCAGCCCGCGCCGCAGGAACGCCTCGCCCACGACCACGAGCGCCTCGCCCCGCGCGCCGCCGACCGCCGCCTGCTGCGCCAGCGAGACCGCCCGCTCGAACTGGCCCCGGGCGAGGGCATCCCGCGCGGCCTCCAGCAACGGGTCCGTGCTCGTGCCCGCGCCCGCCGCCCGGGTCGCGGCGCCGCCTCGCTGCGCCGCGCGCCCCCCCTGGCCGCGGCCGGAGATCTCGCCGAAGAGCCGGTCCAGCGCGGCCGCATCGAAATCGAACTCCTCGACAGAGCCGCCGGCGGCCACGCGCTCCGAGACATCCAGCTCCGGCGCGAGGATCCGCGCCTCCTCGAATTGGAGGTCGATCAGCAGGCGGAATCGCGGCGCCGGGAAGAACGGGTCCAGCTCGAGCGCCCGCTTCGTCTCCCGCAGCGCGCCCCGGTAATCGCCGAGCGCGGAAAGCGCGAACGCCAGGTGGTAGCGGGCCTCGGCCAGGTTCGGATCGAGGTCGACCGCACGGACCAGCGCGGCGCGCGCCTCTTCCGGCCGGCCCGCCTCGACCAGGACCGCGCCGAACCCGGTCCACGCCGGCGCGGAGGTCGGCTCCAGCTCGAGCGCCTGCCGGTACGCCTCGGCCGCCGCGCGGTGCTTCCCCTCCCGCGCCAGCATCAGCCCCAGGTTCCGCCAGACGTCGCCGGGCGCGCGACCGCGGTCCAGCGCCTCACGGAACGAACGCTCCGCGCCGGCCTCGCCCCGGTGGTGCTGGATCACCCCCAGGTTGTTCCACGCCAGCGCGTACGCCGGATCCAGCTCCAGCGCGCGGCGGTAGCAGCGCTCCGCCTCGCCGAGGTCGCCCTGCTGGTGCGCGGCCACGCCGCGCTCGTTCCAGAGCTTCGGGCTCGCCGGCTCCTGCTCGAGCAGCGCCGCGTAGCGCGCGGCCGCTTCGGCGCCGGCGCCGCGCAGCAGGTACAGCTCCGCCTCCGCCTGCTGCACCAGGTACGCATCCTCGCCGCGCTCCTGCGCCAGGCGGAACTCGCGGAGCGCTTCATCGTAGAGGCCCCGCTGGCGGAAGGCCAGACCCAGGTTGTAGTGGGCGAGCGTCGCCTCCGCGACCTCCGGCCGCGTGCCGCGCTCGCCCAGCAGCTCGTCGAATCGGGCGGCGCTGTACCGGTCGAGCGAGAGGTTCGTCTCCGCCTTCGTGTAGCTCGGGTTCAGCTCGGCCGCCCGCGCCGCCGCCTCGGCGGCCCGCTCCGTCTCGCCCAGGTCGCCGTAGATGAACGCGAGCTGGTGGTGCGCGGCCGCCAGGTTCGGGTCCAGCTCGACCGCGCGCTCGAGCGCCTCGCGCGCATCGGCGCTCATCCCCCGCGTATAGTAGAGCTCACCCAGCCGCACGTGCACGCGCGCATCGTCGGGCGCGAGCGCCGCGGCGTGGCGCAGGTACACGAGCGCGGCCTCGAGGTCGCCGCGCTGCACCTCCGCGCGCGCGAGCTGGAGATAGAGCTCGCCATCATCCGGGAACCGCTCGAGCAGCCGTTTCCACTCGACGACGGCCGCCTCCGCATCGCCGGTGTGGAGGTAGGCGCGGGCGAGCCGCCTCCGCGCGTCCGCGTCCTCCCGGTCCCGCTCCAACCGCTGCCGCAGCTCGGAGACGAGACGCTCGAAGTAGCCGGTGTGGAAGTAGGCGACCTGGAGGTTCCGCTCCGCGACCTGCATGCGCGGATCCAGTTCGAGCGCCCGCTCGAACGCGGCGATCGCCTCCTCGTAGAGCCCCTTCTGGTAGAAGACGACGCCGAGGTTGTTGTGCGCGCCCGCATCGTCCGGATGGATGCGCCGCGCCAGGGACCGCAGGATCTCGAGGTCCCGCGCCGACCGCGGGACGCCCGCCGCCGGGGAACCGCTCACGCCAGTCGAATCGCCTGGAGGATGACCTGAAGCGAGTCCGGATCGGGCATCAGCAGGAAGTGCCCCTTGAGCGCCTCCCGCTCCTCGTCCATCCGGAAGAGCGTGTCGATGCAAATCAGGTGGTCGCTCTCGGCGCCTTCGGTGATCGAGCCGCTGGTCAGGACGGCGCCGGCGAGGTCGATCGCCATTGCCGGCACGGAGGTGAGCAGCATCATCCCGAGGAAGTCGGAGAGCGCGTTCAGATACGCGGCGCCGATAATGTTGCCGGCCTCCTTGAGCGCCGACTTCTCGACGTCACCGAAGCCGTCGGGGAAATCGATGTCGTCGCGGCTCAGGAGGATCCCCGCCAGACGGCACGCCGTCCGTTCGGGGAAGATCTGCAGCGTCCGGCCGGCGAGGTCGCCGAGCACCTGCATGGCGACGCAGGCGACGACCTCCTCGCTGTGCCCGGTCAGCATCCCGACCTCCTCGACCCGGACGACCTGGATCTGCGGCGCATCCACCCATATGCGGCGACCGGTGAGCTGCGACAGCGCGGTCGCCGCATGGCCGGCACCGATGTTGGCGACCTCCCGCAGGGCGTCGCGCTGCAACGAACCGAGTTCCCGCACATCCAGCATAATCCACCCCTCAGATGACACTGATCGGATCGAGGACCAGGGCCGGGCGGCCGTCCGAGAGCAGTGCCGCGCCGGAAAAGATCTTGAGCGTGCCGACCGCCGCGTCGAACGACTTCACGATGATCTGTTCACGACCCACGAGGCTGTCGACGACGAGGGCCGCGCGGCGGTCGCCGAGCTCGGTCACGATCGCCGCCGTCTCCTTACCCGGCGTCGGCGCGGCGAGCACCTTTCGCAGCCGCACGATCGGCAGCTGCCGGCCCCGGCGCCGGACGTACTCCCGGCCGCCCTTGCGCACGACGCGCTCCTGCTCGAGGTCCAGCGCCTCCGTCACGTGCGTGATCGGCACCGCGTAGTCCTCGGCGCCGACCCGCACGCGCAGCGCCTGCACCAGCGCGAGCGTGATCGGCATCCGGAGCATGAACGTGGCGCCCCGCCCGTCGATCGTGCGGAGCGACACCCCGCCGCCGAGCGCGCGGATGCGCGTCACGACGACGTCCATCCCGACACCCCGGCCCGAGACGGAGCTGACCTGGTCGGCCGTCGAGAAGCCGGGCTGGCTGAGCAGCCGGAGCACGTCCTCGTCGCTCAGCTCCTCCGGCGAATCCGGCACCGTCAGGCCGAGCGCCCGGGCGCGGTTCAGCACCTTCGCCCGGTCGACGCCCCGGCCGTCATCCTCGACCTCGATCAGGATGCTCGACCGCTCCCGGATCACCCGCAGCACGAGCTGGCCGCGCGGCGGCTTCCCGGCCGCGAGCCGGCCGCGCCGGTCCTCCAGCCCGTGGTCGATCGCGTTGCGCAGGATGTGCACGAGCGCGTCGACCAGCTCCTCGAGGATCTCCCGGTCGAGCTCGATGTCCCGGCCCTCGAGCCGGAAATCGACTTCCTTCCCCAGCGAGCGCGCCGTGTCCCGCACCACCCGGGGCAGCCGATCGAAGACCGCGCCCGCCGGCACCATCCGCATCCCCAGCACCGTGTCCTGGAGCTCACGGACGCGCCGGCCGATCGTCTCCACGACCGCCTTCAACGTCGGCGACGCCGCATCGGCCGCCGCCTGCTCCAGCTGCCGGGCCAGGATCGCGAGGTCGCCCATCCCGTCGGCCAGGTCGATCAGCTGGCGCCGCGCGACCCGCACGTGTCGGGCGCCCGTCCGCGTCAGGCCGCCCCACGCCGCCTGGCGATCGTCCAGCCCGTCCGCCGGTGCCGCGGCGGTGCCCGACGCGGCGCCGCCCTCCGCGCTCGCGTCGGCCTCCGCCTCGCCCGGCGCTTCCGCCGCCGCCCGCGCCGCGACCTCCTCGGCGTCCAGGATCTCGACGACCGCCACCTCGCCGCCGGCCCGGATCGCCGCCTCCAGCCGCTCCGGGTCCGCGCCGGGCGCCGTGAACAGCCACAGCTCGCCGTCGAACGCCTCGTCGAACTCGCCCGGCCAGATGCCCACGAGGCGCGCCACCCCGACGGCGCTGCGGCAGACGATGTGCGCACGCGCCGCCTTGAGCGGGCAGTTCTCGGCGAGGACGACGCGCACCGCGCGGTCGGCACCGTCCGGCGGCACCGGGATCTCCGTCGGACGGGCATCGCCTCCCGGCGCCGCCGCCGGCGACGATGCGCCGGCCGCCTCCTCCTCCACCGCGCCGGCCGCGACCGCCGCGTCGATCCCCCGCGCCAGCTCGTCCGCACCCGCGAGCAGCTCGTCGATCAGCGTCGGGTCGACCTCGACCCGGCCCGCGCGGATGTGGTCGAGCCGGTCCTCGAGCCGGTGCGCCACCGCGGCGACGGCCTCGTGCCCCATCATGGCGGCCATCCCCTTGATGGTGTGCGCCGCGCGGAACGCCGCGTCGAGCGCCTCGCCGCCGCCGCCGGACTCCAGCTCGAGGAGCCCGCGGTTCAGGGTGCCGAGATGCTCCTGCGCCTCCGAGAGGTACAGGTCGAGGTACTGATCGAACCGGCCCATCGGTCCCCGGGCCGGTTCGCTAGCCCAGCACGCGCTGCACGGCCTCGAGCACGCGCGACGGCTGGAACGGTTTGACCACGAAATCCCGCGCGCCGGCCTGGATCGCCTCGATGACCAGCGCCTGCTGCCCCATGGCGCTGCACATCAGGACCTTCGCTTCCGGATCCTCCGCCACGATCTGCCGGACCGCGTCGATCCCGCCCATGTCCGGCATCACGATGTCCATCGTGACCAGATCCGGCTTCAACTCGCGGTAGCGCTCGACCGCCTCGGCGCCCGTCTCGGCCTCGCCGACCACGTCGAAGCCCGCTTGTTTGAGGATGTCCGCGATCATGCTCCGCATGAAGATCGCGTCATCACAGATCAGCACGGTTCGTCCCATGGATTCACCCTTTCGCGCGGGAGCGTCACGAACATCAGAGCAGGAGTCCCCCCAGAATCGCGTCGGAGTCCAACGCGAGGAACGGCCGGCCATCCAGCCGGCCGACGCCGAGGACGGCGTTCCGGTCCACGGTGAGCCCGCGGAGCACGGTACGCAACCGTCCGAGCGGCCGCGTCGCCACCGGCCGCACGGCGGACACGGTCTCGACCGCGCCGGCGACCAGACGATCGCCGCACTCGATCAGGAGCAGCCGGTGGCCGGGCCGTTCCGCCGCCGGCCGGAGCCCGAGCGCCGCGCCGAGATCGAACGCCGTCACGAGCCGGCCGCGCAGCCCGATCAGACCGCACACCTCCGGTCCGCACCCGGGCAGCCGCGTGAACGGCCGCGGCAGAAGGATCTCCCGCACCCGGTCGAGCGGCAAGCCGAAGGTGCGATCGTCACAGCCGAAAACCGCCCACACCGGCGCCGTACCTTTCGCGTGTTGCGGCGGGGCCGGGGCGGCGCGTTTCGTCGCCATACCGATATCGGGGTTGAGACATCGGGAATCACCGGGGGGCCACGGCAAGATAGCTTGCCCGGACCGGACCGGTCAACTCCCCGTCAATGTGAACCCGACGTACTGCGCGCCCACTCCACGGCGGCCGCCAGCTCCGGCGGCAGCGGGCTCGTGAAGTGCAGCTCGCGGCCCGTCCGTGGGTGGCGCAGCCTCAGCTCGGCCGCGTGCAGGAACTGGCGCGGCACGCGTTTGGCGAACTGCCGCGCCCACGCGCGGCCCGGCCCGCTGATCCCCCGCTCCGCCCCGCCGCCGTACGCCGGGTCCCCGACGACCGGATGCCCGATCCACGCCAGGTGCACGCGGATCTGGTGCGTCCGCCCCGTTTCCAGCTCGGCGCGCAGCAGGTCGGCTGCGACCCAGCGCTCGACCCGCCTCAGATGCGTGACCGCCGGGCGGCCGCCCTCCACGACCGCCATCCGCTTGCGGTCCGTCGGCGAGCGGCCGATCGGCGCGTCCACGGTCTCGGCATCCGAGGCCAGGTGCCCCCACGCCGCCGTGAGGTACAGCCGTCGGATCTCCCGCCGCTTCAGCGCGGCGGACAGCCGCCGATGCGCCGCGTCGTTCTTCGCCACGATCAGCAGACCCGACGTGTCCTTGTCGAGCCGGTGCACGATCCCCGGTCGCAGCCGGCCGCCCACGCCGGACAGATCGCTGACGTGGTGGAGCAGCGCGTTGACGAGCGTCCCCTGGCGATGGCCGGGCGCGGGGTGCACCACCAAACCCGCCGGCTTGTCGACGACGAGGAGGTCCGCATCCTCGTACGCGATGTCGAGCGGGATCGGCTCGGGCTCGAGCCCGGTCGGCTCGGGCGCCGGCAGCTCGACCTCGATCGTGTCGCCCGCCGCCGGCCGCTCGCTCTTCCGCGGCACGCGACCGTTCAGCCGCACGTGCCCGGCCTCCAGGAGCTGCGCCACGCGCGAGCGGGAGAGCTCCGGCAGCCGACGGGCGATGTAGGCGTCGAGGCGCTCGGCCGGCGCCGGCGCCTCGACGATCAGACGGCGCCGCTCGCCGCCCGGCTCACCCGTCGTCGTCATCCTGCCGCTCTTCCCGCCACAGGGAAAGCGCCAGGAACACCGCTCCCGTCGTCACCGCGATGTCGGCCACGTTGAAGACCGGCCAGCGCAGGTCGCCCACCCCCACGTCCAGGAAGTCGATCACGCCCCGGTGCGAGCGGACCCGGTCGACGAGGTTCCCGATCGCGCCGGCGCACACCAGCGAGATCGACGTCAGCCGCGTGCGGTCGTAGGCTGGCGTCGCCCAGTACATCGCCGCGAGCGCGACCAGCGCCACCACGGAGAGGACCAGGAAGATCGACCGGGAATACGGACCCAGATGGATCCCGAACGCGGCGCCCGGATTGTAGATGAACGTCAGCCGCAGGTACTCCCCGATGACCTCGACCTGCTGGTAGAGGTGGAAATTTTCCTGGATCAGCCGCTTCGTCGTGTAGTCCACGAAGACGACCACGGCCAGGACCGCCAGGAAAAGCCCGACTTTGCTCGCGTTCACCGAATCGAGCACCCGCGGCGCCGCCGCGCTCCCGATCTCCGTCTCGTTCTCCATTCGCCGATCCTGCTCACGGGTTGGCCGAACGACCCCGCGTTCACGCTACCGCAAGTGCAATGCGCGCCCGGAGGCCGTCCAGCTCCAGCTCTCGTTCCGCCGTATACACCGCGGCCGCCGATTCGCTTCCGACGCGCAGCTCCGCGGCCAGCGTCTCGCGCGCGATGAAGTCGCCGTGCGCCGCCGCCGCCGCGAGGACGGCCTCGTCGCCATCGACGCCGAGGCGGATCCGGTCGCTGACGTCGAGCGCCTCGTCCCTGCGCAGCCGCTGGATCCGGTTGACCAGCTCCCGGGCGAGCCCCTCGCGCCGCAGCGCCTCGTCGATCGTCGGGTCCAGCGCGACGACGTACCCCTCGGCCGCCTCGACGACGAAGTCGCCCCGCGCCTCCTCCACGATCTCGAACTCGCCGGCCTCGAGCTCGAAGCCCTCGCCGTCCACCACGATCGTGAGCGGCTCGCCGCGCTGGAACGCGCGCAGCCGGTCCGCCGCGATCTGCCGGATCGCGTCCGCCGCCAGCGCCGTCCGCGGGCCGAACTTCGGGCCCAGCGCGCGGAAGTTCGGCTTCGCCTTCAGCTCGACCAGCTCTTCGGCCGCATCGAGGAACCGCACGATTTTCACGTTCAGCTCGTCGCGCACCACGGCGAGCGCCGCTTCGCCGGGCGCGGGGCCGCGCGGCACCACCGCGTACAGCGTGCCGAGCGGCTGCCGGACGCGGATCTTCACCCGCTCGCGCGCGGCGCGGCCCAGCCGGGCCAGCATTCGCGCCGCCTCCATCTCCGCCTCGAGCGCCGTGTCGACGCGATCTTCGGCCGCCGTCGGGAACGGCGCCAGGTGCACGCTCTCGCCCGCCATCAGCGCCCGGTGCAGCCAGTCCGCCAGGAACGGCGTCATCGGCGCGAGCAGCCGCGCCAGCACGAGGAGCGTGTGGTGCAGCGTCGCGAACGCCGCGTTCGCGTCCGCCTCGTCCGTGTTCCCCCAGAACCGGTCCCGGCTGCGCCGAACGTACCAGTTCGACAGGTCGTCGACGATGAAGTCGCCGATCGCGCGCGCGGCGCGCGTCGGCTCGTACGCGTCGAGGTCCCGCCCCACCGCGGCGACGAGCCCGGTCAGCCGCGAGAGGACCCAGCGGTCGAGCACGTGGGCCGATTGCGGCGCCGCACCGCCCGGCTCCGGCGTCCAGTCCTCGAGCCCCGCGTAGAGTGCGAAGAACCGGTACGTGTTCGCCAGCGTGTCGAACGTGCGGCGCGCGGCCTCACCCAGCGCCTCCGGGTCGAACCGCTTCGGCACCCACGGCTGGCTCACGGTCAGCAGGTACCAGCGGATCGCGTCCGCGCCGAACTCGGCGATCGCGTCCCACGGATCCACCACGTTGCCGCGGGACTTGGACATCTTCTGCCCGTCGCGGTCCAGCAGCAGGTCGTTCACGACGACGTTGCGGTACGCCGGGCCGTGGCCGAGGAGGCTCGAGATGGCCATCAGCGAGTAGAACCAGCCGCGCGTCTGGTCCACGCCCTCGCAGATGAAGTCCGCCGGGAAGTGGCGCTTCCACTCGTCCTCGTTCTCGAACGGGTAGTGCCACTGCGCGAACGGCATCGCGCCCGAGTCGAACCAGACGTCGATCACCTCCGGCGTGCGACGCAGCGTGCCGCCGCACTCGCCGCACGCCCACGTCAGCGCGTCGATCCCCGGCTTGTGCGGGTCGAAGTCGTCCGGCAGGCCGCCGACGCGCTCGCTCAGCGCGGCGTACGAGCCGATCACCTCCGTGTGCGACGCATCGCGGTCGCAGATCCACACCGGGAGCGGCGTACCCCAGTAGCGGTCGCGCGAGAGCGCCCAGTCCACGTTCCCCTCGAGCCACTCGCCGAACCGCCCCGCGCCGACCTCCGCCGGGTGCCAGCCGACCCGACGGTTGTTCGCGATCATCTCGTCCTTCATCTGCGTGGTGCGGATGTACCACGACTCGCGCGCCATGTAGATGAGCGGGCTCGAGCAACGCCAGCAGTGCGGGTACGAGTGCGGCTCCAGGGTGTGGCGGAACAGGAGGCGCCGCGCCTCGAGATCCTCGACCAGCACCGGGTCCGCCTCCTTCACGAACAGCCCGCCGACCAGCGGGAGGTCGCCGAGGAACTTCCCCGCGTCGTCGATCGGCCGGTACATCGGCAGCCCGTGCCGCTGCCCGGCCGCGTAGTCGTCCGCGCCGAACGCCGGCGCCAGGTGCACGATCCCCGTGCCGTCCTCGGCGCTGACGAACTCCTCCGCCACCACGCGCCACGCGTTCGCGACCCGCTCCGCGCCCCGCCCGTCCGCGTCGACCGTCGCCGTCTCCGGGACGATGCCGACCGGCCGCAGATACCGCCGGCCCACCAGCTCATCGGCGCGGTACCGCCGCGCCACCTCCGCACCCTCGCCGAAGACCGCGGCGACCCGCGCCTCCGCCACGATCAGGCGACGCCCCTCGTGCACGACCTCCGCGTACTCCAGATCCGGGTTCACGGCGAGGGCGACGTTGGAAGGGAGCGTCCACGGCGTCGTCGTCCAGACGAGGAACGCACGCCCCTCCGGGTCCGCCCCGCCGTCCTCGCCCGCGAGCGGACACAGGAAGTACAACGACGGGTCCAGCACCTCCTCGTACCCCTGCGCCACCTCGTGCGAGCTCAGCGCCGTGCCGCAGCGCGGGCAGTACGGCACGCTCTTATGCCCCCGGTACAGCAGCCCGCGCTCGTCCATCTGCTTCAGCAGCCACCAGACGGTCTCGATGTACTCCGGCGCGTACGTGATGTACGGCCGCGTGTAATCGAGCCAGTAGCCGATCCGCTCGGAGAAGCGTTCCCAGTCCTCCTTGTACGTCCAGACGCTCTCGCGGCAGACCTCGTTGAAACGGGCGACGCCGACCTCCTCGATCTCCCGCTTCCCGCTGATCCCCAGCTTCTTCTCCGCCTCGATCTCGACCGGGAGCCCATGCGTGTCCCAGCCCGCGATCCGCGTCACCTGCCGCCCGCGCATCGTCTGGTACCGGCACACCAGGTCCTTGATCGTACGGCTGATCACATGGTGGATCCCCGGCTTGCCGTTCGCCGTCGGCGGACCCTCGTAGAAGACGAACGGCTCGCCCGCCGCCGTCGCATCCAGCGTGCGACGGAACAGCTCCTCCTCACGCCAGCGCCGGAGGACCTCCTCCTCGAGCTTGATCGAATTTTCCGGATATTCCGGGTATCGCATATCAGAACCAATCCCTATCCGCCACTTTCCCTTCCTCCACCCCACAGCCCCTCCAGGCTCCACCGCCCCCGCCCAACCTCCCCACGCCCCCCAACGACCACCCCGTCCCCGTCCCCGTTCCCGTTCCCGCAACCCTCGTGAGATCAGCCCCCAAATTCCGCCCCCTGCCCCCCGGCCGCTGACCCCCTAACCGCTAGCCGCTAACCCCTAATGACTGACCACTGACAACTGACAACTGACCACTGACGACTGCCCCCCTCACCCCCGCAACCGCCCCACGACCCCCCGCACCAGCTCCGTCACCTTCGGCTCCGCCTCGTTCGCCGTCCGGATGATCGTCTGGATGTCCGTCGGCTCGAGCGCGTCGGGCAGGCAGAGATCCGTGATGATGGAGACGCCCATCACCCGCATCCCCATGTGCCGCGCGACGATGGCCTCCGGCACGGTGCTCATCCCCACCACGTCGGCGCCCATCGCGCGCAGCATCCGGTACTCCGCCCGGGTTTCGAGGTTCGGCCCGGCCACGGCGACGTACACGCCGCGGCGGAGCGGGATCCGCAGCTCGAGGGCGACGGCCTCGGCCAGCGCCTGGAGCCCACGGTCGTACGGCTCGGACATGTCCGGGAAGCGCGGTCCCAGCTCGTCGAGGTTCGGCCCGATCAGCGGGTTGTCGCCCATGAGGTTGATGTGGTCGTCCAGCAGGACGAGATCGCCCGCGTTCCACAGCGGGTTCAACCCGCCGCACGCGCCCGAGAGGAAGAGCGTCCGCGCGCCGAGCCGCGCCATGACCCGGATCGGCAGCGTGGCCTGCTGCAGCGAGTACCCTTCGTACCGGTGGAACCGGCCGTGCATCGCGACGACCGGCGTCCCGTCGAGCCGCCCGAGGAGCAGCCTGCCGGTGTGCGAGTCCACCGTGCAGACGGGGAAGTTCGGCACCTCCTCGTACGGGATCGCGGCTTCCACCTCGAGCCGCTCGACCATCGTCGCGCCGAGCCCGGTCCCGAGCACGATCGCGACCTCGGGCTCGAGCGCCGTACGCCGCCGGACCTCGGCCACGGCGGCGTTCAGCGCGTCCATCGACGCTTCCGCTCCGGCCCGCGTCATTTCCCGGCTCCCGTCGCGCCGCCGTCACCCGCCGGTGCCGGCGCCGCGGGCTTCGCGACGCGCCGCGTTCCGCCCGCCCCCGGCCCCGCCTCGTCGCCGGCCTCCGACTCCATCGTCTCGATCCCCTGCGCGACCACCGCCAGCTCCGCCAGCTCCCGCTCGAGGAACGAACGGTACGAACGCAGGAGCTGCATCCGGCGCGCACGCAGCCGCCGCAGCAGCTCCTCCTCCTGCTCGCGCGCCTTCAACGCCGCGCCGCGGATCCGCTCCGCCTCGACCTCCGCCTCCCGCCGCGCCAGCTCGGCCTCCTTCGCGGCCTGCCGACGCACGTCCTCCCGCAGCTCCTGCGCGGTCACGACCGCTTCCGTCAGCGCACTCTCCCGCTGACGATAGTCCTGCATCTGCGCCTCGAGCTGCGCGACCCGCTCCTCCAGCCGCCGCGTCCCGTTGACCAGCTCCTCCAGCCGGTCCGCCACCAGGTCCAGGAACAGGTCCACGTCCGCGACGTCGTAGCCGCGGAACGCACGCGCGAAGTCGCCCTTCTTCTTCCGGATGTCGATCGGCGTCAGGTCGATCATGTTCCCCGCTCTCCGAATAGGACCGTCCCCAGCCGGACCAGTGTGCTACCCTCCTCGACGGCGATCTCGAAGTCGTTCGACATCCCCATCGACAGGTGGACCGGCTCGAAGCCGGGCACCTCCTCCGCGCAGCGCTCGAACAGCCTGCGCGCGCCCGCGAACGTGCGACGCAACGTCGCCTCCTCCGACGTGTACGGCGCCATCGTCATGAGGCCGCGGACCCGCAGGCGCGGCAGCGACACGACCTCCGCCACGGCGTCGACCGCCTCGGCCGCCCCGAAGCCGTACTTGCTCGCCTCGCCCGACGTGTTCACCTGCACCAGCCCGACCACGTCGACGCCCGCACGCTCCGCCTCCGCCGACAGCTCGCGCGCCAGGCGCAGCGAGTCGATCGAGTGGATCACGTCGAACAGCGGCAGCGCCCGCCGGACCTTGTTGCGCTGGAGATGGCCGATCAGGTGCCACTCGGCCCGGTCCCGGCCGATGGCCTCCACCTTGGCCTCGAGTTCCTGCACCCGGTTCTCCCCGATGCGGTCGAGCCCGAGCGACAGCGCCGCCTCGACCGTCGACACCGGGTGCGTCTTCGTCACCGCGATGATCCCCACCGCGTCCGACCGCCCCGCCCGGCGCCGCGCCGCCTCGATCTGCTCCTCCACCCGGAGCAGCTTCTCCCTCAGCTTCCCCGCTTCCATAGACCCGGTATCTTACCCCCCGGTACCACGAAGGGCAACGCCTTCCGCCCACCGGCGCGCCCCGAACGACGAAGGGGGACCGGCCACCGCCGGTCCCCCTCCAACTCTCGCCGAGCGCCGGGCCGCATCACCCCGCGCGACCCGTCGCGCCCGGCCTCACTGCACGCGGAACGTGATCGGAATCTGCACCACCACGCGCACGGGCTTGTCCCGGTTCAGCGCCGGCGAGAACTGCATGATGTCCGCCACCTGCGTGGCCGCCTCGTCCATGTTCGGGTAGCCGCTCGACTTCCCGATCTGGTGCTTCACGACCTTGCCTTCCTCGTCGATCCAGAACATCACCAGCACCGTACCGCCGATCCCGGCGTCCCGCAGCAGCGGCGGGTAGTGACGCTCGAGCGCCCGCGCGACCTCCGCGTCGTTCTTCAGCGACGGCCGCACCATGTCCGGCGTGAACGCCTTGAAGCTCGACAGGTCGTCGCCCGAAGTCGGCGTCGGCGGCGGCGGCAGGTTCTCGATCGGGTTGTCTTCGAACGTCGTCGGCGCGATCGTGATGTCGTCATCGATCGGCGCGGCGCTCACGACCGGCGTCGCCGGACGCGCGATCGCCTCCGGCGGCGGCGGGATCTCGATCTCCGGCGGCAGATCGATCGTCTCGATCTCCTCCGCCGAGAACGAGACATCTTCCGCCTCGAAGCTCGGGAAAAACGCGAAGACACCGAAATGGATCACCGTCGCCGCGATCACCGAGCCCCAGAACCAGCTGTTGAACTGCCGCTTGAACCGGTCGTTCGCCGTCTCCAAGACCAGCTCGGTCCGAGGACGCGTTTCCGTCATCGTCGTCATACGGCTACCTCCTTGCGCGCCGTACGCGCTCCTCGAGGTCGGTGTAGAAGGTCACGCGCACCGCGCCGGCCTCCACGAGCTCTTTCTGCACCGCGTCGATGTAGCTGTACGTGACCTCCCGATCCGCGCGCAGCACGACCAGCAGCGCATGATCCGTCCGCACGTACTCGGGCGCGACCACATCCGAGACGCGCTCCATCGGGACCAGCGCGTCGTTGATGTAGACCGAGCCGTCCGGCTCCACGTACACGTGCATGATGTCCTTGCGGGGCGTGTCCAGCTTCTGCGTCGCCTCGGCTTCCGGGAAGTTGAGGTCCCGCATCTTCTCCTTGGGGAACGTGGTGCTCACCATGAAGAAGATCAGCAGCAGGAACGCCATGTCCGCCAGCGACGAGTCCGGAATGTCCGACGCCGGCTTGCTCTTCCTCTTGTACCCGCCCTGAATGGCCGCCATGGCTAGTTCCCCTCGAACAGCTGGAGTGAGATCCGGTCGGCGCCCGCCGCCTGGAGCTGGTCGAGCACGTCGATCATGTACCGGTATTCCGCGTCCGGGTACGTCTTGACCGCGGCGATGAGGTTCGGGTTCTGCGCGACCTCCTGCCGCCAGATCCCGCCGATCATGTCCGCCGTGACGGTGGAGACGGACGGGCTCTCACCGCGCTTCAGCTCGACGACGCCCGTGTTCGTGATCACGATGTGCAGGATGTTCTTCTGCGAGACCTCGACCTCTTTGGACTGCTCGGGGAGCACGATCGGCAGCCCCCGCTCCTCGTCGAAGACCGTGGTGACGAGGAAGAAGATCAGCAGCAGGAACGCGATGTCCGCCATCGACGAGGTCGGGATGTCACCGCTCGGACGGCTCTTCTTCTTCATGATCGCCATGATGTCCCCTCCTCTCGCCTACTCGGCGGCGGCGAGGCGCCGGCCACCCCGCTCCAGGTTCCAGACCAGCTCGAGCACCGCGGACGTGCCCTCCTCCATGTCCTGGATCAGCTTGTCGATCCGGGTCACGAAGAAGTTGTAGCCGATGTTGACCGGGATCGCGATGATCAGCCCTGCGGCGGTCGTGATCAGCGCGATCTTGATGCCGCCGGCGACGAGTCCGGCCTCGACCTGGCCGGCCTGGGCGATCGCGCCGAAGGCGGAGAT
This sequence comes from Longimicrobiales bacterium, assembly GCA_036381255.1. Lineage (GTDB taxonomy): Bacteria > Gemmatimonadota > Gemmatimonadetes > Longimicrobiales > RSA9 > CALBZE01. The sequence goes on along the minus strand of DASVDG010000128.1, from coordinate 6,793 downwards.
CATCCCGGCGACGGTGCCGAGGAAGCCCAGCAGCGGCGCGACGTTCGACACCGTGGCCAGCACGATGAGGCCGCGCTCGAGGAATCCGAGCTCGATGGTGCCCGTGGTCTTGATCGCGCGCTCGATGTCCGCGTCGCCGCTCTGTCTGTCCTGCACGCGCTGGAGCCCCGCGAGCAGGATCGCGGCGACGGGGCCGGGCGTGGAGGCGGCGAGCTCGATGGCGTCCGCAATGCGGCCCTCGCGGCCGAGCTCGGCCACCTGGCCGAGGATCATCTGCGAGTTGCGGTGCGCGGCCCAGAGCGTGTACGCCTTCGCGATGATCACCCCGAGCGCCAGCAGCGAACACAGCACGAGCGGATACATGAAGATCCCGCCGTCCGCGAACAGCTGGAGCAAATTGTAACTAGTGCCGTCCAAGAGCAGCTCCTCGAGGCTTGGGGTACCGGTCAACCCGACTGGATGTTGGGATGTTGCAGAATGCGATGAATGTACGGAGCAAGTCCGCGGCTGTCAACGCATCACCCGCGGATGGCGGCCGGCGCGGCGGCGCCGGCGAGCGCCTCACGGAGTCGGTCTACGTTGATGTTACGCTCGAGGCGGCCGCGATGTGCCAGCGAGATCTGCGCGGTCTCCTCGCTCACGACGATGACGAGGGCGTCGGTCTCTTCGGAGAGACCCAGCGCCGCGCGGTGCCGGGTGCCGAGGCTCTTGTCCGCGACGGGGAACTGGGTGAGCGGCAGGATCACGCCTGCGGCCAGGATCGTGTCGCCGGAGATGAGGACGGCGCCATCGTGGAGCGGGCCGTAGGGCGAGAAGAGGCCGACGACGAGCTCGGCCGAGACGCGCCCGTCGATGCGCGTGCCCTGCTCGGCGATGTACTCCTCGAGGCCGACCTCGCGCTCGACGGCGATGATCGCGCCGATCTTCGCGCGCGACAGGCGCTCGGCCGCCTCGATCAGCTCGTCGACCACCTCGCCCTGCTCCATGGCGTGGAAGAACCGGATCATGCGGCTCTGGCCGAGGCGCGCGAGCGCGTTGCGCAGCTCGGGCTGGAACACGATCAGCGCCGCGATCGCGCCGTACTCGAAGAGCTTTTCCAGGATGTAGCGGACGAGCTCGAGGTCCAGCAGCCGGGCGGCGAAGTAGACGGCGACGAGCAGGAGCACGCCGAACAGGATCTGGATCGCCCGCGTGCGTGCGAGGAGGCGGAGCACGTAGTAGAGCCCGGCCGCGACGAGGAGGATCTGGACCAGATCCTTGAATGTCGGGAGCAGGAAAGTGTAGCGCTCCAGCATGGCGGTCACGACGCGTTGCGGACGGCCTCGGCGACGTCGAGCGCGCGGCGCGTGGCGCGGACGTCGTGGACTCTGAAGACGCGTGCGCCGCGGAGCAGCCCGGCGACGCACGCGGCGAGGGTGCCTTCCAGCCGGTCCTCGGCGGGGAGCCCGCCGGACAGCTCGCCGATGAACCGCTTGCGGGACGGTCCGAGGAGCACGGGTCGACCGAGGGCGAGGAACCGGTCCAGATGGGCGATTGCGGCCACGCTGTGTTCGGTGCGCTTGGAGAATCCGAGTCCCGGGTCGATCACGACGGCCTCATCGGCGATCCCCGCCTCGCGGGCGCGGTGCAGCGCGCGGTCGAGCTCCTCGACCATGTCGCCTACGGGGTCGGGGCCGTAGTGCGCGCTTTCGTAGCGGGCCATCGTACTCACGTCGCCGCGGGAGTGCATGAGCACCACGCCGGCCCCGGCCTCGGCCACGGTCCGCGCCAGCTCCGGGTCGAGCCGCAGGGCGGAGACGTCGTTGATCGCGGCCGCGCCCGCGTCGAGCGCGCCCCGGGCGACGACCGCCTTGACGGTGTCCGCGGAGACGAGCGCATCCGGCCAGCGCCGCACGATCTCGCGGATGACGGGGACGACGCGTTCCAGCTCGACGTCGGCGTCGACCGGCACGGCGCCGGGTCGGGTCGACTCGCCGCCGACGTCGATGAGGTCCGCGCCGTCCTCGAGGAGGCGTTCGGCGCGCTCGAGCGCCGAGGCGAGCCCCGCGTGCCGGCCGCGGTCCCAGAAGGAGTCCGGGGTGACGTTCAGGATCCCGAGAATGCGCGGCCGGTCGAGCGGGAGAGATCCGCGCGCGGTGCGCCAGCCCTCACCCGCCATCGACGTCACCGCGTGGGATCGGGCTCGGCCTCGGCGGATCGCGCCCTTGGCGCGGCGTCCTCGCGGGCGGCGCGGGAGGCGGCACTGCGGGTGGCCTCCGCGGCCGCGTCCGCCTCGGCGGCGCCGGGCGCGGCCTCCCCGAGGGCCGGGACGAGCGATTCCTGCGCGACGCCGTCGGCCGCGCCGTCGTCTTCGGCGGCGCCGGCCCGGCGCTGCGCCGGGAGCGGCTGTCCGGCGGCGAGCAGATCGATCTCCTCGCGATCCAGCGTCTCGCGCTCCAGCAGCGCGTTGGCCAGCGCCTCGAGCAGCTCCCGGTTCTCCTCGATCGTCTTCAGCGCGCGGTCGTAGGAATCGCTGAGCAGGCGCTTGACCTCACTGTCGACCAGCTCGGCCGTCTTCTCGGAGATCTCGCGCCGCTGGACGATCTCGCGGCCGAGGAAGACCTCCTGCTCGGAATCCCCGACGGCCATCGGACCGATCGCGTCGCTCATGCCGAAGCTGGTCACCATGCGCCGCGCGAGCGACGTCGCGCGCTCGATGTCGTTGCCGGCGCCCGTCGTGATCTTCTCGGGCCCGAAGATCCTCTCCTCCGCCGCGCGGCCGCCGAAGAGGTACGCGAGCTGGCCGAGGAGGTAGTCCCGCGAGTAGGAGTGCCGGTCCTCCTGCGGCAGCGACGCCGTCACCCCGAGCGCGCGGCCGCGTGGCACAATCGTGACCTTGTGCACCGGATCGAGGCCCGGCGTCTTCAGCCCGACGACCGCGTGCCCCGCCTCGTGGTACGCCGTCAGCCGGCGCTCCGCCTCGGACAGGACCATGCTCTTGCGCTCCGCGCCGAGCATGACCTTGTCCTTCGCGGCCTCGAGGTCCAGCATGGTGACGCGGTCCCGGCCGCGGCGCGCCGCCAGGAGCGCCGCCTCGTTGACCAGGTTCGCCAGGTCCGCACCGCTCATCCCCGGCGTGCCCTTCGCCAGCGTGCCGACCTCGACGTCGTCGGCGAGCGGGATCTTGCGCAGATGCACCTTCAGGATCCCCTCGCGGCCCTTCACGTCGGGCGAGTCGACCACGATCTGGCGGTCGAACCGGCCCGGCCGCAGCAGCGCGGGGTCCAGCACGTCCGGCCGGTTCGTGGCCGCGAGCAGGATCACGCCGTCGTTCGACTCGAAGCCGTCCATCTCGACCAGGAGCTGGTTCAGCGTCTGCTCCCGCTCGTCGTGGCCGCCGCCGAGCCCCGCGCCGCGGTGCCGGCCGACCGCGTCGATCTCGTCGATGAAGATGATGCACGGCGCGTGCGCCTTGCCCTGCTCGAACAGGTCGCGCACCCGCGAGGCGCCGACGCCGACGAACATCTCGACGAAGTCGGAGCCCGACATCGAGAAGAACGGCCGCCCCGCCTCGCCGGCCACCGCGCGCGCCAGCAGCGTCTTGCCGGTCCCCGGCGGGCCGATCAGCAGCACACCCTTCGGCAGGCGCCCGCCCAGCCGGCTGAACTTCTGCGGATCCTTCAGGAAGTCGATGACCTCCTTCAGCTCCTCCTTCGCCTCGTCCGCGCCGGCCACGTCCGCGAACGTGACCTTCGGCGTGTCGCCGGTCAGGAGGCGCGCCTTCGACTTCCCGAACTGGAACGCCTTCGAGCCGCCGGCCTGCATCTGCCGGAGCATGAAGATCCAGAAGCCGAAGATGAGGACCCAGGGGAGCGCCGAGAGCACGAGCGCCCACCAGTTCTGGCGCGGCTCGGCGCTGCGGATGTCGACGTTCTTCGCCTGGAGCTCGCCGAGCAGCGCATCGCTGTCCTTGAACGGCAGCAGCGTCCAGAAGCGCTGCACGCGGTGCCCATCCACGGGGATCGGCGCGCGCAGCGCGCCCTCCACGCGCTTCCCGTCGATGATCGTGACCCGCTGGAGGTTGCCGACCTCGAGCTGGTCGTGGAACTGCGAGTACGTCAGCTCCACCGCGTCCTGCCGCTTCGGCGAGAGGAACTGCACGATCAGCACAGGGATCAGGATGAGCAGCACCCAGAACGAAGCGGTCTTCGAGAACCGCGCGAAGCTCCTCGGGGACTTGTTCATCCGGTTGCCATCACGTTCTGGCATCAAAGCTTCCTTCGATCGCCACCGCCAGCCTAGAGGCTCGCGATAAAGGGCAGGTTCCTGAAGTTCTCGCTGTGGTCGAGACCATAGCCGATCAGGAACTCACGCGGCGCGTCGAAGCCGACCCAACGCGGCTCCTGCACCAGGTTCTTCGCGATCCGTTTGTGCAGCAGCGCGCACAGCTCGAGGCTCCGCGGGCCACGCTGCCGTAGCATCGGGATCAGCCGGTTCAGCGTCGTGCCGCTGTCGACGATGTCCTCGACGAGCAGCAGGTTGCGTCCCGCCACCGACGCTTCCGGGTCGTAAAGGAGCCGCACCTCGCCGCTCGATTCCGTTCCCGATCCGTAGCTGGCCGCGACCAGGAAGTCCACCTGGATCGGGCGGGCGATGTGGCGGACCAGGTCCGCCAGGAAGATGAACGACCCCTTCAACAGCCCGAGGACCAGCAGGTCCTCGCCATCCGGATACGCCGCCGAGATTTCCTGGCCCATCTCCGCCACGCGGCGGGCGATGTCCTCCTCGGAATAGACGATGCGCCGGAGCTCGAGCCCTCCCGTCCGCGCGTGCGTGTCAGCCGTGTTCAGCATCTCTCACCGTGATGTGGAGGGCGGGGCCGCGGGACGACGGCACGGCCTCGAATGCCCTGGCGATGCCGACCGCCCAGAGGACACGGCCGCCCACCTCCGCCACGATGGGCACGCGCGCCCGCGCGGACCGCGGCACCCGCCGCTCGGCGAAGAGCTTCTTCAGCTTCTTCGTTCCGACCGCGAGCCGGATCCGGTCGCCCGGGCGCCAGCTCCGAAGTTCCAGGGGGAAGTGGAGAGCGTCGGGATCGAAGGACTCGCTCGCTCCGGCCTCCGCGACGGGCTCGGGCCCCCAGCGTACCGCGATCCGGCGGCCCGCGAGGACCGCCTCGGCCTCCCCCGGGTCGGCGCCCGGGAGGAGGGCCGGTCGTCCCTCTGGCGTGTCCGGCAGTGGCGCGGTCGCGACCACGATCCGGTCGAACTCCCGCCGAAGTCGGGCACCGCCCGGGAGATGGAGCTGCGCCCCGCTCCCACCGGAACTGATAAACTCAAGCGCCGCCCGGGTTCCGGCCCTACCGGGCGCACTTCCGTGGCGGCGCAGCAGGCTCCGTAGCAGGCGGGCCTGGACCTCAGAAGGATACCCAAGAAAGCGGGTCCTGGCAAGTTCCGCTGCGCCTTCGGATTCCGCGATCACGGCGTCGCGGGCGGCGTCGGCGACGAGTGCGTCCCACGCCGCTTCGGCGGCGCGCGCGTGCTCCGCGAGGCGCGCGAGCGCGACGGCGGCGCCGGGCGCCAGCTCCTCGAGCACGGGAATGACTTCGCGGCGGATCCGGTTCCTCGCGTAGTCGGCGGCGGAGTTCGTCGGGTCCTCGAGCCAGTGCAGGCGCGCGGCGCGGGCGTACGCCTCGATCTGCGCGCGCCGGAACGGGAGGAGCGGTCGGACGACGTCGCCGCGGCGCGCGGGGATGCCGGCGAGGCCGGCGAGGCCGGTGCCGCGGGCGGCGCGGAAGAGCACGGTCTCGGCCTGGTCGTCGAGCTGGTGCGCGGTGGCGATGGCATCGGCGCCGTGCCGGGCCGCGGCCTCGCGCAGGAAGCGGTAGCGCGCTTCGCGCGCGGCGGCCTCGGAGCGGAGCCCCGACCCGGCGGCGCCGCCCTCGAGCGTGACGTCCCACGCGCGGCAGACGCCGGCGAGCCAGCGCGCGTCGGCGTCGCTTCCCGGCCGCATGCGGTGATCGAAGTGGGCGGCGACGACGCGGAGGCGCCAGTCGGGGAGCGCGAAGCGGAGGAGGTGGAGGAGCGTGAGGGAGTCGACGCCGCCCGAGACGGCGACGAGGACCGCGTCGCCGGGACGGAGCAGCCCCGAGGCGCGGAGGTGCGCGTCCAGGTCGCGGGCGAGCGGCGCGGCGGCCGGGGCGCCGGCGCGGCGGGCGGCCCCGCGGGGCGCGGCGGGCGCCGGCGTCGAGGGGCGGATGAACCGGTCCTCCATCCGCCCAAAGATGCGGCGCGCGGCGGTCGTCGGCTACCCGGCGGCTACCAGTAGTCCCAGGCGTACTCCCCGGCGGGGCCGCGCCGGCCGGACCTGACGGAGCGCCACGCGCCGCCGACGTCGCGGCCCTCGCGGGTCCAGGCGCCGACGCCGCGGTCCCACTCCCAGCCGCGTGCGTACCCCGCGCCGCGCCACCCGCCGCGCGGGCGGCGGCCGTAGGCACGGTCGTAGCCCCGGACCCAGCCGCGGCGGGGCAGCCAGGATCCCGCGCCCCAGCCGGCCCGGCGCCGGCGGCCGGGGCCGAACGGCGTCTCGAGGCCGAGCCGCTCCTCGTAGTAGCGCGGCTCGAACGCCGGCTCCGCGGTGCTCCAGTGACGCGTCTCGAAGTACGGCGGTTCAGAGGTCGGATACGGCGGGATCGTCTCGCTCTCCCACTCGGGGCCGCCGAGGTTGCCGTAGTCGAGCGAGTAGCTGTACACGCCGCGGATCGGCACGCCCCAGCCGTAGTAGCGGCCGTAGCCGCGGCGCGCGCCGCGGG
>DASVDG010000127.1:0-28808 GCA_036381255.1 Longimicrobiales bacterium | reverse complement strand
CCGCCGCGCATGCCGGTGAGCCAGTCGTGGACGATCGCGACGCGCATCAGGTGCTCCTCCCGGAGGTGCCGCTCCCGGCCGCGGCCGCGCGGCAGATCTGGAGCAGCCGGTCGGCGACGTCGTCCCAGCGGAACGCCGCCGCGTGTCTGCGCCCGGCATCGCGCACCGCTTCGCGCGTCGGCCCGGGCTCGAGCAGCGGCTCGAGCGCCGCGACCCAGGCCTCGGGCTCGAGCGGCACGACGCGCGCGGCGTCGCCGAGGACCTCGCGGGCGGGGCCGTACGGCGCGGCCACGACCGGCGCGCCGCACGCCATCGCCTCGAGCGGCGGGCGGCCGAACCCCTCGGCGAGCGAAGGGAAGCAGAACGCGGCGGCGCCGGTGTAGAGCGCGCGCAGCGTCTCGTCGTCGACGCGGCCGAGGCGGATCACGCCCGCTGCGCGGCCGGCCGGTGGCCGCTGCCGCTCCGGCCGCGTCGCGGTACCGGCCGCGTGCCCGTTCGCGCCCGCCGCGCCGTCCCTGAATGCCGGGGCGCCACGCCCGTCGACGGCATGCACCCAGGGCGACGCCGCGCCGACCACGACCAGCGCGGGCGGCTCGCCGCGCGTCGCGCGCCAGCATTCGCGCACACGGTGCAGGAACGCGATGTTCTTGCGCGGGTCGCCGTCACCGACCGCGAGCAGGTAACGCGGCGGAAGGCGCAGGCGCTCGCGGAGCCGTTGCACGGCGTCGGCGTCGGCCGGTCGGTCGAACGGCTCGACGCCCTGGCCGACGACGGAGATCCGCTCCGGGTCCACGCCGAGCGCCGCCGCGATCTCCGCGCGCGCCCACGCCGACACCGTGACGAGCGCGGCCGCGCGCGCCGCCGCCCGCCGCTGCACCTGCCGGTACCACGCGCGAAACGCGCGGGCGAACCATTCCGGCCGAGAGTGCGGCAGCGCGTCGTGGAGCACGAGCACGTGCGGCCCGCCCGCGACCGGCAACGTGTTGGCCGGGTGCAGCACCACGTCGCATCCGGCGGCGCGTGCGTGCCGCGGCAGCTCGAGCTGCTCCCAGGCGTGGCCGGCGAGGCGCCCGCGCCCGACGCGCGCCGGGCCCGGTGCCGCGAGGTCGGCGACGGCGCCGCGCGGGACGAAGAGGACCGCGTCGCCGGCGCGTTCGAGCAGCCGCGCGCCGACCTCGCGGGCGAACCGCTGCACGCCCGTGACCGGCGCGGCGAGGAACCGCCCGTTCAGGCCGAGGCGCATCGGCCCTCCGTCGGCGACGGCTCGCGCCGTCGTCGCTTCGACGTTTGACGCGCCGCCGCGCCGCAGCGATCTTGAGGCCAGCGACTGCGGCCCGCCCTGGAGTCATCCATCGTGGCACACACCCGATTCGAGCCTTTCCCTTTCAACGCGTTCGACCTCCCGGTCGAGACGATCGCGGCGCGCTTCCGCTGGGCGCGCCGGCGCGGGCACCCGGGGTACCTCTGGCCGGACGTGCCGATCGCCGAGTGGCGCGCGTCGCTCGAGGCGATCGAGCGGGTGGCGGCGGCGCTGCTGGCTCGCGGCGGGATGCCCGCGGCACTCGGCGGCGTCGCGGAAGCTACGGGGGCCACGCCCGCCACGGGATCCCGCCCCGAAATGCCGGCGCTCGCGCCCGCGTCCGGTCCCGCACGGCCCCACGCGCACGCCCCCGCGCCCGCGCTCGGCCCCGTAACGCTCACCCTGCCCGGCGGAACGCTCGCGCTGAGCGTCGCCGCGTACAGCTCCGGGCTCGGTCCCTGGCTCGGCCATGCGCACGAGTCCGGCGCGCTCGAGGCCGAGGGCGAAGCCGGCGCGCTGCTGCGACTGCACCTGGAGCATGCGCGAGCGCGGGCGCGGCGGCTCGAGGCCGAGCTGCTCCGCACCCTCGACGTCCTGGCCGGCGCCGGGATCCGTGCGACGGTGCTCAAGGGCGCCCACACCGCCCGCGCATACTTCCCGGAGCCCGCGACCCGGCCGACCGCCGACCTCGACCTCGCCGTCGACGACTTCGCCGCGGCCGAACGCGCGCTGGAGCGCGCCGGGTACACGCTCGCCCGGCGGCAGCCGCGACCGCGGCAGTCGACGTTGGTGCCGCCCGGCGCGCCGACCCGGCTGCGTACGCTTGCGCTCGTACACGCCGACGACCCGTACACGCTCGACCTGCACGCGTCGCTCGACCGCGACTTCTTCGGCGTGCGGACGATTCGGTTCGGCCCGCTCGCCGAGGCGACGGCGCCGTGGCCGGCGCTGCACCCCGGCGCACGCGCCCTCCACCCGCCCACGCTCCTCGCGTTCCTGGCCGTGCACGCGTCCCAGGGGCTGCACAACCTGACGCTGCTGCGGCAGCTCGAGCTCGTGCTCGTCGCGCGCGCGGACGCGGCCGCGGGGCGGCTGCGGTGGCCGGAGCTCGTCGCCTGCCTCGAGCGGGCCGGCGCGCTGCGCTTCGCGTACCCGGCGCTCGCGCTGGCCGAGCGGCTCGCGCCCGGGACCATCGACCCCGACGCGCTGACCGCGCTCGCCGCCGCCGCGACGCCGCGCATGCGGCGCATCGTCGCCGGGCTGCGTCCGTCGGGCGCGCAGCGCCCCGAGCGCCTCTCGCTCGACGAGCGCCTCATGTGGGCCCGCGGCCCGATCGAACACGCCCGCCGCGTGATGTACATGGCCTGGCCGCTCTGGATCGGCGCGTCGCCCGGCGAGCTGCGGCGGATTTACGCGGAGCGGGCCGGGCAGGTGCTGCGGCGCATCCTCCCGTGGCGCGGCGCCGGACGGCACGGCTGAGCGGACGCCCGCACGCTGCCGGCGATCTGCCGCCGCGGGCGTCGGCGTGACGCGCGCGGCCGCCGTTGCGGCCGGTTCGCTCGCCTCGATTCACGCGAAGATCCTCCCGCACTCCGGCGTCAGCTCCAGCACCCGTCGCGCGACCGTGCCCAGCGGCCGCGCGACGAGTTTCGTCGTGCCACCGACCTCCAGCTCCTCCGTCTCGACGCCCGCCCGCTCGAACAGCTCGCCGTAGCGCTCATCGCCGAGCCGCGGCTCGCCGCCGACGACGACGAGGTCGACGTCGGCCGCCGTCGCCTCGAAGACCGGCCGCCGGAGCGCGACGAGATCGGCGCGCGAGCCGGGCGCGAGCGAGGGCGCCGGCAGGCCGAGCCGGCGCGCGGCCGTCGCGCCGACCGCATCGAGCAGCCGCGCATCGTCGAGGATGCCGAGCGCACGGGCGGCGCGCAGCTCGTCGAGCTGCGTGCCGTCGCCGGTGAGCAGCGCATCGGAGCCGAGCAGCACGTCGATGCCCGGCGCGAGCAGCTCGGCGGGCGCCGTGCGGCCGAAGAGGAACCGGTTCGAGGTCGGGCACCAGACGATCCCCGCACCGGCCGCACGCAGGCGCCGCACCCCGTCCGCATCCGCGCCGACCACGTGCACGGCGAGGAGCCGGCGGTCGAGGAGGCCACGGCCGGCGAGTTCGCGGACCTCGTCGGCGGCCTCGGCGTTCAGGCCCTCGGCCAGGTGGATGCAGAAGGGGAGCGCGTCGGGTTCCGCAGCGCCCACGAGCTCCGGCTCGAGCCGCAGCGAATGCGCGACGCGCGGCCGGAGGACGCGGACCGGGAAGTCGCCGTCGAACGCCGGCTCCCACCGGTCGTGGTGCACGACCGTCGTCGCCGCGCCGAGCAGGTTCTTGAGCGCGCCGAAGAGCAGCGCGTCGCCGCGGTCGAGCGCACGGCAGCGTGCGATTTCCTCCGCCCACCGCTCGTGGATGTCGCGGCCCCACGCGTAGGCATCCCGATACGGCGGCGCGCCCAGCCGCGGGTAGTGGTTGCGGTGCAGGTGGTCGTGCGCGTTGATCAGCCCTGGCCGCAGCTCGACCGGGCCCAGCTCGACGACGACGTCGCATGCTCCGTCGGGCGCGGCCAGCCGCGCGCCGTCGACGACGATCGCGCGGCCATCGGCCGATTCCAGCCGGAACCTCATCGGTGCGGCCTCGTCCCGCGCGCGGCGCCGGACGCGGGGGCGTGGATGGCGGCCGTGCGGCCGCAATGCGCCGTACCGGGCTGGCCGGGTCCGGAGACGACGACGCGCATCATCTCGCGTACCTCAACGCCAGCACCAGCGGCAGCCCGCGCTGCGCCTCGTAGCGGTCGAGCGCGCCGGCGCGCTCGTAGAACGGCCGCACCTCGGGCCCGACGACGGCGTCGACGCGGCCGTCGAGCGCGAGCCCCGCGGCCGCCGCTGCGCGCTCGTGGTCCTCGGGCTCGTGCACGTGGTGCTCGACCGCGCGGACCCGTCCGGCCGCGTCGCGGAACGTACGCTCGTGCCCGGCGCGCGCGGCGGCGGGGTGGAAGTCGGTCACGACCACGGCCGCGCCCGGTCGCGACACCCGCGCCAGCTCGCGGTAGAGCGGGAGCAATTCGCGCAGGTGCCCGGCGACGAGGCGGCACCAGACGAGGTCGAACACGCCGGCGCGGAGTGGCAGCGACGTCGCGTCCCCGGCGACGAGCGGCGGGCCGCCCGGCCGGCTCGCCCGACCGGCCGCGAGCATTTCCGGCACGAGGTCGACGCCGACCGCCAGCCCCCCGTCGCTCGGCCGCGGCAGCCGCCGCCCGGTGCCGCACCCGGCGTCGAGCAGCGCGCGCCCGGCCGGCGGCGGCGAGAGTTCCCCGACCGCGTGATCCTCGAGCGTGGTCACGGCGTTCTCCGCGTCGTACTGCGGCGCCCAGAGCGGGTAGGCGTCGCGGGCGGGGAGCGGGGCGGCGTCGGGGCGGATCATCGGGGCCTCGTGGCGCGTCGGATGCAGGCGCGATCGGTGTCTCGCACGGCTGAAGCGAAGGAGCGGCCGGGGTTTCGCATTTCTTCCAAGATCTCGTTGATGCGGCGTGCCGTCCAGTCGGCGTCCTCGGCGAGCGCGCGTGCCTGCGCGGCCGCGGCGATCCGCATCCGGCGCGGCTCGTCGGCGAGGAGCGCCGCGGTCTCCCGGGCGAGGGCGGCGGCATCGCCGATCGGCACGGCGACGGCCGCGTCCGGCGCCCAATCGGCGAGGTGCCCCACCGCGGTGCCGACGGTCGGCACGCCGGCGACCGCGGCCTCGAGCAGGACGATCGGGTCCGCCTCGTGCCGCGACGACACGAGCACCAGGTCCGCCGCCTCGACCATCGGACGGAGTCGCGCGTGCGGGAGGAAGCCGTGGAACGTCACGACGTCGTCGAGGCCGAGGGCCGTGGCCATCCGTTGCACCGATCCCCCGAGCGTGTCCTCGCCGACGATGTCCAGTCGAAACGCGGTGCCCGCGTCGCGGAGCGCCCGTGCCGCGCGGAGCAGCATGCCCTGGTCCTTGACCCGGTTCAGCGAGGCGACGTGCAGCAGGCGCGCCGGCTCGTCCGGCCGTCGCGACCGAGGCGCCCGCGGGGGCCAACGGTCCAGCGCGACACCGTAGGGGACCCGCTCCGCCGCGATCCCGAGCGCCGCCGCGGACCGCTGCATGGCATGGCTAGGCACCGTGACGCGCGCCGCACCGGCTACGGCGAGCCGGAGCCATGCCCTCCCCTGCCACCGCCGCCGCGCACCGAAATCGATGTCGGGGATCGATGCGAGGTCGCCGCCGGTCAGGTGGGTCAGGACGGGCCGGCGCACGACGCGGCCGACGGCCGCGGCGACGACGCCCGGACCCGGTCCCCACACCGCATGCAGCGCGTCGAACGGCGAGCGGCGGTGTTCGGCGAGCATGGCCGCCACGGCTCGGAGCCGTCGGGGCCGCCCGCCGCAGTTGTGCACCTCGGCGCCCAGGAGTGGATACCGCGACGGCCGCGGCTCCTGCCGAAGCGCGAAGACGTGCACCTCGTGAGCGCGTGCGAGCCGCTCGATGAGCCAGAGGAGGCACGGGATCACGCGATGCGTGCCGCTCCGGTCGACACCGCCGGGGACGACGAGTGCGATCTTCATCGCCGGGCCGGGCGACCGTGCGCGTGGACGCGCGTCGCGACGGCGCGGTACGCGGCCCGTCGGACCCGACCTGCACGCCGCACGCCCATCGTTGCCCCTACCCCGGCGCCGTGGCCGGCGGCCGGAGGTGGCCGTAGGCCTGCGCGTCATCCTCGATCCGGGCCCAGCGACGCACGGCGCGCAGGAGCCGCGGGTTCTCGAACTGCCCGGTCCGCCACCGCCTCGCCGCCAGTAGCCGGGCCAGGGACTTCCCCCACCGAGCGGTCTTCGTGTCGTGCAGCGACGGGAACCGGCTCTTGAGCACCAGCTCGAAGTCCTCGACCCGCGCCTTCAGCCGGCGGTCCATCCACGGCACGTCGGGGTCGGTGTGCGCGCTCCACGCGACCCACTGCGGCTCGGTCCATTCTTCGAGCGTGTCCGGCGTGCCGGCCAGCGGGTCGACATCGCCGTACGTGCCGCGACGCTGCGGCGTCGGCGTGTAGAAGTAGGTGATCAGCTCCATCGCCGGGTTGACCCGCTTCAGCTCGCGGATGAATCTCAGCGTCGCGTCGATCTCGCCCTCGGGGTCGTCCGGCCCGCCGAGCACGAACGAGAACTCCGGGATGATGCCGTACTCCCGCGTCCGGGCCGCCGCCTCGAGCGTCTGCGCGGTCGTGAGCTTCTTGTTCATCCGGCGCAGCGTTTCGTCGGAGCCGGACTCGGCGCCGAGGAACACCATCTTCAGGCCGGCGTCCTTCAGCGCCCGCCAGGCGCGATCGCTCAGCCGCAGCAGCGCGTCGATCCGCGCCTCGCACCACCACGACAGCCCGAGCGGTCGGATCCGCTCGCACAGCTCGAGGAGCCGGTCCTCCCGCAGAATGAAGTTGTTGTCGTAGAAGTGGACGCCGTCCATCCCGAAGTTCCGGACGAGATAGGCGAGGTGCCCGGCGGTGCGGGCGGGCGACTCCTGCTTCTCGCGGCTGCCGAACACCGAGATCACGCCGCAGAACTTGCAGCCGTACGGGCAGCCGATCGACGCCTGGTAGACGCCGGACCGCCGCCCGAGGAACGTCGGGTGGAGGTAGTCCGCGACCGGGATCTTGTGGTACGGCGGCGGCGGCAGCTCGTCCGGCCCGATCCACGGCCGCTCGGGCGTGAGCCGCAGCTCGCCGCCGTCGCGGTACGCGAGCCCGGCGACCGTCGCCGGGTCGCGGCGGCCGTCGAGCACTTCGAGCAGCTCGACGAACGTCCGCTCGCCCTGGCCGCGGACCGCGTAGTCGACGTAGTCCGCGGCGAGCACCGGCGCGGGGTAGAGGCTCGGGAAGTAGCCGCCCCAGATGATCGGCAGCCGCGGGTAGCGCGCCTTCAGCCGCTTCGCGAGCGGGACCGCGCTCACGAGCTGCGGCCCCGGCATGACCGTCATCGCCACGGCCCGGACCGGGTCCGGCCCGCCCGCGCGCGCCTCGATCCAGCCGACGACGTCGTCGTACGGGTCGACGCCCGGGCGATTGCCATCCACGATCTCCCACGACTCGCCCTCGGGAAGTGCGGCGCCGATCGCCATGAGCGAAAGCGGAAACCGCCGGTTCTTCGGGCGCGTCGCCCGCGGGTTCACGAAGACGATCACGGATTCCTCGCCTCCCAGAGGTCGAAGCGGGACGGCGCGCGCCGGCCTCGCCATCGCGCGAGCCACGGCCGCGCCTCGTACCAGAACGGGTACAGCACCCGGCGGCGCCGCCACTCCAGCCCCAGCGGCGCCGCGGCCTCGGCCAGCCGGGCCGGCGTCAGGTACTCGATGAACGGCAGCGCGAGCAGGTCGCCGGCGCGCTCGCCGAAGCGGTCCGCCGCCTCGCGCCGCTTCTCGGCGACCATCGCGACACCGTCGACATCCGAGCGGTAGAACGGCGAGTCGAGGATCGCGATGCGGCCGCCGCGCACGACCACGCGCGCCGCCTCCCGCAGCGCGGCCGCCAGGTCCAGCGCGTAGTGCAGCGATGCGTTGAACACGGCGATGTCGTACGTCCGGTCCGCGAGCGGCAGCGCCTCGAACGACGCCGCGACCCGCGGGAAGAGCGCCGGCAGGTGCGCCCGGTACGCCGCGGCGGCGCCGAGGCCGTCCACGGCGTCGTCGCGGAGGTCGACCGCCGTCGCCGCGTGGCCGAGCCTGCGGACGCGCCAGCAGAGCCAGCCGTTCCCGGCGCCGAGGTCCAGCACGTTCACCGGGCGGCCCAGCCGGCGCGCGTGCGGCGCGAGCACCGCGGAGACGAAGCGATCGAACGTGCGCGCCCGCACCGCCCACATCCGCGCCTGCGGCCCGGACCGGAGGTACGGCAGCGCGAGCCGCTCCGCGTCCCCGCCCGCGCCCCGCCCCTCCGCCGCCCGGTGCGCCGCGTACGCCGCCCGGAACCGGCGGTACCGGTCGTCCCACGGCTCCGGCGCGGCGCCGGACGCGTCCTCCCCGTGCGACGCGCGCCGCCGCCCGGCCACGGGCCCGGCGCCCGCGCCCGGCGGCCCGCCGTTCCGCGCGCCGGCGCCGCTCATCCGCCCGCCTCCGCCCGAGCGCGGGCGTCCGTGCGGACCAGGTGCAGCAGCACGTGGTCGCCGAGGAGCGCGAGCGGCGCCGCGGCCACCCGGTCGAGCCGGTCGAGCGCGGCGATCAGCCAGGGAAACCGCGAGATCCACGGCTCCGCCGCGCTCGGCGGGACGAAGACGCCGATCCCCCGCACCCGCGCCAGCCGGAAATACGGCGCGAACGCCCGGGCGACGGCCCGCGGACGCGGGTACCACACCTCGAAGTCGCGGCCGCCGAGGCGCGCCGCGACCGGCCCCCGCGACAGCCTCCGGAACGCCGCGCGCACATCGCCCCGCGCGAGCTGCACCACCACCTCGCCCGGCGGCAGCGGGCCGAACAGCACCAGCAGCGCCGCGCCGCCCGGCCGGACCAGGCGCGCCAGCCCGCGACCGACCGGCCGGAGATCGGCGACGCAGTTCAGCGCCGCGAAGTTCGAGTACGCGCCGTCGAACGGCGCGCCGCCGTCGGCGAGCCACGCGCTCGCGAACGACTCGAGCGCCTCGAGCCCGGCCACCCGCGCGTCGATCCGGTCGCCCAGCCCGGCGCGCGCCGCCTTCGCCCGCGCCCGCTCGACCATGGCCGGCGCGCCATCCGTCAGCACCACCCGCCGTCCGTGCCCTGCCAGGAACAACGCGTCCTCGCCCGTGCCGCCGCCGAGCTCGAGGAGCGTGGCACCCGGCGGGAACGCGTCGAGGAGCCGGCGGCGCACCTGCCGCCGCTGCGCCGCCACGCTCGCCCACGCGCCGTAACGGTCGTCGAACTCGTCCGCGATCGCGCCGAACGCTTCGAGGGCAGGGCTGCTCACCGGCCGGCCACCGCGAGATTGCGGTATTCCTCCCGCTCCGCCGCCAGCGCCGCCCAGCGCCGGTCGAGCGGCGCCAGATCCGCGCCGGCGGCCAGCGCATCGACCTCGTCGTGCAGCAGGTCGCGGACGCGGCGGTAGAACTCCGTCGTGTACGTGCCGTGGAACATCATCGCCAGCTCGCCGGTGTCCTCCCAGTTGCGCTTCTCGCCGAGCTGGGCGCGCACGGCGTCGTAGAATCTCGTGCCGGGGAGCGGATACGAGACCGAGACGCCGATCTCGTCCGGCCGCTCGTCGCGGATCAGGTCCCGCGTCCGCAGCAGGTCCTCCCACCCCTCGCCCAGATAGCCGAGCTGGATGAACCAGCCGCTCCGGACCCCCGCCGCGCGCAGCGCGCGCGTCGCCTCGCGGATCTGCTCGATCCGCGTGCCCTTCTCCATCGCGTCCAGGATCCGCTGCGAGCCCGACTCGACGCCCAGCCAGACCTCCTCCGCGCCCGCCTCGGCCAGCGCCGCGACCGCACGCGGCCGCATCAGGTTCGCCCGCGACTGGATCATGAACGGCGTCCGCGCGCCGCGGCGCGTGACTTCCGCCGCGAACGACTCGATCCACTGCGACGTCAGCCCGAAGATGTCGTCGGCGAACCAGATGTGGTCCGGCGCGACCTCGTCGCGCAGCCGCCGCATCTCCTCCGCGACGCCCGCCGGGCTCCGCTGCGTGTAGCGCCTGCCGAACAGCGGCTTCGCGCACCAGTTGCAGCCGTACGGGCAGCCGCGCGACGCGACCATGTTCCACGACAGCCGCCCGTGCGCGCCGACCCACGCCTCCCGGTACGCCTCGACGTCCACGAGGTCCCACGCCGGGAACGGCAGCGCATCCAGCTCCTCGAACGCCGGGCGCGGCGCCGTGCGACGCAGCCGGCCGTCCGCGCCGGCGGGGAGCAGCAGCCCCGCGACCGCCTCGAGCCCCGCCGACCGGTCCGCCGCCCAGGCCGCCGCCACCTCCAGGAACGTCGGCTCGACATCGCCGACGATCACCGCGTCCGCGCCCGCCGCCAGGTACTGCGCCGGGTGGTCCGTCGCGTCCGAGCCGTTCACCACGATCCGGCAGCCGCGGGACCGCGCCGCGCTCACCATGTCCAGTGCCGCACGCCGCATCCGCAGCGTGCACATCTTCGTCAGGAAGTTGAAGCCGTCCTCGACGAGCGCGACGACATCCGGCCGCTCCGCGTCCAGCGCCGCCTCGAACGCCTCGACGCCCGGCGCCAGCATCGCGTCGAAGACGCGGACGTCGTGGCCGTGCTCCCGCGCCAGCGCCGCGACGAGCAGCGTCGCGAGCGGCGGGTACGGCTTCATGCGACGGAGCTGCTTCGCGTCGTACCGCAGGTAGTACGAGTGGGCGAGCAGGACCTTCGGCCCGGATCCGCGAACGCTCATGGATCGGTCCTCGGCAGCGGCGCGCGGCACGGCACACGCCGCCGTGGTGGATTTCGGAGCTTTGCCATTACTTTTATAGCCATACGCGCCAGCCTTGACAAGCCGGGACGGCCGCGACCTGATCCCGGTGGGCCCGCGGGATCCCCGATCCCGCGCCGATTTCGCAGCGACGGGAGCCCCGATGCCGGATGCCCACGATGGAGCCGATGCCTGACGACGGCCGCGCCCGCCGGCGGCCGACGGGACGCCCCGCGCCGCGGCGCGTCGTCGAGCTGCCGGTGCTGGGCGTGCCGGTGCGGTTCGAGGCCGACGATGCTGCGGCGGCAGACGCGGTCGCCGCGGCGATTCGCGGCGCGGCGCCGGTGCCGCGCGAGGACGGCGCCACCGGGGCCGCCGGTCCGCAGCCGCGGTCGGGCGCCGGGGCCGACGGCGGCGGTGCACCGGCGACCGGGATCCGGCCGCGCGTCGCCGTCGCGGTATCGACGGCGCTCGAGGCTCCGGCAGCCGACGCGTCGTCGGATGTACGCGAGGCGTTCCGCCCCGGGGCGTTCCGCGTCGTCACGGACGGCTGGCGACGGCTCCGGCTCGACGGCATCGGCGCGACCGGCCGGGCGGACGCGGAGCGTATGACGGCGGCGCTCCGGGTGGCGCCGGGCGTTCTCGCGGCCCCCGTCGCCTTGCGGGACCTGCTCGACACGCTCGTCCTGTTCCTGGTGACGCGGCTCGACCGGCAGCCGGTGCACGCCGCGGCGGTCGCCGTGGCCGGGCGGGCCGTGGTCCTCGCCGGACCGAGCGGCGTCGGCAAGAGCACGCTGGCGTACGCGGCGCTGCGCGCGGGGCTGCACGTGCTGTCGGACGACGCCGTGTACGTCCAGCTCGAGCCGCGACCCCGCCTGTGGGGGTCGGCCAGGCCGCTGCACGTGCTGCCGGAGGCGGCGACGTGGTTCCCCGAGCTGGCCGGGCGCGAGACGGTGCGGCGGCCGAACGGCCGGTCGAAGATCCCGATCCGGCGGCCGTCGTCGCCCACAGCCGCGGAGCCGGCGGGGTTCTGCATCCTCGAGCGCGGACGCGCGGTGGCGGTGGAGCCGATCGCGCCGGACGATGCCGTCGCGTGGGCGCTCGACCACCTGGACCCCGGGTTCGACCTGTTCCGCGCGACACTCGAACCGGCGCTGCGCGCCGTCGCCCGCGGCGGCGCGTGGCGGCTCCGCACCGGCGACGACCCGCGCGCGGCGGTTCCAGCGTTGCGCGCGCTGTTCGGATCCGCGGGGGCGTGACGCGCCGAGCCCCCGGAGCCCGCACCCCATCGCCGCGATGAGCATGATGAGCTGGCCGACGCCGTGGGCGAAGGACCACTCGACCATCCCTGCGAGGCAGACGGTGGTGAACGACCAGAGCGCCGTTCGCCGGAGGCTCGCCTCCTCGGCCGGCGTCGCCGGGTCGTTGCGGGCGCGCCGCGCGGCGCGCAGCAGCGTGGCGAAGACGGCGCCGAAGAACGCGAGCAGCGCGAGCAGCCCGACGATCCCGGTCTCGGCCGCCATGTGGATGTAGACGTTGTGCGCCGAGCCGACGTAGTCCCAGAGCCAGCCGATCTGGGGGCCGTAGCGTTCGAGGCCGTCGGCGAAGCCGCCGGGGCCGATGCCGACGATCGGGTGCGCGGCGAAGATGAGCAGTCCCGTGAGCTGGAGCGCGAGCCGCTGGACGACGAGGTCGTCGCCGAGGGTGTCGAGGATCCGGTCGGAGAGCGCGCCGCCGGAGGCGAGGTCGACGAAGACCGCCGCGATGAGCCCGAGGCCCCAGAGGCGGAGCATGAGCCGCCGCTCGCCGATGAGGAGCAGCACGAGCGTGGACGTCGCGGCGGCCAGCCAGTTCCCGCGTGAGAAGGTCGCGAGCAGGCCGAGCGCGCACGCGCCCACGCCGGCCGCGGCGAGCGCGCGGCGCAACCGGCCGGCGGCGATGCTCCACAGGTGCACGGTGAACGGCAGCGACAGCCCGAAGAACATCGCCAGTTCGTTGGGCCATCCGAAGCCGAGCGTGGCGCGATAGAACGGCGTGCCGGCCCGGGGGAACCGGCCCGGCAGCACGCCGACCGTCTCGAGCGCGGCCAGGACGCCGCACGCGGCGGCGACGACGGCGATCGTCGCCGCGACGGTGCGGGCCCGCGCGGGCCCGGCCGCGAAGCGTTCCGCGGCCATCGCGAGCAGTCCGAGCAGCAGCGCGAAGTTGACCGACTCCCGCAGCGCGGCGACCGGCGACTGTGCGAACGCGGCGGACAGGGCGATGGCGGCGGCGAACATCAGCGTGGGTCCGCGGGGCAGCGCGCCGGTGTCGAAGCGGCGCGGCTCCGTCGCGCGGCGCAGGAACCACGTGATCAGGACGAGCGGCGTCAGCGCCGCGGCGACGGAGAGCCGGGCCGCGTCGGTCTGGTAGAGCGCGGGCAGGGGGAGCGAGAGCGCGAGCACGACGAGTCCATCGACCGCACCGGTGAGCAGCAGCACGGCCAGGCCGAGGCCGGCCGCCGCGCCGCCGCCGACCGCGAGCGGCAGCCTTCCCGCCGCGGCGCCCGCGAGCGCGACGACGACGCCGCAGCCGAAGAGCGCCGTCGCCGCGATCGCGACCGCGGCGTCGTCGGGGTGTCGCGCGCGCGCCCGCGGCCACAGCGCCCCGCGGATCGCCTCCCGTACCGCCGCGCGCTCCTCGCGCGGGACCACGCCCGCCCACGCGTACAGCAGGGCGACGGCGGGGGCGTATGCCAGCGCCGCGCCCCAGCCGGCGCCGGGCGCGGCGCCGAGCGCGGCGCACAGCGCGGCGGCGGCCGCGGCCGCGGCGAGGATCCGGCCGCTCGGCGCGATGGCGGCCTCGCGCCGCAGCACGACCAGCAGCGCCACCGCGAGCGCGGTCTCCGATCCGAGCATCGCCGCCGCGCTGCCGATGGCGCCGTACGTCGGGACCAGCAGCGCGTTCAGCGCGACGTTCGCGACGGTCGCGGCGGCGTACGCGGCCGCGACGTATCGCATCCGCCCGGCGGCGCCGAGGAGGTAACCGGCGAGGATGTCGAGCGTGAGCGGCGGGATCGCCGCGGCGAGCAGCGCCAGCACCGGCGCGGCGTCCAGGTAGGCGTCGCCGTAGACGACGCGAACGATCGGCTCGCGGAGCAGCCAGAGCAGCGCGCTGGCCGGGACGGCGGCGGCGAGGACCAGCTCGGCGACGCGGGTCCCGGGCGCGCGGCCGCCCGTGCCGGCGGCCGCGGCGGCGCGCGACAGCCGCGGGTAGACGGCGCTCGCCACGACGATCGCGAGCGCGTGCGCGATGTCCACGAACTTGTACGCCGCCGCGTAGATCCCGACCTCCGCGGCGTCGCGCCAGCGGGCGAGGAGCAGGAAGTCGACCTTGTAGTAGAGGGTCAGCGCGATGAACGACGCGGCGAACGGCGCGAGCGCGGCGGCGAGCCGTCGCACCGCGCCGGGCGCCGGCGCGGCCGGCCGGCGCAGCTCGGGCGGCGCGCGGCGCGCCAGCCACGCCAGCGCGGCCGCCTGCCCCGCGACCCACGCCGCGCAGAACCAGACCACGCTCCGCGTCCAGACGACGAGCACGATGCCGAGCACGCCGGTCACGATCCCGAGCGCCGCGTTCGCCTGGAGCCACACGTGCATCCGCTCGACCGCCTGGAAGTACGCGCCGAAGTTCTCGGCGAACGCGCTGAGCGCGTAGCCGACGCCGAGCAGCAGCGCGGCGAGCGTGACGTGGGGCGGGAAGCCGAGGACGAAGTGGGCGATGGCCGGGAGCGCGACGAGCATCGCGGCGCCGGAGACCAGCTTGATGCGGTGCGCGGCGGCGAGCAGACCCGGCGCCGCCGCAGGATCGCGGGCGATCTCGCGGATCAGCAGCGGCATCATCCCGAGCGTCGCGGCGATGCAGAGGATCACCGCGTATGCCGCGGCCGTGCCGTACGCGCCGAACTCGCCCGCGCCCAGGACCCGCGCCGCGACGACGGCCGCGGTCAGCGTGCAGACCCGCGGCAGCACGTACGCCGCGAGGAGCGACGCCGCGTTCGCCCCGACTCGCCGGACGGCCGAGGCGGGTTCTTCGGCCGCGCCGCTCACCGGTCCCCCTGCCCCGCGAACACGGCCGGGATCGAGCGGAGCAGGATGCGCAGGTCGCGGCCGAGCGTGCGGTTGCGCACGTAGTACAGCTCCAGCCGCGCGCGCTCCGGGTAGCCGGGCCGGCGTCGGCCGCGGCTCGACCATTCGCCGAAGATCCCCGGCTTCTCGCTGAGCAGCACCGCGGCCTCGGAGCCGAACCACTCCAGCTCGTCGCGCACGATCGGCCGCGGCCCGACGAGCGACATCTCGCCGCGCAGCACGTTCACGAGCTGCGGCAGCTCGTCGAGGTGCGTGCGGCGCAGCCAGCGCCCGACGCGGGTCACGCGCGGATCCTCGGCCAGCGGCAGCTTGAAGTCGTGCTCGACGTAGCGACGCCGCAGCGCGGGGTCGCGCTCGAGCCGCGCCTCCGCGTCGACGACCATGGTGCGCAGCTTCCAGCAGCGGAACGACCGCCCGCCGCGCCCGAGCCGCACGTGCCCGAAGAGCACCGGCCGGCCCGAGCCGACGAGGACGAGGAGCGCGCCGAAAGCCAGCAGCGGCGCGGTCAGCGCCAGCAGCACGGCGGCGCCCACGACATCCACGGCCCGCCTCCCGAGGCCGCGCGACGCCGGCGCGAGCATCACGCCCAGATGGTCGTCGCGTCGCGCTGGTGTGGACATGCCAGGACCACTCCCGCGGGCGCGGCGCCCGCTTCGATCAACAGGGCGACGGCCGCGCGGAGCGCCGCCCGCCGGGTGCGGCCGTGCTCGGCGACGAGCACGACGGGCGCTCCATACGCGGCGGCCTCGGCGGCGGCGGGGTACGCCTCGATCGGCGGCGTCGTGAAGAGGATCGGCGGCGACGCCACCGCGCCGGCGCGTTCCGCGCCCTCGGCCTCGGCGCGCTCGACCAGCGCACGGGCGAGATCGCCGGCCGGCGCGGCGCCGTCGACCGGCGCGAGCGTGAGGCGCGCGACGTCGCCGGCGGGCACGCCCGCGGCGCCGAGGATCGCGCGCGCCTCGGCCGCGCCGAGCGCGATCCGGCCGCCGCCGGCCGTGACCGCCGCCAGGACCGGCGCGCCCGCCAGCTCGCGCGCCATCGCGGCGCCGCGCAGCGTGCCGTCCGCCCGCTCGGCCACTGCCATCCCGAGCGTGGAGAAGACGGACGCGAGCAGCAGCCCCACGGCGAGCCCCAGCTTCTTCCGCGGCCAGACCGGCTTGTAGCGCAGCGCCGGCGGGTCGATCACCTGGATGTTCGAGAAGGTGAGCGCCTGCCGCAGCTCCTCCTGCCGCAGCCGCTGCTCCGTCAGGACCAGCACCTCCGAGAGGATCCGGATCCGCCGCTGGAGCCGCGCCAGCTCCATGACGTGCGCGGGCAGGTCGGCCAGCTCCCCCTCCAGCTCCGCGACCTCCGCCGCCAGCGCCCGCTCGCGCTGCGCGACGGCGTCGCGGTACGTCGTCGCCACGTTGCGCAGCGAGGCGTCCAGCTCGCGGATCTGCTGGTCGAGCACGGTGACGGCGCGGCTCCCGGGCGCGAAGCGCGACGCGAGCTCGGCCCGCTGTGCACGGAGCTGCTCGATCCGCTGCACCAGCCCCGAAACCGCGGGCGCTTCGACCAGATCCGGCATCGCCGCGAGCCCCGCCCACCCCACGCCCGGCGTGTCGGCCGCCTCGACACGGCGCAGCAGCGTCTCGGCCGCGTCCCGCTCGAGGCGCGCCTGCTCCAGATCCGCGCTGAGCGTCGCGTACTGCTCGATCAGCGCTTCGCCCTGCGCGTCCGGCGCGACCAGCCGCGCGCGCCGCTGGAGCGCCGCCAGCTCCGACTCCGCGACGGACAGCTCGCGGATCGTCGCGGCCGCGACCCGCGCGAGCGAGTCGACCGTCTCGCCGCTCTCCCGCCGCTGCACCGCGGCGCGCAGCGCGACGAACTCCTCGACCGCCGCGGCGACGATCCTGCGCGCGAGCCCGGGGTCGTCGTGGTCGTAGGCGAGGTCGAGGACGTTCGCCTCGCGCCGGGCCCGCTCGAGCGTCAACGCGCTGCGGAACCGCCGCACCGCCAGGCCGAACGGCTCGACGCGCAGCGCCGCCGTCCGCGGCATCCCCTCCCGCCAGGGGAGGAACGCGACCCGCACGGAGTCGAACGCGATCGTCTCGCCCGGCCGCACCGCGCCGATCGCCGAGTCGGTCGGCGAGACGCGCCGGACCCGGATCAGCCCGTCGCTCGTCCACTCCGCCTCGTACGCGGCCTTCTCGTTCGTGCGGCCGGCCTCGACCATCACGACCAGCGAATCGCGGTGCCAGCCGCGGCCGGCGTCGAGCTTGACGTGCAGCGCGAGGCGCTCGACCACCGTCTCCGCCAGCGACCGGCTGCCCAGCAGCTCCAGGTCGTTCGCGAACGGGTCGCCGCCCAGCCGCATCAGCGCGAGGAACCCGCCGCCCGGCGAGATGCCGCCCATCGGCGGCGGCTCGCCGAGACGGAGCCGCGCCTCCGCGCGGTAGACCGGCCGCGTCAGGAACACCAGCGCCGCCGCCAGCGCCGAGATGAGGAGAAAGATCGCCAGCCCCGGCCGCCACCGCCGGCGGACCAGGCCGGCCCAGGCCTCGAGCGCGGAGCGCTCCCGCATCATCGTGTCGTCCGCCACGCGCGCCTCCTCAGCGGACGATGAGCGACGTCACCGCCGCCGCGGCGACCGAGGCCGCCGCTCCGACGAAGATCGCCAGGTTCTCGCTGAGCCAGCTCTTCCGGCCGACGATGATGCGGTCGCCGGAGCGGAGCCCGCGCATCAGCCCGGGCGACTCCGGGTCGATCGAGACCGTCCGGCTCTCGCCGTCGCGCACCAGCATCACCTCCCCGCGGTCCGCGAACGGCGTGAGCCCGCCGGCCATGGCCAGCACGTCGGCGACCGTCTGCGTGGGATCCACCTGGAACAGCCCCGACCGCATGACCTCGCCCAGGACCGCGACCCGCACCAGCGGCGTGACGCGGATCACGGCGTGCTCCAGCTCGAGCGCGTACGCCCGGCCGATGTCCTCGCGCACCGCGTCGAACGGCCGCCCGGCGACGGGGACCAGCCCGATCCTCGGGATCAGGATCAGCCCGTCCTCACCGACCCCGAACTGCCCGCCGAACGACGGGTCGAGCTCGACCTCGATGCGCACCACGTCGCCGGGGCGGAGCCGGATCGGCGCCTCCGCGGACCCGGACGACGCGGCGGGCGGCACATCGCCCGACGCCTTCGCCGATGCCGGCTCCGCCGCGCCGCCCGCTGACGCCCGCGCCGACGCACAGCCGGCCACCAGACCGGTCGTCAGACCTACCGCCAACAGGGATCGGACCATCTTCCATGCCATACACCGTGCTCCCGCACCGTTGAATCGTGCCCCACCCCATCGCCCCCTCAATTGATCCCCGAGCCCGCCGTCCGCACCCCCACCTGCACTCGCACCCCGCACCCACACCTGCACCCCTACATCCACCCCTACCCGTCGCCTACCCCACCCTGGCCATCACCATCGCACCCGCCCGACCGCTTCCAGCCGCTCTCGCCGGCGGTCGCGTCGAGCCCGCGCAGGCGCGGCCGACGCCGCCTCGGTTCCGTGTATGGCTCGCCGCGGTCATGATACACTTACGCAATGTGTTATGTGTACGACGAGGCGCGAGATCCTGGCAAGCGCCGCGGGTCCTGGACCTCACGGCACATCACCGTGGCTGCGGCCGCGTTGTTACGGGTTTTGAACGGATCCGGTCGACGATCCCGCCCGGCACTCGCCGGTCGTTGTCTCAATACTAAGCAATTCGATCGCCGTGCGCACCGTTCCCGTGGATCGGGGTCGCCGATGGGGGCCCCTCGGCGGAGGGCCGGACGACCGCCGCAGCGCACGCGGGGCAGTGGCGCCACCCGTCCTCGAGCGGCGTGCCGCAGGCGCAGCGGGCGCGGAGCGTGTGGCCGCAGGCGGTGCAGGCCAGGAAGGCGTGGCGGACGGACGCGCCGCATTCGGGGCAGGCGGGCGCCTCGTCGGCGAGGAGCGAGAGGAGCGGGCGGACTTCGTCGAGGGAGGTCAGCCCGGCGCGCACCTTGGCCCAGGCGTCGACGCCGAGTGGCATCATGCCGTTGGCGCGGGCGGCGTCGCGGATCGCGTCGGCGGGCGCGCGCCGGAGCACGAGGCGGCGGATGCGCGCGTCGACGGCGAGCAGCTCGAAGATGCCGACGCGGCCGTGGTAGCCGGTCCCGTCGCAGCGGTTGCAGCCGCGGGCGTCGTGGACGATGATGGCGCGGGCGGGGAGCCCCAACCGTCGCAGCTCGTCGGCCGTCGCCTCGCGGGGCTCCCGGCAGTGCACGCAGAGCCGGCGGGCGAGGCGTTGGGCGAGCACGCCGATGAGCGCGCCGGCGACGAGGTAACGGGGCGTGCCCATCTCGACGAGCCGCGCGACGGCGCCGGGCGCGTCGTTCGTGTGCAGCGTCGAGAGCACGAGGTGGCCGGTCAGCGCGGCGGCCATCCCGACCTCGGCGGTCTCGCGGTCGCGCATCTCGCCGACCATGATCACGTCCGGGTCCTGGCGGAGCACGGCGCGGAGCGCGGTCGCGAACGTCAATCCGGCGCGGCGGTGCACCTGCACCTGCGTGAGGCCGGCGAGCCGGTACTCGATCGGGTCCTCGAGCGTGACGACGTTTCGCCGCTCGCGGTCGAGCGAGGCGAGCGCGGCGTAGAGCGTCGTCGTCTTGCCGCTCCCGGTCGGGCCGGTCACGAGGATCACGCCGTGGCCGCGGCCGAGCAGTGCGTCCAGGCGCTCACGGGTCGGCGGGTCGAAACCGAGCTCGTCCAGGTCGTGGCCGGTGTCGCCGCCGTCGAGCAGGCGCAGCACGACCTTCTCGCCCTCGTTCGACGGCAGCGTCGAGACGCGGAGCCCGAGCTCGCGGTCGTCGACCCGCGCCGCGGTCCGCCCGTCCTGCGGCAGCCGCTTCACCGCGATGTCCAGCCCGGCCATGATCTTCAGCCGCGAGACGACGGCGAGCCCGGTATGGTCGGGCAGCTCGAGCAGCGGCCGCAGCACGCCGTCGACTCGTGCGCGCACCCGGAGCTCGCCGCCGGCCGGCTCGATGTGGATGTCGCTGGCGCGCGCCGTGATCGCGCGGGCGAGGATCAGGTCGACCAGCGCAATGACCGGCGGCGCCTCGGACGCGCGGCGCAGCGCCGTCACCTCGTCGCCGGCCCCGATCCGCTCCTCGGCCGCGTTGCCCGCGCGGTACGTCGCGCCCGCCTCCCCGACGAAGCCCGCGCCGTTCGGCCGCAGCGCGGCGGCGGCCGGCAGCCGCGCCAGCAGCGCCTCGACCGCCGCCGGGCCGTACGCCGCCGTGAGCGCCTGGTCGACCGCCGCCGCCGTTGCGACGACGGGCTCGACGCGGCGCCCGGTCTGGAACCGCAGGTCGTCGAGCGCCGCGGCGTCGAGCGGGTCCGCCGTCGCGAGCCTCAGCCCTCGCGCCGCCAGCGAGAGCGGCACCACGCGGTGCCGCAGCGCGAGCGCGCGGTCGACGCACGCCAGCGCCGCCGGCTCGGGTTCGAGCGGCGGCTCCGCGTACGGCAGCCGAAGCTGCACGGCAAGCGCCCGCGCGACGTGCTCGGGATCGACGCCGCGCCGCACCAGCACCTCGCCCAGCCGCTCCCGCGTCCGGCGCTGCTCCTCGAGTGCGGCGTCGAGCTGGGCCTCCGCGATCGCGCCCGCGGCCACGAGCAGGCGGCCGAGCACGCGCGGCGTTCCGGACATGCCACCCTCCGGGTCTCGGGACGGGGCGGAAGGTGGTGCGGGCGGTGGGGCGGGGGAATGGCCTGACCGGCCGGGAGCGGGCGCGCGCCTACACGAGCATGTACGCCAGCGACCCGCCCGGCACCGCGAAGACCTGTCGCCCCTCGCGGGCCAGCTCGCGGAGCAGTCGGGTCACGCCGTTCACGCCGGCGCGGCCGTAGTCGTGCCAGGCGATGACGCCGCCGGGCCGCACGCACGCGAGCGCCGCGCGAGTGTCCGACGCGACGTACGCGTACGAGTGCGCGCCGTCGATGAAGAAGAGGTCGACGCGGCCGTGCCACGGCGAAAAATCGAACACGGCGCTGTCGCCGTGGAGCCGCTCGATCTTCGGCTCCGCCTCCGTGCCCTGGAAGACGAACCGCTCGATCGTCCGGCTGGCGCGCGCGTGCTGCGCATCGACGACGGTCGTCTCGAGCTTCGGCTCGACATCGTTCGGCAGGTCGAGCGTGTAGACCTTCGCGTCCGCCGGCGCGTTCAGCGCGAGATGCGCCGCCGTGTGGCCGATCGACGTGCCGATCTCGAAGATGGTGCGCGGCTCGAGCAGTCGGCACAGCGTCGCGAGCGAGACCAGGTCGACCGTGTACGACGGCATCGGCGGCGCCCAGGCGCCCATGTACGGCTCGAGCACCGTCACGGACACGGGCCCGCTCGCGCCGAACGCCTCGGCGACGTGCCGCGGCACGACGTCGCGAGGCGGCCGGAAGCCGCGCAGCGCGAACAGCGATTCCGACGCGTACGCGACCGCCGCTCGCGGCCGCCGGATCAGCGGCAACGACGCGAGGTTGCCGCCGAGCACGAGGTTCCGCAGCGCCACCGTCGCCGCGGAGAGGAACGCCTTCGTTTGCATCGGGATCGTGCAGGTTCGGACTCGATGGCCGACCGGGGACGGAACGTACGCGATCGTCGCCGGGGCGGCAATCGCGCGGGGATCGGACGCTCGCCCCGGCGGACGGCGGCCCCGCGCGGTGCGGGCGTCGCACGCCGCGTGGCGGTGCGGGCGCGGCGCGCGCGCCGCCGTGCGACGCGACGCCCGCAGGCGCGGTCCGGTCGCGATGCGGCGCCCGCGCCGCTACCCGTGCACGCGCCGGAACGCCGCCATCGTGACGCTCAGCCAGATCGCGCCCACGATCGTCCCGCCGATCACATCGGTCGGCCAGTGGACCGCGAGGTAGATGCGGGAGTAAGAGTTCAGCAGGAAGAACGCGCCGACGACCCAGAACGCCCACGTCCCGTGGCCGAAGCGGTGGACGAGGTAGGCGACGGTGACCAGCACCGAGACGACGGCGATCGAGTGCCCGCTCGGGTAGGCGGGGAACGCGTACTGCCCGCGCAGCACGAAGAGGTCGGGGCGCGGGCGCGGGAGCGTGAACTTGATCGCCGGGTTCAGCGCCCAGCTCCCGGCCTGCACCACGGCCAGGTGGAGCGCGGCGGTGTGCCGCCCGCGGCGCCAGAGCCAGACCACGGCGACCGTGACGATCGGCGCGAGGCTGTAGTTCGTGCCGATCAGCGGCAGCCAGAGCATGATCAGGTCGAGCGTCGGCGAGACGGTCTCGTTCACGGCGACGAGGATCGCGCGCTCCCACGCGCCGCCGTACTCCCACCACCCCTCGAGCTGGATGATCCAGCCGAAGGCGAGGCCGACGAGGTAGGCGAGCGCCCAGCCGCCGCCCAGCGTCGTCCACGGCAGCCGGGCGAGCCAGGCGCCGAGGGACGGCGTCGCGGGTCGGGAGCGTGAGCTCATTCGCGAGATTCTTCGATGTGCAGATCCCGCTCGACCCGCTCGACTTCGGGCTTGCGCTCGGCGAAGAAGCGGATCGCCGTGATCGTCGCGGCGACGAACGCCGTCCACGCCGCGCCGGCCACGAAGCCGGCGATCACGTCCGACGGGTAGTGGACGCCGAGGTAGACGCGGCTGATCCCGACCGCCACAATGATGAGGAGCGCGATCGCCCACGTCGCGCGGCGCAGGTTCGCGCCGGACTCGAGCCGGCCGACCAGAAACGCGACGCTGCCGTACGCGACGACGGCGGCCATCGCGTGGCCGGAGGGGAACGACGCGGAGTGCACCTGCGTACCCCATTCGACGACGCCGGGGCGCGGCCGGGCGTAGAAGCCCTTGAGCAGGTCGTTCATGATGTCGCCGCCGACCACGGCGATGATGAGCAGCGCCGCCGAGTAGCGGTGCCGCGTCAGCCAGAGGAACACGCTGGCGATGCCGACCATCGTGAACAGCACCAGTGCGTTGCCGAGCGAGGTGATCTCGAGCATCGCCTCGTCGAGGAACGGCGTGCGTAGCGACGCGCCCAAGCGGAGCACGCGCTCGTCGAACGCCTGCGTCGCGCCCGTCATGACGAGGTGGCCGACGGCGGCGAAGAGCAGCCCCGCAGCCGCGCCGACGCCGAAGCCGACGGCGAGGAACGCGATGATCGCGCCCCAGAAGCCGCGGACGTGCCGGCCGATGAAGCGCAGCTCGCGGTAGAGCGCGTCGGCCAGGAACCGCTCGCGGCCACGCGGCCGCCGCCGTCGTTCGATGAACGGGGTGCCCATACGACCGCGCGCTGGCAAGCAGGATGCATGCCCGGGACGGGACCATGATCGAGCTGAACAACGTCACCCGGATCTACCCGGCCGCGCCCGGACGCGGCCGGCACGACACCGCCGCACTCCGCGACGTCTCGCTCGCCATCCCCGACGGCGGCGTCTGGGGGATCGTCGGGCCGAACGGCGCGGGCAAGACCACGCTCTTCGGCCTCGTGCTCGGGTTCCTGCACCCCACCGAAGGCACCGTCCGGATCGACGGCCTCGAGCCGCGGCGCTACCTCCGCCGCCACGGCGCGGCGTACCTCCCCGAACGGTTCCGGCTGCCCCCGGAATGGACGCTCGGCGCCGCGCTCCGCGCACTCGCGAGCCTCGAAGGGCTCCAGCGCCGCGCCGCCCGCGACCGCGTCGATTCCCTGCTCGACCGCTTCGAGCTGACCGCCCACGCGGCCAAGCCGATCGGCGCGCTCTCCCGCGGCCTCAACCAGCGCCTCGGCCTCGCCCAGGCGCTCCTCGCCGACCGCCCGCTCGTCGTCCTCGACGAGCCGACCGAAGGGCTCGACCCGCTCTGGCGCGTCCGGTTCCGCGACGTCGTCGCCGGGCTGCGCGACGCCAGCCGCACCCTCCTCATCGCCAGCCACGACCTCGCCGAGGTCGAACGCCTCGCCGACCGCGTCGTGCTGCTCGAGGCCGGCCGCGTCCGGGAGGTGTTCGACGTCGCCCGCGACGCCGCCGGCCCGCTCGCCTACCGGCTCACGCTCGCCGCGCCGTCGCCCGCGGTCGCGGAGGCGTTCCCGGGCGCGGTCGAGGCGATCGCAGGCGACGGCGGCCGTGCCGGCGGCGGGCGCTCGAGTCCGCGGACGGCGGCGGCCGTCGGGCCAGGTCCTTCCACCCCGGGTGCCGCCGCCGCAGGGGCCATCGCGGCGCCGGGGGCCGAAGCCGACTCGCCGGCCACGGGCACGACGACGTACCACGTCACCGTCGCCGACGCGACGGAGCTCAGCACCCGCCTCGCCGCGCTCCTCGACGCCGGCGCCGTCGTCGCCGCGGTGACGCCGGCCGCCGAGCCGCTCGAGGACCGCGTGCGACGCGCACTCGACCGGGAGGCCGCCCGATGAGCGCCGTCGTCCTCGCGCGCCTCACGCTGCGCGCCCGACGCAAGCGGATCCTCGCGCTCCTCGCCTTCGCCGGCGTGTTCCTCGCCGCCGGCGTGACCGCGCGGCTGCTCGTCACCGACGAGGGCGGCCACGTCAACGCCGACCAGCTCTTCCTGCTCGGCGGCTACCCCGCCGTCTCCGCGCTGCTGCTCCTCGGCTGGGTCCTCGGCCGGTTCCCGCTCATCGCGACGCTCGTCCTCATGGCCGGCCTCGTCTCCGACGACCGCGCCGAGGGCTACGCCCGCGTCTACGCCGTGCGCCCCGCCTCGCCGCTGCGCACGTACGGCACCCGCTTCGCCGTCCTCGCCGGCGTCGCCTTCGCGATCAGCGCGGTCCTGATGCCGACGTTCGACCTGCTCATGCTCGGGACGTGGGCCGGCCCGGCCACGCTCGTCCTGATCCTCAGCTACGTCCTCGTCTTCGGCGGGCTCGTCGCGCTCCTCTCCGTCTGGACCCGCGGCGACGCCTGGATCGCGCTGCTCCTCGCCATCGCCGCGCTCGTCTGGGACGCGATGCGCTCCGCCGGCTCGCTCGCGAACGTGCCGCCCGGCGTCCGAGATGTCGTGACGTTCATCCTCCCGCCGCAGGCGCTGCTCTTCAGCATCGAGGAGGCGTTCGGCAGCATCCAACCGATCCCGTGGGACGCGTTCCTCTACGTGGCGGGGTACGGCGTGACGCTGCTCGCGCTCGCCGCCGTGGCGCTGCACCGGCGGGAGGTGTAGGAGGGATGCCGGACGCGCCGGTCGCACGCGCGGCGACGCGCGCGGGCGGACGGCGCATTCCACGGCGCGGCCTTGACACCGCGCGGCCGGCCGATTACCCTTCCGCCCGACAAACGACTCCGTGGTGATTTGACGCCGCTTGCCGCCACGTAAAACAACGCGCTAAAGAGCGACCGCCCGGCGGCACGGTCCGCCCGGGCTTTTTCGTTTTCGGCGGCTTCGACCCCACGAACCGAGCAGACGATGCACGCGACCCACGCCACCCGCTCGATGCGCATGTGCATGTGCATGATGCGGCTCTCCCTGCGGGAGAGGCGGGCGGGCGCGTGCGTGCAGGACGGACGCACGAGCTGACCGAGCGGAGACTCGGATCCACGGCCCGGCCCTCTCCCGCGAGAGGGCCGGGCTTTTTTCATCCCCGTACCCGAGGAGGCAGACATGGGCACGACGACGCCATCGTCCCCGAGCAACGGCATCGGCACCCGCGCGGCGCAGGCGGCGCACGAGCGGGCGGCCCCCGCGACGGACTCGCCCGCGATCCCGAACTACGCAACCACGTCGTACGTCTTCGACGACCCGGATCATGCCGCACGGCTGTTCGGGCTGAAGGACTTCGGCGACATCGACACGCGGATCATCAACCCGACGACGGACGTCTTCGAGCGTCGGATCGCGGACCTCGAGGGCGACGTCGCGGCGATGGCGACATCGAACGGCCAGCCCCCGGCGCCGGACCCGACCCGCAGCTCCGCCGGGATCGAGGACGCCGACGGCCTGATCGCCGATCTGGATCGCGCCCTGCGCACGGCGGTGGGGCGATGAGCCGCGTCGTCCTCAAATTCGGCGGGACCTCGCTCGGCACCGCGCGCCGCGTCCGGCGCGCCGCCGCGCGCGTGCGCCGGCACGTCGAGCGAGGCGAGCGGCCCGTCGTCGTGGTCAGCGCGGCCGGGCACACGACGGACCGGCTGCTGGCGCGCGTAGGGCGGCTGGGGGCGGCGGACGCCGCCCCGGACGCCGGCCGCGAGCTCGACCGCGCGCTGGCCACGGGCGAGGACCGCTCCGCCGCGGTGCTCGCGCTCGCGCTGTGGCTCGAGGGCGTGCCCGCGCGCAGCCTGCGCGGCGGCGAGGCCGGCATCGTCGCCGAAGGGGCGTTCGGCGCCGGCACGATCCGCCACGTCCTCCCGCACCCGCTCCTCGAACTGCTCGACCGCGGCATCGTCCCGGTCGTGAGCGGGTTCCAGGGCGAACGCCTCGACGGTGAGACGGTCACGCTCGGGCGCGGCGGGTCGGACACCAGCGCCGTCGCCATCGCGGCCGCGCTCGACGCCGCGCCGTGCCACATCGTCACCGACGTCGACGCCGTCTACGACCGCGACCCCGCGATCCACGCGGACGCACGGCCGTTCGCGGCACTCGACCACGACGCGCTCGTCGCGCTCGCGGAGTCGGGCGCCGAGGTCCTCTGCGCCGACGCCGCCCGCCTCGCCCGACGCCACGCCGTCCCGCTCGCGATCTACCACTACCGCGCGCCCATCGCCGCGCCGCGCGGCACCCGCGTCGGCTGGCCCGCCGCCACACCCCCGGCCACGGCCACCACTTCCGCCGGCGCCGGCGGCCGGAGGTCCGCGTGAGCGCCCGGCCGCCGCGGTGCCGGGCCGCGACGCGGCGACCCGCCGCGCCCACTCGACGCACGGAAACACGAAGCGCATGAGGGAGGCGACATGATCCAACCATCGACGCTCGGGCCGACGCCCGAACCGGCGCCCACATCCGCGGCGGGCCGAAACTCGCACGGCCCCACCATCCGCATCGCGCTCGCGGGGTGCGGCACCGTCGGCGGCGCGCTCGTGCGGCTGCTGCGCGAGCGGGAGCGCTCGATCCGGCGGCGGCACGGCATCCGTTTCGACGTCGTGCGCGTCCTCGTCCGCGACGCCCGCCGCCCGCGCGACGTCGCGCTCGCGGCGGACCGGTTCACGACGGACCCGGACGCGTTCCTGGCGACGGAATCGGACATCGTCGTCGAGGCGACCGGCGGGCCCGAGCCCGCCGGCAGGATCGCGCGGGCGGCGCTCACGGCCGGGCGGTCGTTCGTCACGGCGAACAAGGCGCTGGTCGCCGCTGCGGGCGCCGAGCTCGACGCGCTCGCCCGCCGGCACCGCGCGGGCTTCGCCTTCGAGGCGGCGGTCGGCGGCGGCGTCCCCGTGATCCGCACGCTCCGCGACGCCCTGGCGGAAACGGAGGTCCGGTCGATCCGCGGCGTCCTCAACGGCACGACGAACTTCATCCTGTCGCGCCTGCACGACGGGGCGCGATTCGACGCCGCGCTCGCCGACGCGCAGCGCCTCGGCTTCGCCGAGGCCGACCCGTCGCGCGACCTCGACGGTCGCGATGCCGCCGACAAGATCCGGATCCTCGCCTGGCTCGCGTTCGGCGTCGACCCGGCCACGGTGACGGTCGAACGACGCGGGATCCTCCCCGACCCCGACCGCATCGCCGCCGACGCCCGGGCGCAGGGCCTCGTGCCGCGCCTCGTCGCCCGCTGCGTCCGGACCGACGCCGGCGCCGCGGCCGTCGTCGAGCCCGTCGCGCTCCCGCCCGATGCGCCGCTCGCCCTGGCGCGCGGCGCCGAGAACGTGGTCGAGATCGAGACGCGCTGGAACGGGACGGTTCGACTGTCCGGGCCCGGCGCGGGCGGGGCGCCGACGGCGTCGGCGGTGCTGGGCGACGTGATGGAGGCGGCCGTGCGACGCGCCACGGAGCACCGCGGAGAGGCGCGTCCGTGACGACCGCCGTCAACAGCCTCCGGAAGTGTCCCGATCGCGCGAGCGGTCCAGCGCCTGCAATTCTTCCCCTCGGAAGCGAGCCGGGAGGCGGAAGCAGCCCACGCCAAAGCCGTACCCATCGCGCCGCCTCCGCCGACCTGGCCGTGCGCGCTGCGGTGCGTCCGGAGCTAGCTCACACCCTGGCTCGTGCTCCGGCGCTGATGCTGGACGTGGTCTGAAAGGCCACCGCCCCCGGCCCAACAGGCGCCGCTCAAATGGGTCGTCACAGGACACCCGCTCGACCTCCATGCCCCGGAAAGGACCGATCAGGTGGCGGTCTTGGCGCCCACATCGAAGCAGTCCATTCGGTCTGATCATTTGCTACGAGCCTCGTGACAACGGCTTCCGATGCGATCATTGACCCTTGGTACTTCAGCACACATCTGTTGGCCCTGTCGTTTAGATCGCCTGTTCCGCGCCGCCGCCGAAGCCGTTCCAAGGGCTTCTTTGCGGCTCCTCGCTACCTCGAATGGGTAGCGGTTTGAGGGGTAGCTTTCCGGCGAGCAGGTAGACGATGGTCTTCGGGTTGCGCGTGGAGCGGTACCCGCGGGCTTTGGCCTTGACTGCCTGGACGAGGCGGTTGATCCCTTCCAGGAGCCCGTTCGTGATCCTGGACCAGAAGTAGTTGAGGCGCCCGTCCCGGTGTGCCCTGAGCGTCTTCGCCACTCGGACCATCGGCTCGAGCCCGCTCTCTTCGGCCGTCTTCAGCCAGCGCTCCAGGTAGAGCCCGGCCGCGCCTGCGGACCCGCTCCAGAACTCCTGGAAGGCGAGCTTCATCTGGTACGCGTTCGCGGTCTTGAGCGCGACCTCCTCGGGCAGGAGCGTGGCGGTCGGCTGAAGTGCGCGGCCGTCGGGTTTCGGCGCTTCCGCGCGCTTCTTCAGGCGGTAGCGGAGCGCGCCCTCGCTCACGCCCATCTGGCGGGCGACCTGCCGGACCGAGGTGCCTTTCTGCACCATGTCCGCT
>DASVDG010000126.1:0-16984 GCA_036381255.1 Longimicrobiales bacterium | reverse complement strand
GGGGCGAACCGGGCTGGACGTGCCGGTCGTCGGGATGGGGACGTGGCGGACGTTCGACGTGCGTGGCGCGGCGGCGGAGGCGAACGCGCGCGCCGTCGTCGATGCGGCGATGGACGCCGGCGCGAACTTCTTCGACAGCTCGCCGATGTACGGGGAGGCGGAGCGGGTGCTCGGGCAGGCGCTGGAGGGGCGGCGCGAGGAGGCGCTCGTCGCGACGAAGGTGTGGACGGAGGACGCGGAGGAGGGGCGCGCGCAGGTCGCGCGGGCGCTCGTCTTCTTCGGCGGCTCGGTCGACCTGTACCAGGTGCACAACCTGGTGAACTGGCGGGCGCATCTGGACACGCTCGAGGCCGAGCGCGAGCGCGGCGTCGTGCGTGCGATCGGCGCGACGCACTGGCAGCCGTCGGCGTTCGGCGAGCTGCGGCGGGTGATGGAGACCGGCCGGATCGGCGCGATCCAGGTGCCGTACAACCCGCACGAGCGGGAGGTCGAGGCGGAGATCCTGCCGCTGGCCGAGGCGCTGGGGCTCGGCGTCGTCATCATGCGCCCGTTCGGCGAGGGCGAGCTGCTGCGGCGGCCGCCGGCGGCCGCGGAGCTGAAGCCGCTCGAGGCGTTCGGCGTGACGACGTGGAGCCAGGCGCTGCTAAAGTGGATCCTGAGCGATCCTCGCTGCCACGTCGCGATCCCGGCGACGTCGAACCCGCGGCACATGGCGGAGAACGCCGCGGCGGGCGAGCCGCCGTGGTTCGGGGCGGAGGAGCGGGAGCGGGTGGCGTGGCTGGCGGGCGTGGGCGGTTCGACGTCGCGCAGATCGGCGCGGCTTACGTGATCGGCGTCTGTCGCGACGAGCTCGACGTGCAGCACGTCCGCGTGTACGGGCTGCGGCGCCGGTGAGCGTCCGGGGCTACGACCCTCCCCCGCCGCGCCCCAGCGACCGGTAGTACTCCGCGACCCATTCCTCGTACCCGGCCGGGACCTGGCCGGCGCCGGGGACGAAGACGCGGCCGTCGTCGTTGCCGAGCAGCTCGCGGCGCAGGCCGAACTCGAAGCGCTTGAGCCCTTCGATGATGAGGGTCCGGAGCCGGTCGATCTCGGCTGGGTCGGCGTAGATGCGGCTGGAGTCGAGCGCGCGCATCTGCGCGATGATGCGGGAGAGCGCGTCGACGTCCCGGCCGTCGCGGGCGAGCTGCTGGCGGAGCGCTTCGGCATCGGCGATGCGCTCGCGCGCCTCGCGGCGGAACTGGCGGATCTCGTCGGGGGAGAGCGGCGCCGGCCGGCCGGCGGCGGCCGGGTCGCGCGACCCGGCCTCGCGTGGCGGTCCGAGCCGGCGCGCCGCCCGGTCCTCCTCGATGCGCTCGCCGAGCCGTTCGCCGAGCGTCTCCATGCCGAGGGCGAGGCGGCGGGCGCGGTCGAGCGTCGCGGCCTCGCGGCTCGCCTCGGCGCCGGCCTCCGCGGCGGCGCGCGCCGCGTCGGCGACGCGGTCGCGGAGCGCTTCGAGGTCGCCGGCGATCTCGCGCTCGAACGCCCCGGCGTAGCGCTCGTCGCCGGTCCCGAGCACGCCCTTCGAGTAGCGGATCTCCTCCTTGATCTTGTCGTCGCGGATCGCGCCGGCGGCGGCGCGGAGGCTGTCGGCGGCGTCGAGCCCCTCGCGGGTCGCGTCGGCGGCGAGGCGGTCGAGCTCGCGCTCGAGGTCGGCGACGTCCCGTTCGAGGCGGTCCTTGCGCTCCATGAGCTCGCGGATGCGGCCGGCGTCGGCGCCGTGGGCCAGGTCGAGGTCGGCGACGTCCCGCTCGATCGCGCGCTGCGCTTCGGCGATGCGTTCGGCGCGGCGGGCGGCGTCTTCCGCGTCGCGGACGAGGCGGTCGGCGCGGTCGCGCTCGAGGAGGCGACGGGCCGCCTCGAGCCGTTCGGCGGCGGCTCGCGCGCCCGCGCCGGACGGGTCCGCGGCGGCGCGGCGCATCGCCTCGGCGGCTTCGCGCAGCCGCCGCGCGGTCTCCTCGAGTGCGCCGGCGTGCCGCGGGTCGTCGCGGGCGAGCCGCTCGAGACGGCGCGCCTCCTCCTCGACCTCCTCGGCCAGGCGTCGCTGCGCATCGGCGCCGGCGCCGCCGGCCACGCCCTGCTGCTCGCGCGCGAGGCGACGCTGCCGCTCGGCCGCCTGCTGCTGCCTGCGGGCCAGCTCCTTGAGGCGTTCGAGCGTCTCGTCGAGCCGCGCGTCGCGCTCCTGTTCGCGGCCGCGCTGGACCGCCTCGTACTGGTTGCGGAGCCGGTCCATCTCGAGTTCGAAGAGGTCGGCCAGCTCCTCGGCGTCCGGGCCGGGCCCGCCGGCGCCGGCCGGCTGCCCGCCGAGCGCGACCTGCACCTCGCGGTAGACCTCCTCCGCGCGCTGGAGCCGCTGGAGCGCGCGCTGCTCCGGCGGCAGCGCGTCGTCCGCCTCGCGGTCCGAGAGCCGGCGCTCCGCGTCGCGCATCGCGGCCGCGGCGCTGTCGAGGTGGGCGACGATCGCTTCGAACGCGGAGTCGGCGGACAGGATCCCACGCGAGCGCATTCGGCCGACGAGCGACTCGACCTCCTCGCGCAGCCGCGACTGCGCGAGCGTGACCGTCGTGACGTGCTCGCCCCACTCGTCCTCCGTGTAGCGTCCGCGGTCGCGCACCAGGTTGAACGTCGCGGCGACGATCTCGCGCTGCCGGTCCGACAGCTCCGCCTCCGCGCCGCCCATCCCCGCGCCGCCCGGCACGGCGGGCGCCTGCTCGGCGGCGCGGTAGTCGCGGCGGAACGGGCGGATGCGGACGAAGTAGATGTCGCTCGTCACCGGCTCGCGGCGGCCGGCGCGGGGGTCGTCGGCGGCGCGGGCCCAGTAGGCGATGACGTCGCCGGGCTCGAGCGCGATCTCCTCGAGGTAGAGCGTGTGCCCGGCGGAGACCTCCGCGAGGGCGCGCCCGTCGGCCTCGTACAGCGCGACCACCCGCTCCTCGCCGCCGTTCACGGCGTAGACCAGCTCGAGGCGGGCGATGCCGTAGTCGTCGACGCCGCGCGCCTCGAGGAAGAGCTCGTCGATCGCGGTCGCGCGCGTGTCGCGGCCGGGGCGCTCGAACGAGACCGACGGCGGCCGGTCCTCGAGCACGTCGATCGCGTGGCGCGGCGAGCCGGCGACCCAGGCGCCGTCCGGGCCGACCAGCTCGATGCGGTAGTGGCCGGCGCGGTCGATCGGGATCGCGCCGACGAGCGGCGCGGCGACGCCGGGGGCACCGGGCGCACCCGCGTCGGGCAGAGCGCCGGCTACGCCGCCCGCGCCCGTGGTGCCGGCGCCCGGGGAAGCTGAGGCAGCACCGGACCGCGCGCCGGCCGGGCCCGAGTCGGGCCCCGCGCCCGCCCCCGCCACCAGCTCGAACGTCCGCCCGTCGTCCAGCACGATCCGCCCTGCCGGCGCTGGCGCCGTCGTCCAGACCCGGAACCGCACCGTCGTCCCGCGCAGCGCGGCGATGTCGGCCGCGTCCTCGATGATGCGCGGCGGCAGGCCGGTGTACGCGGGGAACCGGTACTCGTGGTCGAGGCGGCGGGCGAACGGCAGGTCGGCGACGTCGATGCGGTGCACCGCCGAGCGCACGCCGTCGGCCTCGACGAAGTAGTCGGCCGGCTGCTCGAGATCGAAGAGGAACGCCTCGAACGCGCCGGAATCCGCGGCGGGCGCCATCGGGATGCGCTCGAAGCCGGCGCCGTCGCCGGTGCGGACGAGGAGCGCGACATCGCCGGCGGCGGAGCCGTGCAGCCGCGCCGCGACGCGCGCGTCCGCGCCGCGCGCGACGGTCGTGTCGCCCGGCACGACGGCGATGCGGTACGGCACCGCCGCCGCGGCCTCGCGCCACGGGAAGAGCACCGCGGCCGCACCGTGGCGCAGGAAGTCGGGGCCGAGCAGGAAGAGGAGCGGCGCGAACGCGAGCGTCGCCACGAGCCCGGTCGCGGAGAGGCGCAGCTCGCGCACGCCGACCCAGCGGCCGTCGTCGACGGCGTGCGCGCGCTCGACCGCCTGCTCGACCAGCCGGCGCACCAGCGCGGGCGAGCGGGCTGGCGCAGCGGCGCCGTCCGCGGCGCCACCCGAGCGGCCCGCCGCATCGCCGACGCCTGCGTCACCGCCTGTGCCACCCGCGTGGACGGGGGGGCCGGCGAGCTCATCGCCACCGCCCGAGCCACCCGCCGCGCCGCCGACGCGTGCGACGGGGCCGGCGTCGTCGCTCAGCTCCACGGCGCTCACGAGCGCGGCCTCCAGCGACGGCTCGTGCTCCTCGAGGTACAACGCGACGCGCGCGTCGTCGATGCGGCGGAGCTGCGGCAGCACAAGGAATCGCGCGACGGCCGCGGCGAGGACGAGGGCGGTGACGACGCGGAACGCGGCAATCCAGCCGGGTGCGAACGCGGCGCGTTCGAGCCCGAGCGCTGCGACGAGCGTGGCGGCGAGCGCGATCGGCAGCACGACCGCCGCGCCGCGCAGGAGCGTCCGCACGCGCCAGCGCCGCCGCGCCTTGCGGATGATCCGCCTCAGCTCCGCCCGTGTGCGCTCCGTTTGGCCGTTCATCGTGTCATCCCCGGTTGCAGTTCGATCTGCATCAGCCGGTTCCCGTGGGCGTGCGCTGCGCCGGCACCGCTCCGGCGGGGGCGTCGCCCTGCGCGACCGCCTCCGCTCGCTGCGCTCGCTCCGCAAAAGCAGGGTCGCTTCCGGGCGACGCCCCCGCCTCCGCTCGTCGCCTGGAAGGCGTTCCCCGTCATCGTGGATCAAACCCCTCGTGCCAGCCGGTTCGCGACGACCGGCTCCGCGGCGAGCAGCGCGAGCGCGGCGGCGAGGAGGTACCACCACGCGCGCTGGCTGCGCTCGCGGTCGGCGGGCGGCGACTCCGCCTGCGCCGCGACCGCCGCCTCGCCGGGGGCGGTCACGGCGGCGGCCAGCTCCTGCGGGTCGAGCGCGGCCGGGTCCGCCTCGGTCGGGTCGACGTTGACGGCGACGACGTGGGCCGCACCATCGCCGCGCTCGCCCTCGCGCACCTCGTAGAAGCCGTGCTCGTCCAGCGTGACGAGCCGGGGCGCCGTGCCGGGCTCGAGCGGGATGCGACGGCCGGCCGGCGTGCGGACGACGGCGGGCGTCGCGCGGGCCGCTTCGGCCGCCCGCCCGCCCGCGAGCGCCTCGCGCCACGCGTCGACGTCGAGCGCCTGGCCGACGGTGAAGAACGGCCGCGCCTCCTCGCGCCCCGCGGCGTGCCGGACGAGCCCGTGCACGAACGGCAGGAACACCGGCTGGAGCGCGAGATCGTTCCAGAATGCGTCGAGCGTGGACGCCCAGAGGAGCACGCGGCCGCGGCCGACGCGGCGTTCGACGAGCGCGGCGGCGCCGTCGTCGAAACGGGCGAGGACCGTGGCGGAATCCGCCGGCGCGACCGGGCGCACCCGCCAGAAGCGGGCCGAAGAGAAGTCGCCGCTGCGCGGCGCGGCGAACGGCTCGAAGACCGGGTGGCCGAAGTCGATGCGGCCGAGCGTGCCGCCGACGTCGCGGTCGACGGGCGCGCCGAACGTGCCCGGGAGCAGCGCGGCCAGCTCCGCCGCGGGCATGCGGCTGGACTCGCCCAGCGCGACGACGAGCCCGCCGCCGGCCTCGACCCACTGCCGCAGCCCCCGCCCCGCCGCGCCGCCGGGGCACCGCGCGCCGTTCAGCACCACGACCGCGCGGCCGTCGAGGTCGGCCGCGCGCAGCCGCCGCGCGGGCTTCGCCTCCACCGCGAACCCGGGCGCCTCGCCGATGGCGAGCGCGCGCCGCAGGTACAGGCTCGCGTCCGGGTCGGCGCCGTCCAGGATCAGGACCGGCAGCGCCTGGCCGGGCGCGAGAACGAAG
Organism: Longimicrobiales bacterium; assembly: GCA_036381255.1. Classification (GTDB taxonomy): domain Bacteria; phylum Gemmatimonadota; class Gemmatimonadetes; order Longimicrobiales; family RSA9; genus CALBZE01. The sequence continues at coordinate 11,106 of DASVDG010000126.1, read as the reverse complement.
CGGAACGCGTCGTCGGCGGGGAGCGCGCCGTCGTCGATGCGGACGGCGCCGCGGACCGGCGCGCCGGCCAGGACGAACGGCTCGAACTCGACCGCCGCGGCGCCGTGCGCGGGGACGTCGACGAGGCGCGAGCGGACCTCGCGGCCGTCCAGCTCGAGCGCGACGGCGAGGCCGCGCACCGGCGTGGCGCCGGCGTTCACGAGCCGCGCCGTCGCCCGCACGCGCTCGCCGCGCGCGGCGCTCTCGCGGCGGAACGCGACGCCCGCGACCGCCACGTTCGCGGTCTCGCCGCCGGCGGCGACGTCGATCGGGACGAGCGCGGCGCCGGCGGGGAGCCGCGCCGCCTCGGCCGCGTCCCAGCCGCGCCGCTGGAAGTCGGAGACGAGCACCGCCTCGCGGCGCGGGCGCCGCGAAACCGAGAGGATGCGGGCGGCGAGCCGGAGCGCGGGTGCGTAGCGCGTCGCCCGCGAGCCGACGGCCAGCGTGTCGAGCGCGGCCAGCAGCCGGGCGCCGTCCGATGTCGCGGCGACGATCTCGTGCGCGGCCTCGTCGAAGACGACGAGCGACGCGCGGTCCTCCGCACCGAGGCCGGCGACGACGCGCCGGGCCGCGGCGCGCGCCGCGGCCCACCGGCCGGCGGCGCCCATGCTCCAGGAGCGGTCGAGCAGGATCACGACTTCGCGCGCCTCGGCCGCGGGCGCGAGCGCGGCGCCCGGCCGGTCCAGGAACGGCCGCGCGAACGCCGCCGCCAGCAGGATGATGGCCAGGCAGCGCAATCCGAACAGCGCCCGGTGCCGGAGCCGCTGGCGCCGCACCGCGCGGTACGGGATCCGCTCGAGGAACATCAGCGACGGGAACTCGACCACGTCCTTCCGGTGCCGCTGCGTGAGGTGCACGATGACCGGCACCGCGAGCGCGGCCAGGCCGAACAGGAACGCGGGCGCGAGGAAGCTCATCGCACCCTCGACAGCCGGTGCCGCGCCGAGAGGTAGCCGAACAGCGCGTGGTCCAACGGCGTGGCGGTGTTCAGCAGCGCGTAGTCGATGCCGTCGTCGGCGAAGCGGCGGGCGAGCGCCGCCGTGTGCGCCTCGATCAGCTCGCGGTAGCGCGCGCGCAGCTCGGTCGGCACGACCGGGATCCGCTCGCCGCTCTCCAGGTCCCGGAACGTCGCCGCGCGGTCGAACGGGAACTCGAGCTCCGCCGGGTCGAGCACGTGGAAGACAATGACGTCGCCGCCGCGGCCGCGGAGCCGGCGCACCGCCGCGACCGCGGACTCCGGCTCCTCGTAGAAGTCGGACACGACGACGACGACCCCGCGCCGCTTCAGCGTCTCGGCCACGCGGCGCAGCGGCGCGGCGAGCGCGCCGCGGCGCGCCGGCTCGAGCCGGTCCAGCGCGTGGAGCACCGCGTCGAGGTGCCGCGCGGACGGCGGCACCCGCTCGACGACGTCGTCCGCGAACGCGACCATCCCGACCCGGTCGCGCTGCCGGTGCGAGAAGTACGTCAGCGTCGCCGCGAGGCAGCGCGCGTAGTCGAGCTTCGAGATGCCGCCGCTCGCGTACCCCATCGACCTGGAGACGTCGAGCACGACCGTGAAGTCCGCGTTCGTGTCCGCCTCGTACTCCTTCACGTGGTAGCGGTCCGTGCGCGCGTAGAGCCGCCAGTCGATGCGCCGCACGTCGTCGCCGGGGTGGTAGGCGCGGTGCTCCGCGAAGTCGAGCGAGAGCCCGAGGTACGGCGCGCGGTGCAGCCCCGCGATGAAGCCGTCGACGACCGTCTTCGCGACCAGCTCGAGGTTGCCGATCCGCGCGAGCGTCGCGGGGTCGATGAACCGCGCGCCCGGGCGCGCCGCCGCACGCGCCGTCATCGGCCCGTGCCTCCGCCGTCGCCGCGCGGGTCGGGCGGCGCCCCTCCCACGGCCGCGCCCGCGCCCGCCCGCGCGCTCACAGCCCCGACCTCGGCATCGGCACCGCCTCGAGCAGCCGGTCGATGATCATGTCTGTCGTGACCCGCTCGGACTGCGCGTGGAAGTTCGTGAGGATGCGGTGGCGCAGCACCGGCCGGGCCAGCGCGCGGACGTCCTCGAAGCTCGCGTGGTAGCGGCCGTGCGTGATCGCCCGCGCCTTCGCGCCGAGCATCAGGTACTGCGCGGCGCGGACGCTGGCGCCGTACGACACCCAGTCGCGGATGAAGTCGAGCGCCGGCGCGTCGTCGCCGCGGCTCCCGTCGGCGCGGCGCTTCCCGCCCGCCGCGCCGCGCTTGCCGTCCGTCGCGGCGCCGGCGCCCGTGCCGCCGCGCCCGTCCTCCGCCGGCGGTCGCGTCGCGCGCGTCAACGCGAGCGCGTAGCGGATCACCGCGTCCGCGGCCGGGACCCGGCGGACCAGCCGCTGGAACGCGACCAGCTCCGGGCCGGTCACGACGTGGCGGAACTCCGGCTCCTGCACCGCCGTCGTCGCGCGGACGACCTCGAGCTCCTCCTCCTCCGGCAGGTGCTCGATCCGGATCTCGAACATGAACCGGTCGAGCTGCGCCTCCGGGAGCGGATACGTGCCCTCCAGCTCGATCGGGTTCTGCGTCGCGAAGACGTGGAACGGCGGCTCCAGCTCGTAGGTCCGGCCCTGGATCGTGACCCGGCGCTCCTGCATCGCCTCGAGCAGCGCCGACTGCGTCTTCGGCGGCGTGCGGTTGATCTCGTCCGCCAGCACGATGTTCGCGAAGACCGGGCCCGGCAGGAACACCATCCGCCGCCGGCCCGTTTCCGGGTCGTCCTGGATGATGTCCGTCCCCGTGATGTCGGACGGCATCAGGTCCGGCGTGAACTGGATGCGGCTGAATTTCAGGTCCAGCACCCGGGCCATGGTGTGGACCAGCAGCGTCTTGGCCAGCCCCGGCACGCCGATCAGCAGGCTGTGCCCGCCGACGAAGAGCGTGAGCAGCACCTGCTCGACCACCTCGTCCTGGCCGACGATGAGCTTGCGCAGCTCGGCCAGGATCTGCTCCCGGCCGTGGCGCATCCGGTCGGCCAGCTCGATGTCCTCCTGCGATTCCAGCTCCCGGGGTTCCTTCGTCGAGGTCGTCAATCGTACCCCCTCAGTGGGTCAGCGCGTACACGATGTAATTCACGCCGAGCTTGTACGCTTCGTTGGAGAGGTCGATCGGCAGGAAGCCGGTGTCCGACCACTCCCAGTAATCGCCGATGTCGGTGTTGTAGTTGATGATCGCGAGCAGCCGCTTCTCCGGGTCGTTGTCCTCGAAGATGCCGAGGAACACGGGCCGGCCGCGGTAGCCGTGCACGATGTCGAGCGACTCGATGTCGAAGAACGCGTGGAAGATCGGGTGCGACGCGTCGAGCCGGACGATCTCGAGCCCCGGCAGCACCCGCCGCATCGCCGCCTCGAAGCTGAACCAATCGCGGCCGCCGAAATCGTCGAAGATGAGGAACCCGCCCTTGCGCAGGTACGCGCGCAGCGCCTCGACCTCTGCGTCGCTCGGCTCCCAGTACCCGGCCTCCGAAAGGTAGGCGACGGGGTAGCGGAACAGCGCCGGGTCGTCCGCGTCCACGATGGCGCCGCCGTCGCGGTACGGCTCGATCGCCGTGATCTCGTCCAGGATCGTCATCAGGTTGCGCTCGGCGCGCGGGTAGTCGTGCGCCCACGGCGGCTCGCGGCCGCTCCGGCCCCAGCCAAAGCCGCGGAATCCGCGCGCGGCCGGCGTGTACCGGATCCGCGCGAAGGTGAAGCGGCCGTCGTAGGGGACGGGGTCCTGCACCGTCGCGGCGGCGGCGTGCCGGGCGGCGGCGGTGCTTTCGGCTTCCGTGCCACGGCGCCGGTTCGCGAGCGCGGCCATGGCGATCACGGTCACGCACGCGATGGCGGCGACACTCGCAACCACCGTCGCGCCCGCGCCGCCCGCGCGCGGCGTGCGCCGCGCACTCGCGCCGTGCGTGCGCACGCGCCGGTCCGCTCCCCGCCCCCTCACCGCCGCCCTCCCCGTGCGGGCGTCAGCTCGAGCAGCAGCTCCTGCGCCTCCGCGAACGCCGGCGCGATTTCGAGGGCGCGGAGCACTTCCCGGCGCGCGGCGGCCGTCTCGCCGGCATCGCGGAGCGCGAGGGCGAGGCGGTAGTGGGCGCCGGCGCGGTCGACGGGCCCGAGCGCGAGGATCGCGCGGCGCGCGCGCACCACGCCGGCCGCGTCGCCGGCGGCGGCGTGGAGCCCGGCGAGCCGCTCGTGGAGCGCCGGGTCGTCGGGGTCGATCCACAGCGCGCGCTCGAGCGTGGCCGCGGCGCCGCGCGGGTCGCCGAGGCGCTCGTGCAGCGCGGCGAGCGCGAGGAGCGCGTCGTAGGCGGTCTCGTCGATGGCGGCGTGGCGCTTGAGCGCCTCTGTCGCGGCCGCGGTGTCGCCGCGCGCGAGGTGCGCACGGGCGAGGAGCGCCCAGGGGCCGGCCGGGCTGCCGAGGTCGGGCGCGACGGCGACCACGCGCTCGAGGTCGGCGACGGCCGCGTCGGCATCGCCGGCGTCGAGCCGTTCGCGGGCGCGCTCGAGGAGCGCCGGCAGGCCGTCGCGGCCGTCCAGCGCGGCGAGCGGCGCGGCGAATCGCCGCCGGAGCCAGCGGTCGAACGCGGCGTCGAACGCGTCGCGCTCCATGCCGAGCGCCTCGCGCAGCGCGTCGTCGGTATCGGCGCCGCCGGCGAAGGCGCGGAGCAGCGCGAGGACGGCCGGGAAGCCGTGCTCGGCCTCGATCCACTCGACGACGAGCGACGCCTGGTAATAGCCGTGCTGGACCTGCCCGGGGTACTCGGGCCGGACGATCGCGTCGTTCAGCCGGCTGGCGGGGACGAGGCGGCCGGCGTCGAGCGCGGCAAGGAACGAGAGGTCCGGGTCGGCGCCCCACCCCGGCCGCGCGCGCCGCTCCTCGCGGACCGCCAGCCCCTCCGCGAGCCACCGCGGCAGGCGGTTGCCGGTCATCGCCAGGTGGAACGCGTGCGCGGTCTCGTGCCACAACGTCGCGCCCCAGTTGTACGTGCCGCGCTCGCGCGCCGCGGGCGAGTCCATGGCGAGGACGTCGCCGAAGGAGACGCCGAGCGCGCCCATCCCGACGAGTCCCACGGTGCGCACGGAGAAGTCCGCGTGGCGCGGGAATAGCTCGATGCGGATCGGCCCGTCCGGCGCGGTCCCGTAGCGCGCGGCCAGCGCCGCGTACGCCTCCTCCGCCAGCGCCCCCGCGTACGGCGCCAGCAGCGCCGCCTCGCCGGGGTGCAGCACCAGCCGGAAGTGCTCCGTCGCCCGCACCTCGTACGCGGCGAGCGCGTCCAGCAGGTCGAGCGTGTTCTTGTACCAGACGTTGTACGGATCGCGCGCGAAGGCCGTCTCCAGATCCGCGCGCCCCTCGGCCATGGCGCCGATCCGCAGGCGGTTGATCCCGCGCACGCCGAGCGCGCGCGGCGACGTCGGGTCGCGCTCGAGCGCGTGCGTCGCCAGCGCGACCGCGCCGCGGTAGTCGCGGTTGCGCGCCGCCAGCTCCGCGACCGCCGCGAGCAGCGCCGCGGAGCCCGGGTACAGCGCGTCCGCCTGCGCGACGACGGCGTCGAACCCCGCGGCGTCGCCGGCCAGCCGCCGGGCGCCGGCCAGCACGGCGAGCGCCGTCGGCGACGTCGGGTCGACCGCGAGCGCGCGCTCCGCCTCCTCCGCCGCGCCCGCGAAGTCCTCCGCGGCGAGCCGCAGCCGCGCGAGCAGCACGCGAGCCGCGACGGAGTTCGGGTTCGTCTCGAGCGCCCGCCGGGCGACGTCGCCGGCGCCGGGCTCGCCGTCGAACTCCATGACCCGCGCGAGCCCGACCAGCGCGCGGGGGTGGCGCGGGTTCACCGCCAGCACCTCGCGGAAGCCGGCGCGCGCGTCCGCGCTGTTGTACTTCTCGAGGAACAGCTCGGCCGCGAGCAGCCGAGGCTCGTGGGCGACGGGGTCGGCCGCCGCGGCCTCGTCATAGGCGCGCAGTGCGTCGCGGAACAGCGCGGGGTCGTCCGCGCCCAGCCGCCGGACCGCATGGCCGATGGCGATCAGGTCGGACGCCGAGAGCGCGCCCGGCGCGGCCGCGTTGTAGACGTCGATGAAGCGGTCGAACGCGCGACGCGCCGCCTCGCGCTCGCCGCGGTCGTACTGTAGCTCGGCCAGGCGCAGTTCGGCGGTGAGACGGTCGGTCGCGCCGGCGTCGACCGCGCGGCGGAACGCGCGCTCGGCCTCGGCCCGCTTCCCGCGGCGCAGCAGGACGTCGCCCAGCGTCGCGGCCAGCTCGGGCGTGGCGGCGGCGCCCTTCCGGGCGACGGCCTCGGCCTCGTCGTAGCGGCCGACCTCGAGGAGCGCGCGGACCAGGGCGCGGCGGGCGGCGATCGCGGCGGCGGCCGGCGCGGCGCCGGCGGCGGGCGTGGCGCCGGAAGTCGTGACACGGCCGGTCGCCGCGGCTCGCGCCGCATCACGCGGCCGCTCGGCCGCCGCCGTGTCCGGCGCCGCGGCGTCCGCCCGTGCCGCGCGCTCCACCAGCCTCCGGAAGATCCCGATCGCCTCGTCGTAGCGGCCCTCGCGCAGCGCGGCGCGGCCGGCGTCGAGCGTAGGCGCGGTCTGCGCGCAGGCGGCCGCGGCGGCCAGCAGCAGCGCCGGAAGCGCGAACGACGCGAGCACCGCGGACCGGCCGCCCACCCCGCCCCTCACCCCCCACCTCCGCGCCGGTCCCGGATCGCGCGCCCGGTCTCCGCCAGCTCCAGCAGCACCCGCTCCAGCTCGCGCTGGTAGGTCGCGGCGTCCATCGTGTCCTTCGCCGCGCGCAGCTCGGCGACGCGACGTTCGAGCGCGCGCTGCCGCTCGAGCAGCCGCCGCAGCGCCGGGTCGTCCGGCGCCGCGTCCGCGGGCGACGGCTCGAGCACGAACGCGTGCGCCGCGCGGCCGTCCGGGTCCGCCGGCGTCGGCTCGCGGCTCCCCGCGCCGTCGCCGTCGCCGTCGAGCAGCGCGTGCTCGGTCTGCAGCCGGTTCTCGCGCTCGTACGCCCGCGCGACCTCGCGGCGCGCGTAGTCGAACGCCTCGAAGAGCGTGACACGGCCGTCACGGTCGGCATCCGCACCGTCGCCGGCGTAGGCGTCCACGAAGTGCCGCGCGAAGAGCGTCTCGTTGTGCTCCGCGGCGTTGCGCGTCGCCGTCACGACGACGCGCCCCTCCGCCGCCAGCGGCTCCAGGAACGCGCCGCTCGCGCTGGCGGCGTTCACGACGGCGACCTCACGATCCGCCAGCCGCTCGAGGAGCACGGCCAGCTCCGCGGCGGTCAGGTCCGGGCCGGGGAGGTTGAGCCGCGGGTCGCCGCCGGCGGCGCTGCCGTGGCCGATCAGCAGGATCAGCACGCGGTCGCCGGGGGCTGAGCGGGCGGCGATGCCCGCGATCGCGCGCTCGACTTCGGCCTTCGTCGAGCGGGCGTCGATGCGCGCGGGGTCGTGGGCGGGGCGCTCGGCGAGGAAGATCACGCTGGAATCCGGGAGGCCGTAGCGGGTGCGGGCGGCGTCGGCCATGGCGGCGCCCCACTCGTAGAATGCGTCGCGGTACGATGCCTCGCCGCCGAGGCCGGCGACGATCAGCACCTGCTGGGCGGCGGCGAGCGCGGGGCAGGAGAGGAGCAGCGAGAGGGCAAGGCGCAGGGAGCGGGGGGCGTGGCGGAGCCCGTTCTGGGAGTCGTGCTGGAGCGCGTGCTGGGGTGCGTGCTGGGGTGCGTGCTGGGGCGCGTTCCCGTTCCCGTGCCCGTTCCCGTGTCCGTTCTCGTGCCCGTTCCCGTGCCGGGGGTGGGACGGGGTGGGGGCAGGGGCATGCGTATGCGTATGTGTATGTGTATGCGTGCGTGCAATCCGGGAACGGGAACGGGAACGTTTACGGGGGTGGGTGGTCATGGCAGGGTCCTCCGGTGGCGCCAGAGCCATTCGGTGGCGAGCAGGGTCAGCAGCGTCAGGAAGATCGCGGGCATGTCCCACAGGTCGTGCTCTTCCACCACGGCCGTGCCGGCGCCGGTGTACGTGATGTCCTCGGGCAGCGCGGCGACGTCGGCCGGGGTGTAGAAGCGGCCGCCGGTCTCCTCGGCGATGCGGCGGAGCAGCGGCTCGCGCATCCCGGCCTCGAAGTACTCGGCGTCGCTCGGCGCCGCGCGGAGCCAGGCGACGTCGTGACCGATCGCCCTCCCTCCCCGCTCGGCTTCGACGCGGATCTCGTAGAGGCCTTCCAGCGTCGTGGCGAACGTGCCGCGGTAGCGGCCGTCGCGGTCGACGGTCCAGTCGAGCGGGATCGTCGTCTCCGTGCCGTCGGGCGCACGGACGCGGGCGGTGACGCGGGCGTCGTTGACGCCGAGGTACGCGGAATCGGCGACGTCGGCGAGGAGCTCGACCGGCGCGCCGGGTTCGACGTGGTCGCGCGGCAGCGTCGCGGCGACGGGGTCCGGCACGTCGGCGACGAGCCAGCGCAGCATCTGCCGCCAGAACGTCTCGTGGCTCGGGTCGTCGAGCGGGACGTCGGCGTGCATCTGCCAGAGCCACGAGTCCTGCACCGGGAACGCGATCGCCTTGCCGCGGCCGAAGCGCTGCGCGGCGAGGATGACGCGCTCGCCGCCATCGCCGCGGCCGACGAGCAGCGCGGTCGCGCCGGGCTTGACCCGCCGCACCGGGTTCAGCGACGTGAGCGCGGGGAGCGCTTCCCAGCGCTCGAGCGAGGCGGCGTCGTCCGCGGCGAGGCGGAGCGCGGCGTGGCCGCGGCCGGCGCGCGTCGGCTCGACTTTCAGCTCCGCGAACGAGATGCCCGCCTCGCGCTCCGCATCGAGGTAGACCGGCAGCGCATCGGCGACGGGCGTGCCCGCGTAGCCGCCGGCGCCGAGCGCGCGCCGCCCGCCGAGCGCGAGCAGCCCGCCGCCGCGCTGCGAGACGAAGTCCGCGATCATCTGGAGCTGGTCGTGCGTGAAGAAACTCGCCTCGACGCTCCCCAGGATCAGCCCGCGGTACGCGAACAGCTCCTCGCGCGTCGTCGGGAACCCCGCGCGCAGCTCCGCAGGGTCGTCGACGTCCAGCCGGATGAACTTCCCGTCCGCGACGCGCTGGAGCACCACGACCTGGAGGTTCGGGTCGTCGTGCACCGCGCGGCGGATGAACTTCACCTCGAAGCGCGGCTCGCCCTCGAAGTACAGGATCTTCTCGCGCCGGTCGACGACCTGGAGCAGCACGTCGCGCCCGTTGTTCTCGGCGACGGTCTCGCCCGGCTGCGGCGGGACGCGCACGCGCAGGCGACGCGGCCCGGCCTCCTCCGCGGTGAACGCGACGCGCACCGTCGCCGGCTCGCCGTCGCCCCGCAGCTCGACCTCCCGCTCCGCGACGATCCGCCCCTCGTCCTCGACGATCACCGGCACCGTGCGGCCGCCGTACCCCGCGTGCGTGACGACGACGTCGACCGCGAGCGACGCGCCGCGCAGCACCGACGCCGGCAGGTCGACGCGCCCGAGCTCGACGTCGCGTTCGAGCGACGGCCGGCCGAGCCCGACCGTGTAAACCGGCACGCCCGCCGCGCGCAGCGCGAGCAGCGTCTCCGTCAGCGGCTCGCGGGCGTTGTCCGCGCCGTCGGTGACGACGACGAGACCCGCGAGCGGCACGCCGGCCAGCTCCTGCCGCGCTCGCTCCAGCGCGCGGGCGATGCGGGTCTGGGTGCCGTCGAAACGCAGTGCCGCCGGGTCCTCGACCCGGTCCGCGGCGTTCGCGAAGCGGAAGAACCGGAGCGCGAAGCGGTCGGCGAGCGCGTCGCGCAGCTCCGCGCCCGGCGCGAACGCCTCCGCCGCGAAGTCCGCCCGCAACCGGCCGCCGTCCAGGTCCGCGACGCGCATGCTGCGCGAGTCGTCGAGCAACACGCCGACGAAGTTGCGCTGCGGCACCGTCGTCGAGACCACGAGCATCGGGCGGAGCAGGCAGAAGAGCACGACGGCGAGCGCGGCGAGGCGGAGCGCGGCCAGCGCGGCGCGCTCGAGGCGGCCGGCCGCGCCGGCGCGCGCGTAGCTCAACAGCATCGGCGCCGCGAGCATGAGCACGACGAGCGCCGCCGCCGCGACCGGCCACGGCGCGGCGAGGCTGAAGTCCCCGCGCTCGAAGAGGACGGGGCGGTACTTGAAGAGGAATTCGAACATGCGGTCCAGGGTCCTCGATTACGGCCGCGGCCGCGGTATCGGCGGTGGCGGCGAATGCGTGGCGGGGACGGCGCGGCTGCGACGGCGCCGCGGAGACCACGCGCGGCGAGCCGCGCCCGGCGGACGCGCCGCGCGCGACGTCGCTCACGCCCTCACCGACTCATCCCGTACAGGATCATGTTCGTGCCCAGCTCGTACGCGTACGACGAATAGCGCAGTGGGTAGCCCGGGTGCTCGGCCCACTCCCAGGCGTCGCCGAGGTCCGTGTTCCAGTTGATCAGCACCATCAGCCGCCCCTCCGCGTCGTGGATCCCACGGACGATCGGGACGTACCCGTCTCTCTCCCAAGTCCGCCGGCCCCGGATCGCGTTCCCGATGTTCGGGACCTGGAGCACCTCCTCGATCTCGTAGAACGTGCCGTAGATCGGATGATCCGGCGGCAGGTCGACGATCGGGTACTCCGGCAGGACACGCCGGATCTCGCGCTCGAAGTTCGCCCACTCGTCGCTGCCCCAGAAGTCGTCGACGACGAGGAATCCGCCGGCGAGCAGATAGCTTCTCAGTCCTTCCACCTCCGCCTCCGTCAGCGACATGCGGCCGACCTCGACGGCGTAGAGGAACGGGTAGCGGCGGAGCTCGGGGTCGTCCAGGCGGATCGCGTTCTCGTCCGGGGCAATGTCGAACCCGACCAGTCGCTGGATCAGGAGGATGAACTGGCGGTCGGCCTTGGGATAGTCGGTGGCCCAACTGCGACCGCCGCGCCAGCGTCGGCGGCTGGAGGAGGAATAGATGGCGCGGGTGAAGGTGAATTCGTGGGGGGCATCCGGCGTCTGGTAACGGGGCGCCGGCGCGGGTGCGGCCGGCGTGCGCGCCGCCGGTGTTGCGGTGGCATTGACGGTGGCGAGTCGTGAGGTCCGGGCGTGCGGT
>DASVDG010000125.1:0-53595 GCA_036381255.1 Longimicrobiales bacterium | reverse complement strand
GCGCCAGCGGCACGCTGCCGCCAGCTCTCGCGGCGTGGCTGCCGAACGCGGTGTTCACGGCGGCGGCGCTGGTGTTGGCGGCGCGGGTGCGGACGTAGGGGGCGCCGCCGCCGGGAGCGGCGGCTGGCGCCGCCGGGAGCGGGCCGTTGGCCCGGGAACGCCGGCCTGGCGGCCGGCGGGAGCGGCCGCTGGCGCGGCCGGGGCGGCGCCTGCGGCCCCGGGGGCGGGCGCTGCGCGCCCGGGGGGCGCGGCGCTTTGCGCCGCGGGGGCGGCGGCTGTACTGCGTGCAGCGCCGCGGTGGCAGCCCGAACGCCTGGGCCTGTCCCAGCCGTCCCGGCGCGCCCGAAGCGCGCCGCCCCCCGGCCGGCGCCGCAGGCGCCGCCGCCCCCGCCGGCGTCAGCCGGCGCCCCCGGCCGCGAAGCGGACGTCCCGGCGCGAAGCGCCGCTCCCGGGGCCGCAGGCCCCGCTCCCCGGCGGCGCAAGCCGCCGGCTCCCCGCGCCCCGACGAACGCGGGACCGGCAGCCCAGCGGTACCGCCGGCGCAAACGCGGCCGGCGGCCAAGGCGGCGCGGCTCCCGGCGCGCGCGAAGCGCGCGCCGCCTCACGCGACCGCGCAGAAATCCTCCAGCTCGACCCGCCCGCTTCGCGCCAGCTCCGCCCGGATCTCCGCCCGCGCCCCCGCCTGCCCGACCGCCGCGAGCACGAACGCGCCGTCGAACCGGCCCACCTCGGCCGGTGCGACGACCGGCGCGTCGTGGATCGTCTGCCCGATCTTCCGCGGATCGAGGTCGACGAAGGCACGAACCGGCACGCGCTGGGCGATCAGCTCGCGGGCGAACGCCTTGCCGACCGGGCCGGCGCCCCACACCACCGCGCCCTCCCGCCCCGCCAGCAGCGTGCGCCGCAGATGGTGCACCTTGCAGCGGCGGAACGCGTCGGGCGCGTACCGCGGATCCGTCCGCGAGGCGCGGTCCGCCCCCTCGCGCCAGTGCAGCAGCACCTCGGGGACGTTGGCCAGGCGGTGGCCGGCGGCCCAGAGGCGGAGCACGAGGTCGTAGTCCTCGGGCCACCCCATGTCGCGGTAGCCGCCGACGGCCAGGAGCGCGGAGCGCCGCGCCATCAGCGCGGGGTGCGCGATCGGGCACTCGACGAAGATGTCGCGGGCGATGGCGTCGGGCTCGACGAGCGCGTTCAGCCAGCGCGCGTAGCGGCGGGCGCCGTCGCGGACGACGGCATCGGGGAAGTAGCGCACACGGGTGCCGCACGCGGCGACGCCGGGGCGGGCATCGAGCAGGGCGACCTGCTTCTCGAGGCGGGTCGGCGCCGCGATGTCGTCGGCGTCCATGCGGGCGACCAACACCCCGCGCGCGGTCGCGAGGCCGGTCGCGAGCGCGGCGACGAGGCCGCGGGCGGGCGAGCGCAGCACGCGCACCCGCCCGTCCCGCCGCGCCCAGTCGTAGAGCACCTCGAACGTCCCGTCCCCGGAGCCGTCGTCGACGGCGATGACTTCATAGTCCCGGAACGTCTGCGCATCGAGCGAGGCGATCGTCTCGGGGAGTTGCGCCGCGGCGTCGCGGCACGGCATCAGGACCGAGACGCGGGGCACCCGGGTTACTTCAGCTCCTTCAGCTCGATCGAGATCGGCTGGCCGACCGTCTCCTGCTTGAGCAGGATGTGCGGTGCGGCCTTGCGCACGAACAGCCGCAGCGGCGCCGGGCCGCCCTCGACCTCGAGCTCGTACGCGTCGAACTCGCCCGCCGCGACGGTGACCTTCGTCTCGCCGACGACCCGGAACTCCACGGGCGTGACCGTGCCCGACGCCGCGTTGACCATCGGCGCGCGGAACTGCTTCGTCGTCGCGAGGTCGGTGACCAGGACGGCGAAGGCGTCCATCCCCGGCAGCAGCATCCCCGGCACGGCGTCGATGGACACGTCCCGCGGCGCGGCGCCCGGCAGCTGCGCGCTGCCGACGACCTTCCCGTCCTCCACGCGCAGCTCGATCTCGACCCGCTGCGGCCCCATCTGCTGCTCGATCGTCGCGAAGAGCGGGCGGAACGTCGCGGCCTCGAACGCGACCACCTGCGTCGTGCCGCCGCCCATCCCGCCCATCGTCGTCGTGGCTCGCACGGCCTGCACGCCGTCGATCTCTTCGCGCGCGATCGTCGTCGTGGCCTCCGCCACGGCGTTCCCCTGGAACTTCACGTCGTAGACCTGCGTGCCGGGCTCGATCGCCGAGCCGTCGAACGTGACGTCCGCGCCGCGCACCACGAGGTCGGCCGGGTCGATCGGATCGCCCTCCGCATCCACGAGCCGGACCACCCCGTACTTCCCGACCTTGGGCAGGATCTTCGTCGCGTCGCCGACGACGACCACGACGGCGCGGTCGGGGTGCAGGTGCTCGCGCGCCGCGCGCTGCACGTCTTCGGCCGTCACCGCCGCGACGCGGTCGCGGTAGGTCGCGAGGTGGTCGTCCGGCAGCCCGAGCAGCCGCGCGCGGGCGACCTGGCCGGCCACCTGCTGCGGCGTCTCGATGCTCAGCGGGAACGAGCCCGTCATGTAGTCCTTCGCCGTCTCGAGGTCCGCGGCCGGGACCGGCTCCGCACGCAGCCGCTCGATCAGGCGGAAGAACTCGTCGAGCGCGCTGTCCGCGACCTCGTTCCGCACCTCGGCCCAGGCCTGGAAGTACCCCGGCTCGACGCGCTGCGCCGCATCCACGTACGCGCCGTACGTGTACCCCTTCTCCTGGCGGAGCGTCTGGAAGAACCAGCCCGTCGTGCCGCCGCCCAGGATCTGTGCGACGACGTCGAGCACCACCCAGTCCGGGTCCGTCGCCGGCGGCAGCAGGTGCCCCACGCGCAGCACCGCCTGCACGGCGCCGGGCTTGTGCACGAAGACGACCTCGCGCGCGCCCCGCTCCGGCGGCGTCGGCAGTGCAGCCTTCGCCGCGACGTCGCCGGTCCAGCCGCCGAAGTGGCGTTCGAGGCGCCGGACGATGTCGTCCGGATCGACGTCGCCAGCGATGACGAAGAGCGCGTTGCCGGGGCGGAAGTGCGCCCGGTGGAACGCGATCAGGTCGTCGCGCGTGATCGCGCGGAGCGATTCCGGCGTCTCGGCGACGCCGTACGGGTGGCCGCCGTAGACCTCCGCCATGAAACGCCGCTCCGCCAGGAACTGCGGCTGGCCCAGGCTGGCCTGGAGCCCCGAGAGCGCGCGCGTCCGCTCCGTCTCCAGCTCCTCCGCCGGGAACGTCGGGTTCCGCACCACGTCGCTCATCAGCACGAGCGCCGTGTCGAGGAACTCCGTCAGCACCGTCGAGCCCACGCTGATCCAGTCGTCGCCCGCCGAGGCGCCGAGGCTGCCGCCGACGAAGTCGATGCTCTCGGCGATCTGCTCCGCCGTCCGGGTCGTCGTGCCCTTGTCGAGCAGCGTCGCGGTGAACGACGCGACGCCGGCCTTCCCCGCCGGGTCGTGCTTCGCCCCGCTCATCAGCCGCAAGTTCAGCGAGACGACCGGCTGCTCGTGGTTCTCGACGATGACCACGCGCGCGCCGTTCTCCAGCGTCCGTTCGTGGAACTCGGGGAACGAGACCGGCCGCTGCCGCAGCGGCGCCGGCGGCTCCTCCTGCCGTGCACCCGCCGTCGCCGGGAGGCCGAGGGCCAGGAGCGCCGCTGCGATGACCGCCTTGCTCAGGATCCTGTTCATCCGTGCCTCCTCACTCGGTGCCGGCCGCCGGCGCGGTCGCCGACTCCGTCTCCGACGCCTGCCGCGCCGGGATCACCGTCATGACCGTGCGATTCGCCTGCGTCAGGTACTTGCGCGCGACCGCCACGACATCGTCCGCCGTCACGGCTGTGTAGCGCTCGAGATCGCGGTTGATCTCCGACGGGTCGCCGTGAAACCGACGGTAGTGCTGCAGCGCGTCCGTCCGCGCGAACACCCGCTGGTTCCCCAGGATCTGCCCCGCGCGCAACTGGTTCTTCGCCTTCTGCAGCTCGCGCTCGCTCACGCCGTCGCGCTTCAGCTTCTCGACCTCCTCGTGGATCAGCGCCTCCAGCCGATCCGGCGACACCCCCTGGTTCGGCAGCGCGAAGAACGCGAAGTACCCCGGACCCAGCCGGCTCCGGAAGAACGACCCGGCCTGGAGCGCCGCCTTCTCCTCCTTCACCAGCCGCCGGTGCAGCCGGCTCGACTCGCCCTGGCTGAAAATCCGCGAGAGCAGCTCCAGCGCGTACGTGTCCGGATGGTCGTGCGGCGGCACGTTGAACCCCACGGCCACGAGCGGCAGCGTCGCCATCCGGTCCTCGACCACGACGCGGCGCTCGCCGTCCGTGCGCGGCGTCGGCGTCGGCGCCGGGAGCGGCGCCACGTCGGGGCCGCGCGGGATATCGCCGAAATACTGCTCCGCCAGCTCCCGTACCTGCTCCACCGTCACATCTCCCGCCACCACGATCGTCGCGTTGTTCGGCACGTAGTAGCGACGGTAGAACGCGCGCACGTCGTCGACCGTCGCCGCGTCGAGGTCCGCCATGCTCCCGATCGCCGGGTGGTCGTACGGCGCCCAGTCGTTGATCAGCGTGTCCAGCGTCACGCCGATCGCCTCGGCGTACGGCTGGTTCTCGTACGAGCGCCGCCGCTCCTCCTTCACGACCTCCCGCTCGCGCTCGAAGTTCTCCTGCGTGACCTGGAGCTTCGCCATCCGCTCGCGGTGCGTCCAGAACGAGAGGTTCAGCCGGCTCGCCGGCAGGATCTCGAAGTAGTTCGTGCGATCCTGGCTCGTCGTCCCGTTGAACTGCCCGCCCGCCGCAGGGATCAGCCGCATCACCTCGCCCTCCTCCAGGTTCTCCGTCTCCTGGAAGAGCATGTGCTCGAACAGGTGTGCGAAGCCCGAGCGCCCCTCCTCCTCGTGCGCGCTGCCCACGTCGTACCACACGTTGACCGCGACGATCGGCGTCGAATGGTCCTCGTGCACGATGACGCGCAGCCCGTTGTCCAGCGTGAACTCCTCGAACGAGATCGGCGGCGGCGCCGACTGTGCCGACGCGACCGCGGCCGAGGCCAGCACGAGCCCGGCCACGACTGTCGAGCGGATGATCATGGGGTCCTCCAGTGTCGGGTCATCCGAAGGTGATACCACTGTAAAGGTTGGAGATGACAGGGTCAACGGTGGTGATGCGACGCGGCGCTTCGCGCCGCGGGAGCGGCGGCCTTGCGGCCGCCGGGAGCGGGCCTGCGGCCCGGGGGCCGCGCCTGCGGCGCGGGGAGCGGGGCCTTCGGCCCCGGGAGCGGCGCTTCGCGCCGGGACGGCCGCTCCGCGGCCGGGAGCGCCGGCTGCGCCGGCGGGGGGCGGCGGCGCCGGGGGCGCCGGCCGGGGGTGGGGGCGTGGGGCCGGGGCATCGCGGGGCCGGCGGGGTGCTGTGGCTCGGGCGTCGGCCCCGGATTTGCACGCGCACGCCTTGGAAACGTTTGTAGTCGGGGGGCGTCGGGGTCGCGGGTGCGCGGCCCCGACGGCGTTTGGACGGGGGAGCCGGGAGCGGATGGAGGTACGGGGCCGGATGCGGCGGCGGGCGAACGTGCTCGGGGTGGGGGTCGATGCGATCGACCTGCCGGTCGCGGTGGAGCGGCTGCTCGGGGCGGCGAATGCAGGCGTGAGCGGTTACGTGTGCGTGACGGGTGTGCACGGCGTGATGGAGGCGCAGCGGGATCCGGGGCTCATGCGGATCCTGAACGGATCGCTGCTGACGACGCCGGACGGGATGCCGATGGTGTGGGTGGGGCGGGCGCAGGGGCACCGGCGGATGTCGCGGGTCTACGGTCCGGATCTGATGCTGGAGATCTGCCGGCGGACGGCGGAGACGGGGCACACGCACTTCCTTTACGGAGGTGCGCCGGGGGTGGCGGAGGAGCTTGGCCGTCGGCTGGTGGCGCGGTTTCCGGGGTTGCGGGTGGTGGGGAGCTGGACGCCGCCGTTCCGTCCGTTGACGGCGGAGGAGGAGGCGGCGCTGGCGGAGCGGGTCGCGGCGGTGCGGCCGGACTTCTTCTGGGTCGGGCTCAGCACGCCGAAGCAGGAGCGGTTCATGGCGCGGTACTGCGGCCGGCTGGAGACGCGGATCCTGCTGGGCGTGGGAGCGGCGTTCGACATGCACAGCGGCCGGGTGAAGCAGGCGCCGCGGTGGATGCAGCGGAGCGGGCTGGAATGGTTCTACCGGCTCTGCCAGGAGCCGCGACGGCTCTACAAGCGGTATCTGACGAACAATCCGAAGTTCGTGATCATGATCGCGCTCCAGGCGGCGGGTCTGCTCGAGCGGCCGCTCGAGTCGGTGACAGGGGAGCCGGGGCGCGACACGGCAGCGTGAACGGTCCGCGTCGGCCGTGGGGCGGGCGCGGTTCGCGGGAGCGAGGAGGAACGGATCAATGGCGTTGCAGACGAGAGTGCTGGTGACCGGGGCGGGCGGATTCATCGGCCACCACCTGGTGAGCTACCTGGTCGAGCGGGGATACCGGGTGCGGGGCGTGGACACCAAGCGGCCGGAGTTCGAGGAGACGCGCGCGCACGAGTTCGAGCTGCTGGACCTGAGGCGGTGGGACAACTGCCTTCAGGCGACGCGGGGCGTGGACGAGGTCTACGCGCTGGCGGCGGACATGGGCGGCATGGGTTTCATCTCGAGCCACCACGCGGAGATTCTCTACAACAACGCGTTGATCAACTTCCACACGCTGGAGGCGGCGAGGGTGAACGGCGTCGCCCGGTACCTGTACACCTCCTCGGCGTGCATCTACCCGGAGTACCGGCAGACGGACGCGAACGTGGTGCCGCTCAAGGAGGAGGACGCCTACCCGGCGCAGCCGCAGGACGCCTACGGCTGGGAGAAGCTGATCACGGAGCGGCTGTGTGCGTACTACCGCGAGGACTACGGGTTGGAGACGCGAACGGTGCGCTTCCACAACATCTTCGGCCCGCTGGGCACGTGGGAGGGCGGCCGGGAGAAGGCGCCGGCGGCGCTGTGCCGCAAGATCGCGATGGCGAAGCTCAAGGGCGAGCGTGAGATCGAGATCTGGGGCGACGGCGAGCAGACGCGATCGTTCTGCTACATCGACGACTGCGTCGAGGGGATCTACCGGCTCATGCGCTCCGACTACGGGGAACCGCTGAACCTGGGGCAGGACCGGCTGGTCACGATCAACGAGCTGGCGGACATGGTCGCGGAGGCGGCGGGCGTCGAGATCATCAAGCGGCACGTGCCGGGTCCGCAGGGTGTCCGCGGCCGGAACAGCGACAACACGCGGCTGCGCGCGGTGCTCGGCTGGGAGCCGCAGGTCTCGCTCGAAGACGGCCTCGCCCGCACCTATGCGTGGATCGAGCGGCAGGTACGGGACCGGATCGGCCGGACGGCGGAGCAGGCGCTGCTGGCGGCGTGAGGCGCGGCGGGCGCGGAGCGCTGCGGTGTGGGTGCGCTGCGGTGTGGGTGCGCTCCAGAGTGCGTGCCCAGCGGAGTGCGTGCCCAGCGCCGCCGGGCGCGCCCGTGGCCTGACCGGGTCGCGGGCGCGCGGTGGCGCGCACGCGGCTTGCCGCGCGGGTGCGAACGACGCATCCTGAGGGGCGTCCGCGCCACGGCGGCGCGGCGCGCCCACCCTCGATCGCATCATCGTGCCATGGCCGACACCGATCCGCTGAAGGACCTGGAGTTGCTGATCCGCTCCCGCTACTGCGTGGTGCACGTGGACACGGCGGAGGAGGAGCGGGCGGCGGGGCTGGTCTCGCACGTTGCGGACCGGCTGGGGCTGCCGCTCTTCGAGTGGAGCCGCACGAAGGGGCTGCGGCGGACGGACAAGGACGGCGCGATCTTCAAGACGCAGGAGCCGGCCGGCGCGTTGGCGCACATCGCGGCCGCGCGCTTTCCGGCCGTCTACCACTTCCGCGGCCTCGGGCCGCACCTCCAGGACCCGGACGTGGCGGCGCTGCTCCGGGACGCGGCGGCGCCGTTCGCGGAGGTGGGCGGCGCGATCGTGCTGACCGGTGCGGACGTGACGCTGCCGGACGCCGTCGGCCCGATGAGCGCGCGGGTCGAGCTCGCGCCGCCGCCGCTCGAGGAGTATCGTCGCCTGCTGACCCGGGTGCTGCGCGACGTGCACGCGCGCACGCCGGTCCGGGTCGAGATGACGCCCCGCGACACGACGCGGCTGCTGAACGCGATCAAGGGGCTGACGCTGATGGAGGCGGAGAAGCTGCTGACGCGGGCGATCATCGAGGATGGCCGGCTCACGCCGGACGACCTCCACGTCGTCGTCGAGGCGAAGCGCGAGATCGTCGAGCGGGAAGGGCTGCTCGAGTACTACCCGGCCGAGGAGACGATGGCGGACATCGCCGGGCTCGAGGGGCTGAAGCAGTGGCTCGCACAGCGCCGCGCGATCATCGCCGAGCCGGAGCGGGCGGCGGCGTACGGGCTGTCGTTCCCGAAGGGCGTGCTGCTGGTCGGCGTGCCGGGGTGCGGCAAGAGCCTGTGCGCGAAGGCCGTCGCCATGGAATGGGCGCTGCCGCTGCTCAAGCTGGACCCGGCGAACCTGTACAACAAGTACATCGGCGAGAGCGAGAAGAACTTCAAGCGCGCGGTCGAGACGGCGGAGCGGATGGCGCCGGTCGTCCTCTGGATCGACGAGATCGAGAAGGCGTTCGCGACGGCCGGCGACGGCGACGGCGGCGTCTCGCAGCGCGTCCTCGGCACCTTCCTCTCCTGGCTCCAGGACCGGAACGGCGACGTGTTCGTGGTGGCCACCGCGAACGACGTGAGCCGGCTCCCGCCCGAGTTCCTGCGCAAGGGCCGCTTCGACGAGATCTTCTTCGTGGACCTGCCCGACGAGGCGGCGCGACGCGCGCTCTTCGCGATCCACCTGAAGCGCCGCGGGCAGGCGCCAGCGCGCTTCGACGTGGACGTCCTCGCACGCGCGACCGACGGCTTCAGCGGCGCGGAGGTCGAGCAGGTCGTCGTGTCCGGGCTCTACACCGCATTCGCGGCGAGCCAGCCGCTGACCACGGCGACGCTGCTCGAAGAGGCCGCCCGCACCCAGCCACTCTCCCGGACCATGGCGGAGAAGATCGCGGCGCTGCGCGCGTGGGCGCGGGAGAGAACGGTGGCGGCCGGGTAGCGGCCGAGCCGCCCGACGCCCCGTACGGTCGCGATGCGTGGAAGCGCGGGTGTCCCCGGACGAGTGTCCGCACCCCAGCCGCGAGCGGAGGCGTGGGCGTCCCGCGAACGGTGTGCCGACGCCCTGCCAGAAGCGGAGGCGTGGGTGTCCCGCAGAGGGTGTGCCGCCAGCCCTGCCGTAAGCGGAGGCGTGGGTGTCCCCCGGAGGGATCGAGGACTGTCTGAGCGAGCGCAGCGAGCGAGTTCCGCAGATCCCGGAGGGGGACACCCACGCCGGAGCGCTGCCGGCCGAGCGCCAAAGCCCGTCTAGCCGGACACCCACGCCGGAGCGCCCCCGCGAGTTCCGCAGATCCCGGAGGGGGACACCCGCGCCGGAGCGGTGCCGGAGCGCTACCGGGACTGCGCCGCGACACCGCGCGCGAAACACCCACGCCGCAGCGCTTCCGGCTCAGGCGAACCGGTTTCGACCGCCATCAACCCCCCGCGCTCGTGTACCGCCGCAGCGCCGCGCGCCAGAGCCAGCGGGTGAGGCCGAGCGTCGCGATCGCGACGAACGCCGCGAGGAGCGCCGTCGCCCAGCCGCCGCGGCCGGTCAGCGTCGCGGCGGGCACGGTCGTGATCCATGCGATGGGGAGCAGGTAGACGAGCACGAAGCGCATTGGCGCCGGGTAGGCGGAGACGGGGAAGCGGCCGGCCTCGTAGAGCGCGTCGAAGAGGATCCCGAGGTTCTCGACGTCGACGAACCAGAACGCCAGACTCATCAGCCCGAGCCAGAGCGCGTAGACGATGGCGAACGCAGCCGCCAGCGTGAGCAGGAACGCGAGCACGCCGTCGAGGCCGGGCGCGCGGTCGAGCCGCACCAGCGCGTAGCCGGAGAGCGCGAGGCCGAAGGCGACGTCGGAGAGGCGCCAGACGACGAGGCGGCGGAACGAGATGTGGAACTGCGCATCGACCGGCTTCGCGAGGACCAGGTCGAGCGTGCCGCGGCGGACGAGGTCGACGATCCGGCCGATGTTCGGGCGCAGCAGCGCGTCGACCACGCCCGCGACCGCGTTGAAGATGCCGAGCAGCGCGACGACCTCCCAGAACCCCCACCCGCCGAGCATCTCGGTCTGACGGAAGAAGACGGCGGCGGTCAGCACGGCCATCCCGAGCCAGAACAGGGTCGCGAAGAGGCTGGCCAGGAAGTTGGCGCGGTACTCCAGCTCCTCGGCCAGGTTGACCGCCCAGAAGGCGCGGAGCACGCGCGCCGCGCGCCGGAGCCTACCCACCGACGGCGCCATACTGTCGACGTCCCCGGGTCCAGACGAAGAGATACGCGCCGGTCCAGGCGCCGAGCCAGAGGAACTGCCAGCCGAAGCCGCGCAGCAGCGCGCCCGTGCCCGCGATCGTGCCGGTCAGCACCTCGACGGGGAAGGCGATCATGTACGGGAACCAGAGCACGCCGGCCACGGCGGCGATCGTCGGCGGCAGCAGCGCGAGCGGCGCGATCCGGCCGGCCAGGAACAGCGAGACGCCCCAGTGCAGCTCCGCGATCGCCGTGGCGCGGGTGGTCCAGAAGGCGAGCAGCCCGTTGACGTAGCTGGTCAGGAATCGGATCCCGGCAGCGAGCACGGTGGCGAGCGCCGCGAAGCCGAGGCGGACGGGGTCGAACGGGATCCGGACCGCCGGCCAGAACGCGGCGATCGCGAGCCAGACGAGCAGGATCAGGACGACCGACTTGCCCTTGTAGGCGATGTTGTCGGCGATCGCTTCGTGGAGCGGGTTCATCGGCCGGGCGAGGCGGTGGTTCAGCTCGCCCTCGCGGATCCAGCGGTCGATGTACCAGACGTCCCAGGCCAGCGTCGCCTGGTCGACGAGCATGACCGCGAAGAAGTAGCGCGCGAAGTCCGCTTGCCCGAACCCGCCGACGTCGCCGGCGGCGGCGACGGTCCACCAGACGGCGAGCGTGATGGCCGGCTGCGCGACGCCGAGCAACAGCCAGATCAGGATCGCGGCGCGGTACTGCACGTCGACCATCCAGCCGACGCGGATGAGCGCGGCGTAGCGGCGCGCCCAGGTGCGAGCCCGGGCGGCGGTCATGCGCCGTCTCCGGCGTCGGTGCGTCCGGTCGGCCGCGCGCCCATCGACTCGCCCGGTGGGCCGGCGGCGCGCGCGTGGCTCACGGTGACTCCCCGCCGGCCGGCCGCGCGGTGCGGGATCGGCGGTCCGGGTCGTCCCCGCGGGGTGACGCCGTCCCCCCGCCCGCCGCGCCGGGCCGCGCCTCCGCTGTCCCGGCCTCGCGCGCGGTCACTTCGCCCGCCTCCCCCGCGAACGCCCGTTCGATGACCTCCTCGATCGGCGGGTCGGCGATCGACAGGTCGGCGACGGGGAGCGTGGCCAGCAGCCGGGCGCTGACGCGCGCGACGTCGCGGCGCGGCACCTCGACCGTCGCCCGGTGGTCCTCCATCACCGTTACCGTGCCGAAGCGCTCGAGCTCGGCGCGGGCGACCTCGCGCTGGAGCACGAGCTGGAGGCGCTTGACCGGGGCGATCCGCTCGGCCAGCTCCGTGAGCCGGCCATCATAGAGGAGTCGGCCGCGGTTGATGATCAGGACCCGCGGCGCGAGCGCCGTCACATCGGCCATGTAATGCGAGGTGAGGAGCACCGTCGCGCCGTGGCGGCGGTTGTACTCGCGGATGAACGAGCGGATCGCCTCCTGCGCGCCGAGGTCCAGCCCGAGCGTCGGCTCGTCGAGGAAGAGCAGCTCGGGGCCGTGCAGCAGCGCGGCGGCCAGCTCGCACTTCATGCGCTCGCCCTGCGAGAGCTGTCGCACCGGCTTGTCCAGCACGCCGCCAATCCCGAGCGAGTCGACCAGCTCCTCGCGCGCGCGGCGGTACCCGGCGTCGGAAAGGCCGTAGATCGCGCGGTTGAGCAGCAGCGTCTCCTCCGGCGGCAGGTCCCAGACGAGCTGCTGCTTGGTCCCGAGGACGAGCGCGATCCGTCGCTTGAACGCCGCGCCGCCGCGCCACGGGTCGAACCCTGCGACCTCCGCGCGCCCGCTCGTGGGGTAGAGCAGCCCCGTCAACATCTTGATCGTCGTCGTCTTGCCGGCGCCGTTCGGGCCGAGGAAGCCGACGATCTCGCCCGGCTCGATGCGGAACGAGACGCCGTCGACCGCCGCGAGCTCGCGGTAGTGCGGATGGAACAGCGCGCGCAGCGCGCCCGCGAGCCCCGCCTCGCGCACCTTCACGCGGTACCGCTTCGTCAGCGCCTCGGCGACGATCCCCGCTCCGCCCTCCATCATCACTCCTGTCGGGCCGGCGCCGAACCGTTCGGCGTCGGCCCGCCATCCAGCAGCTCGACCAGCGAGCGGCCCCGCGCGCTCAACGTGTAGTAGACCCGCCGGCCGACCCGCGTCCTCTC
Source organism: Longimicrobiales bacterium (assembly GCA_036381255.1). Lineage (GTDB taxonomy): Bacteria > Gemmatimonadota > Gemmatimonadetes > Longimicrobiales > RSA9 > CALBZE01. The sequence continues at coordinate 41,050 of DASVDG010000125.1, read as the reverse complement.
GATCACCCCCGCCCGCGCGAGCGCCGTGAGGTGCTGCGACGCCGCGCTCGTCGTGAACCCCAGCCGACGCGCCACCTCGCCCGTCGTCGTGGGCGCGGACAGCTCCCGCATCACCCGCGCCCGCCCGCGCCCCAGCAGCAGCTCCAGCGCCGCGCCCCGCGCCGGCGGCGCGTCCAGCCAGAGCGTGCCCGCCCCACGCGCAGGATACATGATGCTCGGCCGCCACGGCTCGTCCGGCACCACGAACACATCCGGCCAGCTGAAGACCGACGGGATCATCAGCAAACCCCCGCCCCCGCCAGCGCGGTGCCGTACGCACCGCTTGTCCACCTCCAGGACGCCGGGACGGTAGCGCACCGACGGGTGCAGGTCCGCGTACAGACCCTCCGCTCCCTCCAGCGCCAGCCTGCGGGCGCGATGGAGCACGTCGCTCTCCAGCACCACCCGCAACCGCGGCCAGTGCGGGGCCAGCGCCCGCTCCCAGTACGCCGCGATGAGATCCGCCAGGTCGGCCAACGCCGGCTCGGTGTCCTCCAGCAGTCGCTCCAGCACCGGCGATGGCGTCGCCCGACCCGCAGCGAGCCGTCCCACCTCCCGCCGTACCAGCTCCGGCGGCGTGCGCCGCAACCGCGCCAGCTCCGCCTCGAATTCCGGCATCGGCGTCTCCGGCGGCGGCGCCAGGAAGTCCGGACAGTACCCGTCCGGCGGATTCACCAGCGCGATCAGCGGTGCCAGCTCCAGGCCGCGGAGCACGCGACGGGTCTCCAGCGCCCACGGCAGGTGCAGCGCGTGCCGCCCGGGGTCCACCAGCGCCCGCACGCTCATCACCACTTCCCACAGCGGGCTGAACGCGAACCGCACCTGTACGAGGTCCTCGGGCTCGAGGCGGAATTCGATCATGGTTAAGCGATTTCTGAATTGCTTCGACGGAACGCCAGCCGATGCCATCATAACGGGCCGCGGCGGACGGGGCCAGCGACCGGCGACGGTGGGGCGGGGGGCGGGCGAGGGTGAGGGGCGAAGGTGAGGCGGGCGTGAGGCGGGCGTGAGGCGAAGGTGGTGCGAGGGTGGGACGAGGGTGGGACGAGCGCGGGGCGAGCATCGGGCGTCGGGCGAGCGTCGGGCGAGGGTGGTGCGAGGGTGGTGCGAGGGTGGTGCGAGGGCCGCCATGGGAGCGGCCGGGATCTTGGGCGTCCACACGGGAGCACGAGGAGGAATTCATGGATACGACACGGGCGGTGCGGATGGATGTCGGGGTGCGGAGCGGGGCGGAGGCGACGCGGGCGGTGGAGCCGGGCGCCGCGCCGGGCGAATCGGCGCCGGTGGAGGTGGCGACCGAACGGCAGGCGGAGGGGGCGGCGGAGGCCGTGTCTGCGGCCCGCGGGGGCAAGGCGCGCGATCCGGCGCGGGTGGACGCGAGCGGCCGGGGGGCGGGGTCGTCGCCGCTGCGACGGCTGGCGCGGTGGTGGATCCGCGGGTGGCAGGCGTACGTGGCGTCGGAGCGGCCGGAGCCGATCGTGCCGCCGGAGGCGCGGGGGCACCGGGCGCTGCCGTACACGAGACTCGCCGGGTTTCGGTGAGGCGCTCGCGGCGCGGGGTCGGGCGGGTCCGGGCGCGCCCGAACCCCGCGCCGTTCGCTTGTGGGCTCCAGGGCGGTGGTGTAATCTGGGGTATTCCGCTCCGCCGACACGAGTGCGATCGGGGTCGTTCCCGGGATCGGGCGGAGCGTGATCCGACCGTCGGCCGCACGCAGACCGGAGGTTCGAAACCATGGGTGCAACGTTCCGACCGGACGCGGTGTCGCTGTTCCGCCTGCGCACCGCGATCGTCGCATTGTTCCTCGCCGGCATCGTGGCATCCGGCGCGCCCCGGCCGCTCGCCGCGCAGGCGCTGGCGGAGGCGCCGGCGCCCGCGGCATACGCGGAAGCGATCGAGGCGGGGCGTCGCACGGTCGCCGAGGTCATGGCCGAGCACGCGATCCCGGGGGTGTCGGTCGCGGTGCTGGTGGACGGCGAGATCGTGTGGTCGGAGGCGTTCGGCTACGCGGACCTGGAGCACCGGGTGCCGGCCACGCGGCTGACGCGGTTCCGGATCGGCAGCGTGTCGAAGCCGGTGACCGCTGCGGCGATCGGCAGGCTGCTGGAGGCGGGCCGTCTCGACCTGGACGCGGAGGTGCAGGCGTACGTGCCGACGTTCCCGCGCAAGCGCTGGCCGATCACGGTGCGGCAGGTCGCGGGGCACGTGGCGGGGATCCGCCATTACCGCGGCGACGAATTCCTCAGCCGCGAGCACTACGAGACGGTGGCCGAGGGGCTCGAGATCTTCGACGACGACCCGCTCCTCTTCGAGCCGGGCACGGACTACAGCTACTCGAGCTACGGGTGGAACCTGATCAGCGCCGTGATCGAGGGCGCGTCGGGGACGGAGTTCCTCGCGTACATGCGGCGCGAGGTCTTCGAGCCGCTGGGGCTGCGCTCGATCGTGGCGGAGCACACGGACAGCATCATCCGGCACCGCGCGTCGTTCTACGAGCGCGACCGCGAGACCGGCCGGGTGCTGAACGCGCCGTACGTGGACAACAGCTACAAGTGGGCTGGCGGTGGCTTCATCTCGAACGCGGAGGACCTGGTCCACTTCGGCTGGGCGCACCTGGCGGGCGAGTTCCTGAAGCCGGAGACGGTCGAGACGCTGTTCGCGCCGCAGACGCTGCGGTCGGGCGAGTCGACGAACTACGGCATCGGCTGGCGCTCCGGTACGGACTCCGCCGGGCGACGCTGGGTCGGCCACACCGGCGGCTCCGTCGGGGGCCGGGCGGTGCTGGTGCTCTACCCGGACCAGGGCGTCGTCGTCGCGGGGCTCGCGAACAGCGGGTCGGCGCCGATGACGCCGGCGCTGGCCGAGCGGCTGGCCGCGCCGTTCATGGCGGGCGTGAAGGCGGTGAGCGCGCGGCCGTAGCGGCGATCCGCGCGGCCTGCGGACCTCGTGTCGTCGGTTCGCCGGACCTGGCACCAAAATCCAGAATCGACCGTTCGTGCTATCCGGCGGTCCCGAATTCCAGCGCCATTCTGTGCAAAACCCGGGCAAAACCCGGGCGATGAGGCGCTGGAGAGATAGCGGATCGGGTCAACATTGGATATCGGTGCCAGGTCCGGGTGCCGAGAGATAGCGGATCGGGTCAACTCCGGATTCTGGTGCCAGGTCCGGCTGCCGCGGGCCACGCGTCCGGGTTCGCCCGATCAGTCCTCCGGCTCGAACTCCAGCGCCGCCGAGTTCAGGCAGTAGCGCAGGCCGGTCGGCTCCGGGCCGTCGGGGAACAGGTGGCCGAGGTGGGAGTCGCAGGCTGCGCAGAGGACCTCGGTGCGGCGCATGCCGAAGCTGAGGTCCTCTTCGGTCCGGACCGCGTCCTCGCGGATCGGCGCCCAGAAGCTGGGCCAGCCGGTGCCGGAGTCGTACTTCGTGTCCGACTCGAAGAGCTCGTTGCCGCAGCACGCGCAGCGATAGACGCCCTTGCCCTTGAAGTCCCAGTACTTCCCGGTGAACGCGGGCTCGGTGCCCTTCTCGCGGCAGATGTGGTACTGCTCGGGCGTGAGGTCGCGGCGCCATTCTTCGTCGGACTTGACGACCTTCTTCGTCATGGCATCCCTCCGTGCGTGGCCGCCCGGCCGTTGCCGGGCGAGTGGTCCGACCCCTATGCTACACGATCCGATCCGGATTGGGTACCCGGGTCGCGTCCCCGATCCCAACGAACCGGGAGGTCCCATGCGACGCAGCCTGCTCGCGGTGATCGCCGCGATGCTCATCACGTTCCCCGCGCCGCTGGCCGCGCAGGATGCCGGCCGGTCCGCCGAGCCGTTCGACGTGCTGATCACGGGCGGCCGGGTCCTGGACGGGACCGGCAACCCGTGGTTTTACGCCGACGTGGGGATCCGCGACGGGCGGATCGCGGCGGTCGGGCGGCTGGCCGGCGCGCCGGCGGCGCGGACGATCGACGCGCGCGGGCGGGTCGTCGCGCCGGGGTTCATCGATCTGCACAGCCACGCCGACGACGGCGCGAGCCGGGAGGGCGGGTTCCGGGACGAGGACCCGCGGCGCCGCGCGGCGCCGAACCTGGTCGCGCAGGGCGTCACCACGGTGGTCGTGAACCAGGACGGCCGTTCGCCGTGGCCGATCCGGGAGCAGCGGGCGTTCATCGAGGCGAACGGGATCGGGCCGAACGCGCTGCTGCTGGTCGGGCACGGCACGGTGCGGCGGCGGGTGATGGGCGATGACTACCGCCGCCCGGCCACGCCTGAGGAGGTCGAGGCGATGCGGGCGCTGGTGCGCCAGGCGATGGAGGAAGGCGCGTGGGGCATGTCGGCGGGGCTCGAGTACGTTCCGGGGCGGTGGAGCACGACCGACGAGGTCGTGGCGCTGGTCGAGGAGATCGTGCCGTGGCGCGGCGTCTACATCTCGCACGAGCGGAGCGAGGGGCAGGACCCGATGTGGTACTGGCCGAGCCGGGACGAGCCGGGCCCGCCGACGCTGCTGGATGCGATCCGCGAGACGATCGAGATCGGGGAGCGCACGGGCGCGACGGTGGTCGCGAGCCACATCAAGGCGAAGGGCGCGAACTACTGGGGCTCGAGCCACGCGGCGATCCTGCTGATCGAGCGTGCTCGCGCCCGGGGCGTCGACGTCTGGGCCGACCAGTACCCGTACAACACGAGCGGCTCCGACGGCAACACGGTGCTGATCCCGCGCTGGGCGCTGGGGTACGACCGCATGGCGCGAGGCCGGGGCCGCGACGACCGGCCGGACTTCGCGGCGGCGCTGCGACGCGCGCTGGCGGACTCCGCCACCGCCGCCGCGTTGCGGCGCGACGTGGCGCACGAGATCGCGCGGCGCGGCGGCGCGGCGAACGTCGTCGTCTTCGACCACCCGGACACCACGGTGATCGGCCGGAGCCTGGCGGAGATCGCGGCGGCGTGGGGCGTCGGCCCGATCGACGCGGCGATCCGCCTCCAGCTCGAGGGCGACCCGCACCGCGCCGGTGGCGGCCGCGTACGCGGCTTCTCGATGGCGGAATACGACGTCGAGGCGTACGCGGCGCGGCCGTGGGTCGCGACCGCGTCAGACGCGGGGATCGCGTTGCCGGAGGACGGGCCGGCGGTCCACGCGCGGTTCTACGGCACGTTCCCGCGCAAGATCCGCCACTACGCGATCGAGCGCGGCGTGCTCTCGGTCGCGGACGCCGTGCGCTCGATGACGTCGCTCCCCGCACAGATCCTCGGGCTGCGCGACCGGGGGCTGCTGCGCGAGGGCTTCGCGGCGGACATCGTCGTCTTCGACCTCGACGAGATCCGCGACCTGGCGACGTTCTTCGAGCCGCACCAGTACCCGGAAGGGATCGACTACGTGCTCGTCGGCGGCGAGTTCGTGGTCGACGATGGCGCGCTCACGTGGAAGCTGCCCGGCACGGTGATCACGCCCGCACGGGTGGGGCGCCCGGCCGTCGCCGTGGCCCGGCCGTAGGCGTCGTAGGCGCCGTAGGCACTGAACTTCCGGAGCACGTCGCCGAGGGGCCGCGCCCGTCGAACCGCGGTCGTCGCGTCGCGGCGTCCTCGGCGGCGGCCCGTGTCGGGAGGGAGGGCGACATGCCGGACGGCCGTGCGGATTCCGAAGCGCTGGCGGCAGCGGACCGGTGGCTCGCGCTGATCGACCGCGGCGACGCCGAGGCGAGCTGGTCGGCGGCCGCGGCGCTGTTCCAGTCGGGCGTCGACGAGGCGCGCTGGACGCAGGCGCTGGTTTCCGCCCAGCGCCCGCTGGGCCGCCCGGTCGCCCGCGACGTCGCATCGGTGCGCTACGCGACCGAGCTGCCCGGCGCGCCCGACGGGGAGTACGTGGTCATCGAGTATGCGACGACGTTCGAGCGCAAACGGAACGGTGGCGAGCGGGTGGTCGTGATGAAGGAGGCGGACGGGGCGTGGCGCGTGGCCGGGTACCACGTGCGGTGAGGCGTCGTACGGTCCGGGCGCCGGGCCGGGGGGACCGGCCCGGTCCCGAAGCGGGGCGGGATGGCGCCCGGACCGCGGCTCAACCCGGTTGCTTGCTCCAGCGCCGCCAGAGCCAGACCACGAGCCAGCCGACCAGCACGATCGGCAGGAGCCTGGCGGCCAGGTACGCGGTGAGCGCGACCAGCGGCCCGAGCACCGCGAGCAGGATCTTGAAGATGACGGCGATCGCCAGGATGCCGCCTACGCCGTAGAGGACCAGTCGTCCCATGTCGCCTCCAGGGGTTGGGGGAACGAAGCCGAACCCCTTACGTCGGGCGGTCGGCCCGAGATTCAAGAGCGGGGGGCGAGGCCGCGGTCCCGTCGCTTGACCCCCGGTGGCGCGCACGCGAGATTGCCGGGGTGGCCGGTTCTACGGCCGCCGAGCCGGCGCGATCGCCCGGCGCGCGGTCCGTCGCCGACGCGAGCCGAACCGCGCGGCATACCCGACGGCGCGAATCACACGATCGCGCGAACCGCTGCGAATCTGCGGGCGGCCGCGCCGGATGTCCGCTCCCGGAACATCGCGAACGCCACTCCGCCGAGGGAGGAGGGTTGATGGCGCGGGTCATCGCGCGGGCGGACGGCGCGTGCCGTTTCGGGCCGATCCGACGGCACCGCGGGACCGAGCGCCGACGGGGCCGGTCCGGCATCGGCCGGGACCGGCGGCGGGGCACGGCTGGGCTCCGGCGCGGAACGGATCGTGCCGCGGACCGCGGCCAGGCCGCCCGGGGCGACGCCGGCCGCAGCGGACCCACTCTCGCACACGCGGATCGAGGCACCGCGATCCGAACCCTGGAGGTCGCCGCATGGCGCATTCAACTCCGATCTGGGCCTACGTACTCGCCGCGTTGGGAGGCGTGGCCGCGATGTTCGCTTTCGTGGACGCTGCGGTCATGACCCTGTTCGTGGCGTTCGCCGTGTTGAGCGGAATCTTCGGCGTCGTCTGGCCGAACGGCTCGTGGCGCTGGGGGCTGTGGACGAGCGCGCCGCTGGTGCTCACCGTCCTGCTCGGCGTGGTCCTCGAGGGCACGCCGCGGCCGGTCGACGGCCTCGTCCTCTTCGGCGTCCCGCTCTTCGGTGGGGCCGGCGGCTCCGCCGGCGCGAGGCTCGGCGCCCGGCGGATCGCCGCGGGCGCGTGACGGGCCCGATGCCGAACCCGGCCATGCCGCACGTCGTGCTCCTGGACCTGGACGGCACGCTCATCAACACCAAGCGGCTGTACGTGGAGTGCTACCGCCAGGCGGTGCTCCCCTACGTCGGGCGGGAACTGACGCGCGAAGAGATCCTTGCGCTGCGCCCCCGGTCCGAGCTGCGCTTCCTGTCGGACGTGGTGGGGAAGTCCCGACTGGCGGCGTGCATCGAGGACTTCTACCGGGCGTACGACCGGCTCTACGACGCACACGCGAAGGGCGTCTACGACGGCGTCCCGGAGATGCTCGCGGAAGCGCGGACGGCGGGCGCACGGCTCGGGATCGTGACCGGGAAGAGCCGCCGGTCGTGGGAGCTGACCCGGGCGCGCCACGAGCTCGGCCCCTTCGATGTCCTGGTGTTCGACGACGACGTCTCCGAGCCGAAGCCCGACCCCGAAGGGCTCCGGCTCGCGCTGGATCGGCTGGGCGCGGAGCCGGGCCAGGCGGTCTACCTCGGCGATTCCGGCAGCGATATCGAGGCGGCGGCCGCGGCGGGCGTTCAGCCGGCGGCGGCGCTGTGGGCCAAGAAGGTCGAAGAGCACCGGCCGTTCCTGGACCGGATCGCACCGCACCACGCGCTGGCGTTCCACGCGCCGGGCGAGTTCGCCCGCTGGTTACGGGAGCGGATCGGGGCGTCCCCCGCGACGGCCGCCTCGTAGCCGCCCGCGCGCGCCGGCGCCGCGGCCCGTTGCGCCATCCGTGCGTCCCCGCAGCCGTCCGTGCGTCGGGGATCGTCCGGCGTTCTCGCTCCGCCGGCGACCCGGCTCAGCGGCTCGCGTAGACCTCCGTCGAACCATCGCGCCGGAAGGCGACGACGTCGTACTCCTCCGCGTACGGCCCTTCCATCCCGGGCGAGCCCATCGGCATCCCCGGCACGGCGAGCCCTGCGATCTCCGGCCGCTCCTTCAGCATGCGTAGGATCAGGTCGGCCGGCACATGGCCCTCGACGACGTAGCCGTCGACGATCGCCGTGTGGCACGACGCCAGCTCGCCCGGCACACCCGACGTCGCCTTGACCTCCGACACGTTCCGCGTGTCGTGGGTGACCACCTCGAAGCCGTGCTCCCGCAGGTGCTCGACCCACTTCGTGCAGCAGCCGCACGTCGGACTCTTGTACACCGTGATGGTCGGCGCGGCGTCACCGGCGAGGTGCACGGCCGGCTCGGCGGCGGTGACGGGCCGGGTCGCGACCCGGATCGCGAGGACGGAGGCGATGAGGGCCAGGCCGAGCGCAACGAGCAGGGACTTTCGCATGGCGACTTCCTTGTCGGGTGTTCGAGGTGCTCCCGGGGCAGTATACACCGGGAGGGGCGTTTGTGCACCGGGGGAGGGCACGCGGCAGGGAGGGTTCGGGTCGCGGCGCGTGGGGCGGGGCTCGGAGATGGGAGAGGGAACCTCACCGGGGAAGGGCAGGGGCCGTTCCGCGAGGGCGACCGTCCCGCTCGTCGGGAGCCCCACTCCCGGATCGGATCGCCTGGCGCAGGGCCGGCCGGCGGCGTATGACGGGCCAGTTCATGGGCCGTCGCCTGGACTGGCGGTTGCGCCGCGCCGCCTCGCCGCGGCAACGTGCCGGGTTCCGCCGGTTGGCCCTCCTGCCGACTCGACACGTCGTTGCACGAGGCGACCCCCGTACACCGGAGCTCATGGCGCGAGGCAGCCCGGAGGACATCGCCGTCGTGGCGGCGGACGTGTGGATCGGACGCCTGTTGGAGGACTTCGTGGCCTCCCGTGGTTGGCGGGCGGTGCCCGTCGCGCCGGTCCGCGTGGAGCGTGAGCTGGGGCGGCTGCGCGCGAGTCGTGTGATCCTCTGCGACCTCGACCTGTGGCCGAGGCAGCTGGATCTGGTCCGGAGCGTCGGGCGGCCGCTGATCTACTTCAGTAGCTCCTCACGTTTGCGGTACCTGGGGGTGCCGGCGGACGCGGCGGCGGCGATCGAGCTGCCTCCGAACTGGGCGGAGCTGCACGTGCTGATCCGCTCGCTGCTGTGAGGCCGGCCGTTCTCGCCGGCGGCCGCGGTGCCATCCGGGGCGCTGTGGGGTAGGAGTAGCGGGAACGACACCTCAACGGGAGAGCGGATTGCTCGCGAGACTCTTACTGCTGTTCGTCGCGATCCCGCTGCTGGAGCTAGCGATCCTGGTCAAGCTCGGCACGGTCGTGGGTTTCTGGCCGACCATCGGCCTGGTGCTGGTCACGGGCGCTCTGGGTTCGTGGCTGGCGCGGAGCCAGGGTGGGCGGGTGTTGAAGGAGATCCGGGCGGAGCTGCGCGCGGGGCGCATGCCCGCGGCGCACCTGCTGGATGGCCTGATGATCCTGATCGGCGGGGTTCTGCTGTTGACGCCCGGGGTGCTCAGCGACCTCTGCGGGCTGACGCTCCTCTTCCCGCCGACCCGGGGCTGGTTCAAGCGGATCCTGCGACGCCGGCTGGAACGGATGATCGCGTCGGGCCGGGTGAACTTCATGATGGTCGTGCGGTAGCCCCGCGGCCGGCGGCGTCGTCGAAGCGGCGCCGCCGGCCGTCGCGTCGACGGACCGGTTCCGGTCCGGCTACGATTCCAGCACCTCCTTCACGCGTTCGGGCGGCCGGGCGAGGACGGCGCGGTCGCCGCGCTCGACGATCGGCCGCTGCACCAGCTCGGGGTGCTCGACCATGGCATCGAGGATCTCGTCGTCGGTGACGTCCGGGCGGCCGAGGTCGAGCTCCGCGTAGGCCGGCTCGCGCGTGCGGAGCAGCTCGCGGGGGGTGATCCCCATCTTCCGGACCAGCTCCGCGAGGCGGGCGCGGGGGATCGGGTCCACCGTGTAGTCCACGGCGTCGTATTCGATGCCGCTCTCCCGCAGCATGCGCATCACGGTGCGGCAGGTCGAACAGGTCGGCTTCTCGTAGATGACGACGCGCTCGTCGCTCATCGGTTCTCCTCGGGTTCTCGTGGTTCAGGGTGCCGGCGCGCCGGCGGCCCCGGCGCGAGCCGGGCGGCCGTCACGCGCCGCGCATGAGCCGGGCGGCGACCTCGGCGCGGGAGCGGACGCCGAGCTTCAGCAGCACGCTCTCCGTGTGGTGCCGCGCGGTGTGCGGGCTGATCCCGAGCCGCGCGGCGATCTCCGCATTCGATCGGCCTTCGGCGAGGAGCCGGGCCACGGTCGCCTGCCGCGGGGTCAGCCCCCACGCCTCGCAGAGCGTTTCCACGGGCGGCAACGGCAACGCGCCGTCTTCCTCCGTCACCAGGACGCAGGCGGCCGGCGCGGCGCCGCCGGTATCGATCAGCGTGCCCCTCAGGCGATACCGGCCCGCCGACGTGCAGACCACCGCGGAGAGCTGCTGCCAGACGCCGTCGGTCACGGGGTCCGCGCGCCGGTTCACGAGCTGCGCGAAGCACCCGGCGCGCCGCCGCAGCTCGTCGTAGAGCCGATCCCGTTCCGGATCCCGCTCGAGCAGCCGTCGTAGCGCCCGGTTCATGTGCAGGACCCGGCCGCCGCCGTCGCACAGGAAGATGCCATCTTCCAGCACGTCCACCAACCCCATCGTCCGGCCCCGCGTCCACGCCACGCGGTGCCAGACCTCGAGGCCGGCCCGGAACGCCGGCAGCACGATGCGCAGGAGGTCGAGGCCGCGGTCGCCGAATCGCGCACCGCACGGGCGTGAATGATAGAACGATAGGCCGGCGGGGCCGGCGTCCAGGTCGATCGTGAGACCGACCGCGTCGTAGAGCCGGTTCGGGACCACGTAGTCGTTGTAGTACTCGCTCCGCCGGAGCTCCGCACGGTCCCACAGGAGGCTGCGGCTCCACACCTCCGCGCGCAGCTCCTTCCGCCGGACGCGCATCCCGAGATCCAGCGCGCCGTACCGGCCGGTGTACGCCTCCACGACCCCCGCGTCGACGCCGTGGCCGGTCAGCACGGTCCCGTCCTCCCCCGGCCGCATCACCAGCGCCTTGTCCGCACGCAAGAGCGACCGCAACGCCTCCGCGCCGTCCATCGGCCATCCCTCCGCACAGTCGATCGCGAGTGGCGACACCAGGGCTCGAAGCGTCGTCGCCAGTCGTGCGAGATCGGAGTGCGACAGGGTCAGCCCGATGACCGCCTCCCGGAGTACGGGTACCGGCCGCAACGCGCATTCGGCCCGGCGCGTGGATTCGGGTTCGCCTACGTCCGTGGGGAGGGCGCGGCGCTCCGCCGCCCTCCCGCTCCGTCGATGACCGTCGCGGAAAGACAACATTGTTATGGGATAAACTGCCCATGCGCAAGCGCGATGTCGGGTGAATACGTATACGGCCTGACGTTCGCCGCTGGTGTCGGGCGCGAATTCGTGCGTCGGCGGGGAGTAGGGGCGGGCCGGGCGGCGCCAGCCGTGGGCGGCCGTGGCGGCGGATGAACGGGCTCGACGCCCGTGGTGATCGCGGGTTTCTCCCCGGAAGCCGGCGGGATGGCCTCGTCGGCGGAAAAGATTCCCAATTCCATAGGAGGAGGCGTATGCGTCGAGCAGACGGAAGGACCGGAGTGGGCGCGACGTGGGTCTTCGCGCTCGCGGCGGCGGTGGCGCTGTCGGCGTGCGATAACACGCCTGCGGACCCGACCGTCGAGATGCAGCCGGCCGTTCTCATGAGCGGCGGCGAACAGCCGAGCGGCGACAAGACGCCGATGTTCGACTTCAGCGACGCGTTCTACGCGCAGAACGGCGTGGACCCGAGCGAGTTGATCATCCGGGTCGGCACGGCGGCGCGGCCGCAGACCGCGTGGACGATCGACGACTCAGGCAGCGATCCGACGCGCAACGACGTGCGCATCCTGGAGACGAACGGCGGCTACGACAACTCGGGCCATCGGGTGTTCTTCACGATCAACGCGGTGCTGACGGCGGACGCGTTCACGTCGCCGGCGGCGAAGGCGACGGCGGATGCGTTCCGGGTGTTCATCTTCCCGCGCGAGCAGCCGGACGGCACGTTCAACCTGACGGTCGCGCCGCAGGATCGGCGTCAGGACAACGTGTTCGACACGCGCAACGGCTACTTCTCGAACGATCCGCTCCAGCTCTGGGTGATCGACTTCGTGATGTGGACCGACGCGGCGTTCAACACGCCGGAGGGCCAGGCGCGCCTGGCGCAGCTCGCGGCGGAGAACGGCCTCTCGGCGGACGGCACGCCGATCATCAGGTCGGCGAGCACGGTCGACAGCCTGGCGGCGGAGGGCTTCGTCGAGCTGATCGAGCGCGCCGAGGACGGGAGCGAGGGCTTCCAGTACGTCGTCTGCAGCATCTACAAGGATCCGCGTGACGGCGCGATCACGGACGACGCGTTCCTCGTGCTCGTCCCGCGGGCCGATGGCACGGACGTCGACCCGATGCTGCGGGCGGACTTCGAGAGCCTGCAGACGACGGGCGACTTCGCGGAAGACTGATCGCGGGGGCGCCGTAGCGTCCGGGCCCGAGCGGGCCCGACCGGCCCCGGTGCCGCCCGTCGGGCGGCACCGGGGCCGGTTCTTCCGTCAGTGCAGGACGTCCACCACCAGCCGGTCCGGCTCCCGAAGCTCCAGGACCCGGTACCCGTTGGGTGCGGCCACCCCCAGGATCCACTCGAGCCGGGCCTCGAAATCACACGTCAACCTCACGTCCTCCACCACCGGGAGGCGCGGCGCGAAGGCGCGGTTCGTCACGGTCGGCTGGCCGCCGTCGTCGTGTGCCCGGGCGGGCGTCATCGCGACGCGGAGCCGCGCCGTGCCCGCGATCGGCACGACCGCGCCGGAGGCGCAGTGGCGGATCGGCCCGTCGACGTATTCGATGTGGTAGCCCGGGAGCCCGTCCGCGAACTCGAAGACGACACGGTCGTACCCCGCCTGCCGGGCGGCCCGCACCGCCGACTGCGTGACCACGCCGGTGACGCCGGGGCGCCGGGCCGTCGCCGCGGCGGTTCCCTCGAACGGCCCCGTGGACCGGGGCGCCGAGTCGGCCGGCCGGGGCGACAGCCCCGGCGCGGCAGAGGCGGCCGCGGCGCCGGCCGTGTCGGACGCCGCCCGGGCCGCGTCGGCCGTGTCGTCCGGCACCGTCCGGAGCTCCCGGTCTCCGCCGCAGCTCGCGGCGATCAGCGCCGCGACCAGCGCGGCTTTCGAAGGAATCGACACGCTTTCCTCCCCCGTCTGCGGTCAAGAATCGCCCGATATCGTATCACTCGGGACCGGAACTGGCGACGTTGCGGCGCCGCGGGCCGGTAGCGGGGCGCGGGATGGAGGAGCACATGAGGAGAATGCCGGCCGCGGCGGCGTGCGTCGTAGCGCGGCCGTGGTGCGCGGGGCGGCGCGGCGGGCCGTGCGGGGGGCGGGGCGGGGGGCCGGTCGCATCGCATCAGCGTGCCCTCTCGAGGGTGACCTCGGGCGTGATCGCGTCGACGTCGTCGGGGTCGACGAGCGCGTCGCCGTGGGAGAGGAGGGTTGCGGTGCCGGCGGCGACGGCGGCGCGCAGCGCATCCGGCGGTGCGGCGCCCCGCTGGAGCGCGAGCAGGATCGCGGCGAGGAGGGCGTCGCCGGCGCCGACGGCGGTGCGGCCGTCGATTCGGGGCGGTCTCGCGATCCACGCGTCGTCGCGGTGCGCGGCGACGGCGCCGTCGGGGCCGAGCGTGACGACGGCGAGCTCGGCGCCGAAGCGGAGCAGGGCGGACGCGGCGCGGGCGGCGTCGGCGATGCCGTCGACGGGTCGTCCGAGGAGCCGTCCGGCTTCGAAGGTGTTGGGGACGAGGAGGTCGCATCCGGCCTCGGCGGCGAGGCGGAGGGGGGGCACGTCGCAGTCGGGGACGAAGCGGGCGCCGCGGTCGCGGGCGTGGCGGCCGACGCGTGCGTACAGGTCGTCGGGCAGTCCGCGGGCGAGGCTGCCGCAGCAGGCGACCCAGGCGGGGCGTGTCGCGTCGATCTCGTCGAAGATCGCGGCGAGCAGTCGTGTGCCTTCGTCGTCGACGAGTCGCGGTCCGCGCGGGTTGAGCAGGAGGTCGCGCCGGGCGCCGGCGACGTGGACGCCGACGAAGACGCGGGTTTCGTCCGAGATCGGCACGGCGCGGAGCGGTGTTCCTTCGCGGCGCAGGGCGCGGGCGAGCTCGTGTCCGGCGAGTCCGCCGAGCGGTGCGACGGCGCGAGCGGCGCCGCCGAGCGCGCGAGCGGCGCGTGCGACGTTGATCCCCTGGCCGCCGGGCCGGCGCCGCGGCGCGTCCACGCGGTTGGCGTCGTTCCACTCGAGCGTTTCCGCTTGGAAGAGCAGGTCGAGCGAGGGGTTGGGCGTGAGGGTCAGGATCACGGGTTCCTCGGCGGCTCGCGCGTGGCGAGGAGAGTAATACGGCAGCGGGACCGCGGTCCAGGTCCGGCGGCTCACACCTCGATGCGGCTCACACCTTGATGAAGATCCCTTTCCGGTACAGCGCCGACATCGCGCCGAGCCAGGCCAGGACGTACGTGACGGCGAAGGCGAGCGACGCATCGACCGGCGCGAGCCAGGAGGCGAAGAGCGCGTCGTGGAGGAACGCCTTCAACGGCGTCTCGTTCGCGCCGACGCGGACGAGGTTGAGGACCCGGGCCGCGAGGCTCGAGAGGAAGAACGCGGCGATGGCGTTGGTGCCGAACACGACGAACGGCGTGGCCCATCGGCGCCGGCCGTGCACGTCGATGAGCGCGTGGCAACCGGCGAGCATGAGCGCGGCCAGTCCGGCGGTGAAGACGGCGTAGGAGCTGGTCCAGAGGTTCTTGTTGATCGGGAACGCGGTGTCCCACGCGAGCCCGACGGCGACGGCGGCGGCGCCGCCGAGGGCGAGCCCCCGTGCGCTGGCGCGGCCGGCGCGCCGGGATTGAATCCAGTGGCCGGCGAGCGCGCCGAGCAGGACGGACGCAGTGGCGGGGAGCGTGCCGAGCAGCCCCTCCGGGTCCCAGCTCCGGGAGTATCGCCAGAGGTGCTCGGTTCCGAAGATCATGCGGTCGAGCCAGGCGCCCAGGTCCTTGCCGGGCTCGAGCACGCCGGCGCCGATCCCCGGGACCGGCACCCACGAGAGCAGCGCCCAGTAGCCGAGGAGCAGCGCCGCGGCGGCGGCCGCCTGACCGCGTGCGCCGACGCACAGCACGATGGCCGAGGCGGCGAACGAGGCGAGCGCGATGCGCTGGAGTACGCCGGGGATCCGGATCGCCGCGAGGTCGTAGTCGGGGAAGCCGTGCAGGAGCAGGCCGAGCCCGAAGAGGACGAGCGAGCGCCGCGCCGCCTTGCGCAGCAGCTCACGCCGGCTCGCTCCGCGCTCGAGCCGCCTGGCGAAGGAGAACGTCATCGCGACGCCGACGATGAACAGGAAGAACGGGAAGATCAGGTCCGTCGGCGTCCAGCCGTGCCAGGTGGCGTGCCGCAGCGGCGGGTAGATGTGCGACCAGCTCCCCGGGTTGTTGACCAGCAGCATCGCAGCGATGGTCATCCCCCGGAACGCGTCGAGCGAGGCGAGGCGGCCGGGCGCGGGGCGTGCCGGCTCCGATGTCTCGAGGCGCGGCACGGACGCCACCGCGGCGGGCGGTGCCTCAGCGGGCGCCGCGCCGGCGGGCGCGGCGGCGTGCGGCGAGGATGAGGTCGCCATGCCCCGAACGGCGGGGACGGGCGCGTCGTCGGACATCACGCGGGTGACTCCGGTTGCGAGTGCGAGGGGCTGCGCGAGCGCGACAGTATGCGGGGGAGGCGCGGGCGGGGGCAACGGGTGTGCGGGCGCGGTCCGGTCGCCGGTGGAGCTCCGGCCCGGCTGCTGCGGCGACTCGCCGGCGACGAAGGGCCCTTCGTCCCGGGTTGGCCGGCGCATCGCCGGTGGAGCTCCGGCCCGGCTGCTGCGGTTGCGCGCGGGCGACGAATGGCCCCGCGTGCCGGGTCGGCCGGCGCGGCGCCGGCGTAGCGACGCGGCCGTCCCGGGCGCGTCCTCCGTGGCGTGGGGGGCGCGCGGCGGCGACGCGACGCCGCGAGGGAAGCTGGCGGTCCGGCGGCGCCGTGCGCCCTTGCAGCGCACCATGTTGCGGGCCCAAATTGCGGTGCCCGTCCGGATACGGAACCGAACCCCCGTTCTGAGCGCTCATGACCATCGACCTCCTGAAGCTCGACGTACGCAAGCGCCCGTCCCGGCTCCGTTTCGACGGCCGGATCCTCTTCCTGGTGGACGACGCCGAGCTGGTCCGCCGGCAGCTCGAGGGCGGGGACCTCGAGCTTACGGACGAGCTGCGTTCGAAGCTGCGCGACCAGATCTCGACGGACGAGATCACGCCTGCGTACATCTGCTATTACTTCGACGAGACGCTCGGGCTTTTCCCCTACCTCGGGCTGAAGGCCGGCGGCGAGTTTCCGGTCACTCGCGGCAGCGTCAAGAACGGCGGCTTCGTTTGCTCGGTCAGCGGAAAGCGGCGCGGCAAGGGGAGCAGTCGCGAGCAGTCGCCGTACGCGGAGCTGATGGCCGGGATCCGTGTCGTCATCGCCGAGAACATCGAGCGGATCTACAACGAGAACTGCCAGAACCTCGGCATCCTGACGTCGACGGACTTCTCGCTGATCGAGCGGATCCGCAACGGCGAGGAGATCGAGCTCGAAGCGTTCACGAAGGGGGTCGACCCGATCACGAAGGAGATCATCGAGTACGGCGGGCTCTTCGAGTTCAACGTCGCCCGGTTGCAGGGCAAGGTGAAGTTGCCGCTGCTGGAATCGCAGCGTGGCGCACCCGCGGACGGTCCGGGCGTCGCAGGCGCCGGTTCCGATCCCGTTCCCGGCGGTTCGCCTGCCTCGCCCGGCTCCGGGCACCCGGAACCGGTATCGGAGTCGGGCGGCGGGCCGGGAGCGGGGTCCGGGACCGGAACGGGATCGGCAACGGCCGCTTCGCGGCGTGGAACCGGTGCGTTCAGGGGAGGGTCCGCGGGGCGTCCCATGACCATCGCGGAAAAGATCTTCGCGCGCAAATGGGTCACGGACGCCGCGACGGGCGCGACCGGCGTGCCGTGGGTGAAGCCGGGGGACAGCGGCTTCGTGCGCACGGACTGGCGCTTCTCGCACGAGTACGTGAGTCCGATGGCGGCGATCTTTTTCGAGGAGAAGCTGGGGCCGGACGCGAAGGTGAACGACGCGTCGACGATCCTGATGTTCCGCGACCACCTGACGTATCTGCACCAGGTCATGCCGCCGGAGCGGGTGCAGCTCGGGTTGCTGGACGTCGCGCGTCAGCTCAGGGACAAGCAGGAGGCGTTCGCGAAGAAGCAGGGCGTGATCTACTACGGCGAGCGCATGGGCTACCGTCTGGGCAGCGAGGCGATCTGCCACTCGAAGATGCTGGAGGCGCACGCGGAGCCGGGGCAGCTCATCGTGGGCACGGATTCGCACACGCCGCACTCGGGCGCGATCGGGTGCATCGCGTTCGGCGTCGGCACGACGGCGATCTTCAACTCGTGGATCACGAAGGACGTGCGGGTCAGCGTGCCGCCATCGTTCAAGGTGGTGGTGAAGGGCACGAAGCCGGAGAACGTGACGGCGAAGGATTTCATGCTGGAGATCCTGCGGCACCCGTACATCCGTGACGGCCACGCGATCGGGCAGATCATCGAGTACGCGGGCGAGGCGGTCGAGGCGCTGAGCATCGACGAGCGGGCGACGATGACGAACATGGCCGCGGAGGTCGGCGCGTTCACCGGGATCATCGCGCCGGACGAGAAGGCGGTCGAGTACCTCGTCGCCGAGCGGGGGATGGAGCGCGCCGCGGCCGAGGCGCTGTGCGAGGGGCTGTTCTCCGATCCGGACGCCGAGTACGTGAAGGTGATCGAGATCGACGCATCGACGATCCGGCCGATGGTCGCGTTGCCGGGCGACCCGGGCAACGGCCTGTACGTGGACGAGCTGGGCGCGGAGCCGGTGCGGATCGACGTCGCGTACGCCGGGAGCTGCACGGCGGGGAAGAAGGAGGACATGGACATGTACGCCGCGGTGCTGGGCGCGGCCCGCGCGCAGGGGCTGCGCGTGCACCCGGACGTGAAGCTGTACATCCAGGTCGGCTCGCAGGAGGTGCGGAAGTACTGTGAGGAGAAGGGCTACCTGGAGTTGTTCGACGCGATCGGCGCGGAGTTCATCGAGCCGGGCTGCGGCGCGTGCATCGCGGCGGGCCCGGGGACGAGCAAGGGGCCGGACGAGGTCACGATCTCGAGCCAGAACCGCAACTTCCCCGGGCGCAGCGGGCCGGGGCAGCTGTACCTGGCGAGCCCGTACACCGTCGCGGCATCGGCGATCGCGGGGTGCATCGTCGAGTGGACGCCGGGGCGGCGCATCCCGGTGCTGGAGCCGGCGGAGCCGGTCGGGGCATAGCCGGGGGATACACGCGCCGGGGGCGTTGCGCGGGCGAGCGGCGCCCGGCGCGCACCAGGGACGCCCCGGTGCGGATCCGCCGTTCGGCGCGCGGGCAGCGGCGTTGGATGACCGAGCGAGGAGGGAGTGGATGGCGAGTCCGAACGAGATGATGGCCGCAGTCGCGGCGAGCATGAAACGGCGTACCGGCCGCGACCTCGACGAGTGGGTCGCGCTCGTGCAAGCGTCCGGCATCGATCCGCTGGACCAGAACGCGGTGCGGCGCTGGCTGCGGACCGAGCACGGCGTGCCGCAGAACAGCCAGTGGGCGATCGCCGATGCCGCCGCGCGCGCCGCCGGGTGGGTGCCTCCGACCTTCGACGAGTACGTCGACGATCAGTACGCGGGCGCGAAGGCGCACCTGCGCCCGATCTACGACCGGGTCGCCAGTGAGATCCTCGCGCTGGGCGATGATGTCCGCGCGGAGGGGCGTTCGACATACGTGCCGTTCGTGCGCGCCCGTCAGTTCGCCGCGGTCCAGGCGGCGACGCGGGACCGCGTCGACCTGGGGCTGCGGTTCACGGACGCGCCGTCGAGCGACCGGCTCGTGCCGGCGAAGGCGCCGGGCCAGTCGACGCACAAGGTGGAGCTTCGCGCCATGGATGAGGTCGATGAGGAGGTGCGGGAGCTGCTGCGTGTGGCGTATGCGCAGAATGGGTAGTTTGTAGTTTGTTTCACGGACCAGGCTCCGTTTTCCCGAGTTGACCCTTACAGCCATTGAGATGCCCGCCTGGAGCGCGCAAGCTCGGGGGCATGGGTCGCGCGCTGCGCCCTCATCTGCCCGGGGGCACGTTCCACATCGTCGCCCGCTGCCAGGGGCGCGAGGCACTCTTCTCGCCGGAGCTGCGAACGGCGCTCGTCGGCCTCCTACGCGAGCATGTCGCCTTTAGCGATGCCGAGCTGTTCGCGTATGTCGTCATGCCGAACCACGTCCACCTGGTGGTGCAGCAGGGGAGGGCGCCCCTGTGGCGGCTGATGCAGCCCCTGCTGCGCAGGACGGCGCTCGTCGTCCACCGGGTGTATCGACGGCAGGGGCATGTGTTCGAGCGACGCTATCGGTCGCGTCCGTGTAGCACGCCCGACCACTTCCGCAACGCGATCGTCTACACGCACCTGAATCCCGTCCGGGCCGGACTGTGCGCGACACCGGCCGACTACCCGTGGAGCTCGCACGGTGCCTGGCTGGGGGACGACGCCGCCGTCGACGGGAGGCCGAGCCCGGTCGCGCTCGCGCGCGCGGCGACGGTGTTCGCCAGCGCTCCTGTGCGGACGCCGGGCGAGCTCTGCCGTGACTACCTCGCCTTTCTGGAATGGAGACAGGCATGCGACGACGTGCTCGCCGGCGACGCCGGGGCGGAATGCGCGCCATCACCTGAACCGGCCGGGCCGCCTGTCGAGTGCGGCGATGCGAACTGGGCGCAATTTCTGGCACCGCCTGCGGACGGGTGGGGAGGGGATGGGCGGGGGTCGGAAGCGGGCGGATCGCGAGCTCGGGTCGCGCGACCCGAGCTCGCGACGATCGCCGCCGCGGCGCTGAAGGAGGTGGCTCCGGGCCTCCCGTCATCGATGGTGCGCTCGCGATGGGGTGGGCCGGCCTACGTTCGAGCGCGCCGTACGATCATCGTCCGGGCCGCGGCCGCCGGCTATCGCGTGCGAGAGATCGCGGCGTACCTGCGAATCTCGACGACCGCCGTCTCCGGTGTTCTGACTTCCGAGCGCAAGCGGCTCCTCGCGTCGTCACCATGAGTCCGAGGGCCGGGCTCATGCCACGATGTAGCAACTCTGGATTTCGGTGCCTGGTCCGTTATGCCGTTATGCCGTCATAAACCGCGCGCCCGGATCACGGTCCCGTTCCCGGCCCCCGCGACGGGCCCGCCGTCGTGCCACGCCATCGCGCCGCCGACCCAGACGGCGCGCATCCCTTCGGCCGGCCGGTGCGGATCGCTGAAGTCGGCGACGTCGCGGACCCCGGCCGGGTCGAAGGCCACGAGGTCCGCGGCCCACCCTTCGCGCACGAGCCCGCGCGGCACGTTGACGCGCGCGGGGTCGCTCAGCCCGACGATCGAAGCCGTCAGCGCCGACATCTTCCGGACCGCCTCCTCGATCGCGAGCATCCGTTCCTCGACGACGTAGCGGCGGATGACGCGCGCGAACGAGCCGTAGCCGCGCGGGTGTAGCATGGTCGGGCTCCCGTCGGAGGAGACGGCGACGTGCGGGTCGCGCAGGAGCGTCGCCATCACGTCCTCGTCCATGACGAAGTACGCGGCGCTCGTGCCCTGCGGCCCGAGCTCGATCAGCACCTCCTCGAACGGCCGGCCGAGCTCGGCCGCGACCTCGGCCAGCGTGCGGCCGGCCCATTCGCCCGAGCCGAAGAGCGTCGCCTCCGGGCCGTTCCGGCCCTCGACCCGCCGGCGGAGGTGCGCCGCCAGCTCGGCGTGCCGCACCCGGCGCACCGCTTCGTAGTCGTTCGGCCGCCGCGCCCAGGCGGGGAAGAGGATGCCGATCCCGGTGTAGCTCGCGACGTACGGGTAGACGTCGGCAGTGACCTGCACGCCGTCGGCGCGGGCGGCGGCCATCGCGTCGAGCAGCGCGGTCGCCTGCGCGGGGTCGTCGCCGAGCACGACCTTCAGGTGCGACGCGTGCACGCGAACGCCGGCGCGGCGCCCCTGCTCGATCAGCTCGGCGAGCGATGCGGCGACCCGGCCGGCATCCTCGTTGCGCATGTGGCTCATCACGACGCCGCCCGCGGCCGCGACCGGCTTCGCGATCGCGACCAGCTCGTCGAGGCCGGCGCGCGAGCCGGGGTCGTACTCGAGCCCCGTCGAGAGGCCGAACGCACCGGCGTCGAGCGCCCGTCGGACGAGCGCCGCCATCCGCTCCAGTCCATCCGGCCCCGGGTCGCCGTACCCCACGCCGGATTCGCGCCGGATCGTGTTGTGCCCGATCAGGTAGGCGACGTTGACCGCGGGATTCGCCGCGTCGACCGAATCCAGGTGGGCGGCCAGCGTGCCCGCCTCCGGGCTGCCGCCGTCCTGGCCCAGCACGATCGTCGTCACGCCCATGGCCAGGAAGTTCGGGAAGCCGGGGTCGTCGAGCGGGGCACCGTGCGCGTGCGCGTCGATGAACCCCGGTGCGACGATCAGGCCGCGCGCGTCGAAGCGGTTGCGCGCCTCGACGGCGCCAGTGTCCACCTCGCCGATGTAGGCGATGCGCCCGTCGCGGACGAGGATGTCGGCGCTGCGGCCCGGCTCGCCGGTGCCGTCGACCAGCGTGCCCCCGGCGATGAGCCAGTCGTACTCGCCCGCGGGCGGGCCGCCGGCGTCGCGGCCGCCGGGTGCGTCGCCCGGCGCGCAGGCGGGCGCGAGGGCGAGGGTCAGGAGCAGCGCGGCGTAGATTCTCATACGGTTCTCGCTCCGAGGGTCAATGTCCACGCGGTTCTCCGTCGTGGCGCGGATCCGCGACGGCGATCCACGCGCCGCCGCGGCGGACGATCACGTACATCCGGGCGTAGCCGAACCCGGATGGGGCGGGCTCGTACCCCATGGCGCGCGCGTCGCGGAGCACCTCGGCCGCGAACCCGTGCTCGAGCCGGACCCGAGGGCTCGCCGGCGTGGGGTACATGCGCGGCATCCGCACCGCGGCGAGTGGGTCCATCCCGTAGTCGAGGGCGTAGACGATCGTCTGGACGATCGCGGTCGGGATGCGCCCGGCCCCCGGCGCGCCGACCACCATGCGCACGTCGTCGCCGTCGAGCACGATCGTGGGCGAGATCGTCGAGGTCCGGGCGCGCCAGCGGCTGCGCGCCGGCGCGTTCACCGACGCGTCGGTGAAGCGGTAGCCCGAATCGTTCAGGAAGAAGCCCGCGACCCAGGCGCCGGCGCCGAAGAGGGAGCTGTTCGTCTGCGTGAGGGAGACGGCGTTGCCGGCGCCGTCGACGGCGGAGATGTGCGTCGTCTCGCCGCCCGCGGGCGCGCTGTCCGCGACGGCCGGCGCGGGCGACGGGTGCATGCCGCCGGGTGCGGTGTCGGTGGTGCCGGCGGCGGGTGCGGCGCCCACGGCGTAGCCGCCGGCCGGGCCGGGCTCTGCGGCGGCCGGCACCGGGGCCAGCGGCGCGGCGGGCGGGCGCGCGCCGCGAGCGGCGGCTTCGCTCGTGGGCGGGACCGGGCGCGCCGGGCCGTACGGCTCGTGGCGGGCGCAGCCGGCGTCCGGCGCCTCGCGGTCGAACGGCCGGGCGTCGGCCGGGGGAATCGATGCCGGGGCGCGTCGCCGTCCGACGAGCGGGGCGCGCGACGCGGCGAACGCTTCGGAGACGGTCCCCGCGGCCGGAACTTCCACCCAGTCGGGGTCGCCGTTGCCGCGGCTCGCGGTCATCCCGACCCGGAGCGCGGAGGCGAGGACGTCGAACGCCGCGGAAGAGCGGGTCGGCACGCCGAGGCTCGGCAGGTCGAACGGCTCGAGCAGCTCGAGGGTGTGCAGCACCTGGAGCCCGGTCTGGGGCGGCGGCGCCGACAGCACCGTCCGCCCGCGATAGTCGATGCACAGCGGCCGCTGCCAGCGCGTGCGGTAGGCGGCCAGGTCGGCGAGGGTGGCGGGGTGGCCGCCCGCGTTCAGTGCGGCCACGACGCGCTCCGCGACCGGCCCGGCGTAGAAACCGGCCCGGCCGTCGCGGGCGATCCGTCGCAGCGTCGCGGCGAGCTCCGGGTTACGCAGCACGGCGCCCGCGCCGAGCGGGCGGCCGTCGGGCCAGTACCGCGCCCACGCCTCGGGGAATCGGCTCAGCTCCGCCGAGTCCGAGGCGATCATGTCGGCCAGGACCTGGCCGACGGGGAACCCGTCCTCGGCGAGGCGGATCGCCGGCGCGAGGACCTGTTCGCGGGGGAGCGCGCCCCAGCGTTCGTGCAGCTCGAGGAGGCCGGCAACGTTCCCCGGGATCCCGACGACGCGCAGGTCGCCCGGCGCGCGGTCGCCCGCGGTGTGGCCGCGGAACGACTCCGCGTTCTGCGCCGCGTAGAAGTCCAGATAGTACGCCTTCGCCTCATCCTCCCGCCACACCAGCGCGGAGCCGCTGCCGCCCAGCCCCGACATCTGCGGCTCGACCACGCCGATCGCGAATGCGGCGGCGACCGCCGCGTCCACCGCGTTGCCGCCGGCGCGCAGCATCGCCGCGCCCGCCTCGCTCGCCAGTGCGTTCGCCGAACTGACCGCGCCGTGCTCGGCGACGACGCGCCGGCCGGCGTCGGGGGGCGGGAGCGGGGCGGCGGCCGGCCGCGGGCCTGCCGCGCAGGCGGCAAGGAGCAACAGCGCCGGACACGAGGCCGAGCGGGTCGCGAACATGGCATCCCTCGCGGTCGATGGTGACGGGGGAGGCTTGAATCGTACGACGGCGGCGGCGGTCGGACAACAGGACCGCCCGGGGCGTGGCCGTCGCGCCTTGCGGCCCGCGGGGAAGACCGCATCGTCGCCCCCGGGGGTGGGTCGGGGGAGACGTCGCCGTCGCCCGCGGGGGCTGGGTCGGAGGAGGTCGGGTCGTCGCCCCGGGGGTGAGCCGGAGACGACCGCATCGTCGCCCTCGGGGGCTGGGTCGGAGGAGGGCGCACCGTTGCCCCCGGGGGCGGGCCCGAGCAGACCGAACCGTCGCCCCCGGGCGCTGGACGGCCCGGGCACGCGTGCACGGTGCGCACGATCCCGCGCGGCGGGCGGCTTCGACCGGTGTTGCAACCCTTTCGGGCGGTGCCCTGTCCAATCCGGTACACCTCTGGAAAGGACCTTGGAATGCACGCCATTGGAGCCCTCGCCCTGATCCTCGCGCTCGATGCGGCGGCACCGGCCGCGGTGCAAACGACGACGTCGGTCGGGGACCCGACGCCGCCGCGCACCGCCACGGCGCAGCGCGCGGACACCCCGCCGACGATCGATGGCCGCAGCGACGACGCGGTATGGGACGTCGCGCCGGAGTTCGCGGAATTCCACCAGTTCGAGCCACGCGTCGGCGCCGCCCCGTCGTTCCGGACCGAGTTCCGCGTCGCGTACGACGAGCGCAACCTGTACGTGTACGTGCGCGCCTACGACCCGCACCCGGACAGCATCATGCACGCGCTGTCGCGGCGGGACGTGCGCGGGCCGTCGGACCAGATCAAGGTTCTGATCGACTCGTACAACGACCGGCGAACCGGCTTCGAGTTCGCCGTGAACCCCGACGGCGTGAAGCGCGATTACGCGGTGTTCAACGACGGCGCGGAGGATCCGTCGTGGAACGGCGTGTGGGAGGTGGCGACGTCGATCGACTCGCTCGGCTGGGCCGCGGAGTTCCGGATCCCGTTCTCGCAGCTCCGCTACGCGGATGCGCCGCGCCACACGTTCGGCTTCGGTGTCTGGCGCGACATCGAGCGGTACACGGAGCGCGTGGCGTGGCCGGCGTATTCGCCGACGCGGAACGGGCTGATGTCGCAGCTCGGGAAGCTGGAGGGGATCGCCGGGATCGGCTCCGCGCGCTCGCTCGAGTTGACGCCGTACGCGCTGACGAAGGACGTGACCCGCGCCGCCGCCGGCGGCGGGTTCGAGCGGGCGCAGGCGGTCGCGGTCGGCGGCGACCTGAAGGTCCGGATCACGCCGAACATCACGCTGGATGCGACGGTGAACCCGGACTTCGGCCAGGTCGAGGCGGACCCGGCGGTGCTCAATCTGACGGCGTTCGAGACGTTCCTGCCGGAGCGTCGCCCGTTCTTCGTCGAGGGGACGGGGCTGTACCGGTTCCCGCTCAACTGCTACATCGTCGTCGACTGCAACACGAACGAGGGGCTGTTCTACTCGCGCCGCATCGGCCGCGCCCCCACGCTGCTCGACGACTACGGCGATGCCTCGACGCCGGCGGCGACGCCGATCGCGGCGGCGGTCAAGCTCACCGGCCGCACCGGCGGCGGCTTCTCGTTCGGCGTGCTGGACGCGCTCACCCGGCACGTCGCCGGCGGCGGCGATCGCACCGTCGAGCCGCGCACCAATTACGCCGTGCTGCGCGCGCAGCAGGACCTGCGCGGCGGCGAGGCGGGCGTGAGCTGGATCGCGACCGCGGTGAACCGGTCGCTGGACGCGTGGACCCGGCCCGTCCTGCACAGCAGCGCGTACGTCACGGGGCTCAGCGTCCGGAACCGATTCGGCGACGGCAATTACGAGGTGGCGGGGTCGGTCACGGCCTCGCGCGTCGCCGGCAGCGCCGAGGCGATCCTGCGCACGCAGCGCAGCGCCGTGCACTACTACCAGCAGCCCGGCGACGACGTGGAAATCGACGCGACGCGCACCTCGCTCTCCGGGCACGCGGAGCAGATCAAGTTCGGCAAGTACGGCGGCGGGATCACCCGCTTCGAGACGAGCCTGGTCCACCAGTCGGCGGGGTTCGAGGTGAACGACCTGGGGTTCCTGCGCCGCGCCGACGTGCTCGACTGGAGCACCTGGGCCGCGCTCAGCTTCCGCGACCAGCGCTGGATCTACCGGTGGGCGCAGGTGAACGCCAACCACTGGCAGACGTGGAACACGTCCGGTCTCCGGCTCGAGCACGCGTGGAACGTCAACGGGCACATGGGGCTGAACAACAACTGGAACGTGCACGCCGGCGTCACGATCGGCGGGCTCGGCCGGAGCTTCTGCGACCGCTGCACCCGGGGCGGGCCGCCGCTGCGCAGGTCGCGCGGGATCTACCCCTGGTTCGGCGTCAACGGCGACAGCCGGCGGGCGATCGTGCCGTCGATGTGGGTGAACCTGCGGTACACCGATGAGGGGAAGACCCACGGCTCGACGCTCAGCCCGAGCGTGTCGCTGCGCTTCTCGACCCGACTCCAGGCGTCGATCGGCGCGGACATCTCCAACGACCAGGACCACACGCAGTGGTACGGGAACTTCACGGATGACGCCGGCGCGACGCACTACGCTTTCGCCCATCTCGAACAGCGCACGGTGTCGATGAGCGTGCGCATCAACTACACGGCGACGCCCGACCTGACCTTCGAGTTCTACGGCCAGCCGTTCGTGAGCCGGGGCACGTATTCGGAGTTCCGCGCGCTGAGCGCGACGCCGGACGCCGACGCCTACGACGCCCGCTTCCGGCCGTTCGCGCCGCCGGCCGGCTCCGACGTCGCGTTCCGGTATTCGCAGCTCCGCACGAACGCGGTGCTGCGCTGGGAGTACCGTCCGGGATCGACGCTCTACCTTGTCTGGGCGCACGGCCGCGAGGCGTCGACCGGCGAGGCGGCGCGGCAGCCGTGGCACCGGGACTACCGCGACCTGTTCGGGCTGCACCCGGACAACACGTTCCTGATCAAGGCGTCGTACTGGTTCAGCCGGTAGCGGCGTCCGCCATCGGACCCGGCGACGGCACGGGGGTGGCGCGCCGGCGCGCCACCCCGTGCCGTCGCGGGTCGTCAGGACCGGCCGACGCGTCCATCCTTTCTCCGGCCCGCCGGCTCTCCCCGTCCGGCCGCCGGATTTCCGGATGTGTCCGCACCGACCCGTGCGGCACCCGCCGCACGACGATGCGCCGGGCTCCCCGCCGGTGCCGACCTCCCGCTCGAGCGAGCCGCGGGCTGGCGCGCGACGGCCCGGGGCTGTTAGCATGGTGTCACCATGAGCATGCGCGAACAAGCTGACCCCGATTTTACCCCGGCCTACGCGCCCGCCTCCGGCGTCGTGGCGACCGACCTCGGCGACGAGCTGATCCTGCTCGACCCGGGAAGCGGCGAGATGTTCTCGCTGAACGCGACCGGCCGCTGCATCTGGCAGGCGCTGGACGGCGGCGTCGCGGCCGCGGCCGCCGCCGTGGTCGAAGCGTTCGACGTCGCGCCCGAGCGCGCCGAGGCGGATGTGCGCGCGCTCGTGGACGACCTGCTCGGGGCAGGGCTGCTGGTGGTCGCCGACCCCGGCGCCGACGCCTGACGCCGGCGCGCAGGGACGCAGTCATGCCCGGCGACCCGCGCCCCGTGGACCTGCCGCCCGCCGACTTCACCCTCCTCGGCCGCCCGCTCCACTTCGGCACCCTCTCGCCCGAAGTCCATGGCTGGCTGGAGCGCACCTGGCGCCGCGACGAGCACGCGCCGGAGCACCACCCCTACCGGATCGTGCTCGAGGAGCACGGCGGGCCCCCTGCTGCAGCGGACGCGCCCGGCTGGGCCCCGGTCGAGGTCCGGCTGCCGGACGGCCTCTCGCTCCACTGGGCGAGCCGTGGGAGCGCGTGGCGCTGGGGCGGCCCGGAGTCGGGCGCCGTTGCTCGATTCGACACGGAGGGCGCCCGGATCGGCGTGTGGGGGGCGGCCGTCGACGGCGGCGCTCCGGCCGCGGCGCGCGCCGATGCCGGCGACGGCGCGTTGGGCGGTCCCGCGTCGCCGCCGCCGGGCTGGCGGGTGGCGCTCTACGTCGCCTTCTGCGAGGCGCTTCGCGCGAGCGGCCTGCTCCCGCTGCACGCGGCGGTGGTGGTGCGGGGCGGTGAGGCGACGGCGCTCGCCGCGCCGAGCGGGACCGGGAAGACGACGACGCTCGTCCGCCTGCTGAGCCAGGGCTGGCGCCCGCTCGCGGAGGACCTCTCCTGGCTCGATCCTGCCGACGGAACGTTGTACGGCTGGGACCGCGGCCTGCGCCTCTGGCCCGACGGCGTCGAGCGGCTCGGCCCGACGCTCGCGGCCGCGCCGTGGACCGTCGACCCGGACGGCAAGCGGTTCCTCGCCTGGGATGCACTCGGCGTCACGCGCGTGCCGCAGGCGCGGCTCGCACGATGGATCCTCCTCGAGCGGGACGCCGCCCGTCCGTCCGTGTACGACGCGCTGCCGCGCCGTGATGCCGTGCGCGCCCTCTGGGAGTCGACGGGCGTGCCGATGACCCGAGGGGCGCGGGACGCGGTCGGCGCCCATGTCGCCGTGCTGTTGCAGAGGCTGGAATTCCGACGGCTCCGGCTGGGCTCCACGCCGATTCCGCCGCTGTAGCGTCGAGCGTGGCGGGCGCGTTTGACGTGTTGGACGTGTTGGACGTGTTGGGTGCGTTGGGTGCGTTGGGTGCGTTGGACGAGTCTGGCGCGTCTTGCGTGGCGGGCGTGGCGGGCGTGGCGGCGCGCCGTCACCCGGCGACCATGTCGCCGTCCGGGGCGTGGAGCCCCGCCGTCGCACGCGGCGGATACCGGAAGTTCTCCCGGTACACTCGCGGGTTGTCGGGTTCGGCCAGCTCCGGTAGCACCCGCCCATTGACCTCCACCCACGCGTGGCCGACGACGCCGGTCGCGTCGCGGCGCACGCCGCTCACGAACTCGACTGGCAGCCCTCGCACCCGGAGCGCGTGGTAGAGCGCAAGCGATCGGATCACGCAGCGCCCGATACCCCGCGCCGGAACCAGTCGCGACGCCCATTTGATGCCGCGCGCCAACCGGATTCGTGCCCTGCTGCGGACGCGGGTGGCGCCCGGCGCCTCGGCGTGCGCGGTCGATGGTTGCGCGGAACGCCCGGTGGGCGAGGCCGCGGCACTCGTGACGGTAGGCTTGCCGGCACGCGGGCCGCCGCCGGGCGACGCGCCCGGCTCGGGCGAGAACGTGGCGAGCAGCCGATGCAGGTCGCGCTCGCGTCGCGCGGCGTCGCGCGCCCGCAGCACGAGCGGGAGCGCGCGTGCCACGTACGGCAGCACGATCGGCGCGCGGGCGGCGCGGGCGATCGCTCGCTCGAACGCCGGCGGCGCGTGCTCGGGGAGGGTGCGCAGATCGAGCGTCCACGCTTGCCGGACCGTCGGCCGTCCCGGCGCGAAGCGCCCCAGCCACGGGTCGCAGCGCTCGAGCATCGCGGCGAGCGTCCGGCGGCAGCCGAGTTCGGCGGCCCGCGCCTCGAGCGCCGCCCGAGTCACCCCCTCGCGCTCAGCCAGGAACCGCAGGTCGAGCAGGTCGTGCGGCTTGAGGCCCCAGCGCTCGGCGCCCCACGCGCGATGCACCAGCAGGCAGACCAGCGCCGCGTCGACCGGGTCCGGCACCCGGACGACCGCGCCCTCCCACGCGTGGTCGGTCGATCGGGCCAGGACGGCCCGCGTCAGGCGTCGTTGCCGGCGCGCCCACGGGAGCGCGCAGTGGATCACGTAGCGCTGGAGATCCACCTGCACGGCGCCGCCCGGCCAGTGCAGGTTGTACGCGGAATGGCGAAACGGGATCGGCGGGTCCCGGGGGGCCGGGAACCCGGTCCAGCCCAGCGCCGCGGCGATCTCGGCCGCGCGGCGTAGGTGCCGCGGATCGATCACGACATCGACGTCGCCGTGGAATCGCATCCCGGGCGCCGGGTAGACGAACTCGGCCAGGTGGAAGCCCTTGAACAGCAGCGGCCGGATGCCGGCCTCGCTCCACGCGGCGAGCAGCGGCGCGACCTCGCGCTTGATCGCCTGATGCCGGGCCAGGCCGGTGAGGAAGTCCGGGCGGAACGCGGGGCGGGCGGGGTGGTCGGCCGGGAGTGCGCCGTACGCGTACGCGCCCAGGTTCGCCGCGCGCAGCACGGCCGCGTCCGGCGGCTCGCCGCGGCCGAGAAGGAACGCCGTCAGCTTCCCAGCGTCGCTTCGACCATTCATCTCGGTATCCTCCCAGGCGGCCGGTTCGCGGGCGGCGGCGCGTGCCTCGTACGAGCATTGCCAGGAGCATCGCACGAGCGTCGCACGCGCGCAAGGATTCCGGACCACGTTTCCGTTTTCCGGATTGGCGGATCGGAACATGGAGATGGCCCGGTCACGGGTGCAGTTTGGCGGCATGGGACGTCGCAAGCGGCCGCACCACCCGGGAATGGTCTTCCACCTGGTGTCGCGAACCCACAGGCGGGAGCCGTGGTTTACGCCCCAGTTGCGCCCGGCGATCGTAGATCTGATCCATCGCATGGTGGGGCGCACCGACGCCCAACTCCTTGCCTACGCGGTGATGCCGAACCACTTGCACCTCGTGCTGCGACAGGGACGAGGCGAGCTTTCGGGGGTGATGCAGCCGCTCCTGCGCCGCGTCGCCCTGCGGGTGCAGCGGCAGCACGGCTTCGAGGGTGGCGTGGTCGAGCGACGTTTCCGCGACCGGTCGTGTATGAGCCCGGATCACGTGCGCTCGGCGATCATCTACACGCACCTGAACCCGTGGCGGGCCGGCTTGTGTGGCGATGATCTCGCATACGAGTGGACGTCGCACCGCGCCTACCTTCCGGGAGCCGACCCGACCGAGTTCGGGATCGACAAGGAGGTGCAGGGACGTGTCCTCGAGCTGTTCGCGGAACACGAGCACTGTACCCGAGATGAACTTTGCCGGCGATACCTGGCGTCGCTCGATTGGCGAATGCGAATGGACCGGGTGGCGGCGGGCTTCCAAGCAGCGGATACGGCCGACCCGCTATTCCTGCCGGCACCGACCGTCGCCGGCGATGCAGCCTGGGCGCGCTACTTCTCGGCGGACGCCCGGGGGGAGACGGACGGGGATGTGCCACTGCCGGACCTGCGGGACTTCCTCCGGGGCCAGCTCGACCGCTACGAACCTGGAATGATGGTAACCGAGCTGCGCGGATCGTGGCTCCCGCGCTCGACCGCCCGCCTGAGGGCGAACCTGATTCGGGCCGCGGCCGAGCGCGGATACCGGACCGGCGCGATTGCGCGCTTCTTCGACATCGCGCCCCAGTCCGTATCCCGGGCCCGGTACTCGCGGTCTCGATGACGGATTTCGGAGCAGCGTCATACCATTAGACGCGTCCGACGCGCAATCCGGAAAACGGAAACGTGGTCCGAAGAATTAACCCGGGCCCCGCCAGCGCGTCTCACGCGTCCGCCCGCCCCGCCCCGTCGACACGATCTCCTCGACCGCCACGTCATCCGGCAAGACGAGCCACCCCGTGTTCGGCACCGTGCGGACCTCGGTGTCGCCGTTGCGGCGCCGGACCCGGACGCTCAGCTCGTCGACCGGGAAGTCGTTGGCGTTCCATCGCCAGGTGCACTCGCCGCCGTCGCAGCTGTACTCGATCTCCTTCGGCATGGCCTACCGGATTCCAACCAGCTCGATGTCGAAGATGAGCGTCTGGCCGGCGAGCGGGTGGTTCAGGTCGAGCGTGATCGAGCCGTCGTCGACGTTGGCGATGCGGGCGAGCGCCTGCTGGCCTGGCGCGATCTGGATCGCGAGCATCTGGCCGACCTCGGGCTCGATCCCCTGCGGGAGCTGATCGCGCGGCACGTCGAGCTTGAGCTCCTCGCGGCGCTCGCCGTACGCGTCCTCGGGCTCGACCCGCACCTCGCGCTCGTCGCCGACCTCCATCCCGGATACGGCGTTCTCGAACCCGCCGATGACGGCGCCGGAGCCGATCTCGAACTCGATCGGCTCGCCGTCGCGGGAGCTGTCGAACACGGTGCCGTCTTCGAGCTTCCCGGTGTAGTGCACGGCGACGGTGTCGCCGGATTTGGCCTGACGGCCCATGGCCGCTCCTCGTCTGGGTAAAAAAGGCCGGCGGCCCGTACCCTGGGAACGGGCCGCCGTTGGAACGTCCCCACCGATCGATACTGCACCGATCGTGCTAACGGGTCGCCGGGGCGCGCCGAGTGGCGCTGCGGCGATCGTGCTGCGCACGTGCGGTGGGGGGCCGGCCGGGCGCGGCGAACGCCGGCGGCCGCAGGCAAGGTAGCGCGGATCGGCCGCTCGCGACAGGCGTGTGGGCGCAGGCGGCCGGACGACGGTCTCGATTCCTGCCGGGAGACGGTCCCGGCGCGTACCGGCCGGCTCGCGGCGGAACCACGCGAGGTCGCGCCGTATTCGCACGGTGTGCGGGCGCCGGATCGGCCCCGTTTCCCCTGAAGGAGCCCGGTCATGGACGGCCGACCAGCGAACGATGGAGCCCGGACCCGGACGCGGCGGGTCGGCGCGAGGCCTCGGCGGCGCGGGGCGCAGCGCCCGCGCCCGACACGGCGCGGGGCGCGCCCCCGTCCCTCCGTGCAGCTCGCGCTCCCGGCGCGGCTCGTGCTCCTGGCGGCGTTCGCCGTGCCCGGGCCCGGCCTTGCGCAGGTCGCGCACCCGGACACGGTCCATGCGGCGGGTGGCGGCGCCGTGCCCACGGCCAGGCACGACCCGGCGCCGGCGACCGGGCCCGGAGGACCGGCCGGCTCCGGCGTCGCAACCGTCGCGGCGTTCGCGGGCCGCTACGCGCTCGACGCCCGGCGGAGCGACGACGTCGAGCGCGCGATCGAGGCGGCGACGGCGCGGATGAGCTTCCTGACGCGTGGCATCGCGCGGCGGCGACTGCGGCAGACGAACGCCGTGCCGGCGGTCGTCGACATCGCGCTGATCGCGGACAGCGTGGCGATCGCATTCGACGGCCGGCCGCCGGTCGTGGCGCCGCTCTCGGGCGACACCGTCGCGTGGACGCGTGACGACGGCGAGACGTTCGAAGTGAGCGCCGGCTTCGAGCGCGGCCTCCTGCGGCAGACGTTCATCGCCGGCGACGGCCGGCGGGAAGACGCCTACACCCTCGACCCCGGCGGCCAGACCTTGCGGCTGCACGTGACGGTGTCGAGCGATCGGCTCCCGGCGTCGGTTGCCTACACGCTCGTGTACCGCCGGGAAGTTGTGGGATCCGAGGAGGACGCGTACACGGCGGCGGGCGTCGGGGCCGCGGGGGGCGCGAGCCGCCCGGTTCGGGAGGCTCGCGCGGTTCGGGAGGCTCGCGAGGTTTGCGACGATCGCGCGGCTCGAGAGGTTCGAGAGGTTCGAGAGGTTCGAGGGGTTCGAGAGGTTCGAGAGGTTCGAGAGGTTCGAGAGATTAGCGAGATTAGCGAGATTAGCGAGATTAGCGAAATTAGCGAGATTAGCGAGATTAGCGAGATTAGCGAGGATCGGGAGGATCGGGAGGATCGGGAGGATCGGGAGGATCGGGAGGATCGGGAGGATCGGGCCGGCGTTCCATCCGGCACCCGACCCCGCGCTCAATCCGACGCTCAATCCGACGCTCAATCCGACGCTCAATCCGGCATTCGATCCGGCATTCGATCCGGCATTCGATCCGGTGTCCGGTCCGACGCCCGATCCCGCGTCCGATCAGGCGTCCGATCCCGCGCCCGATCCGGCGTTGCGCCCGACGTTTCGTTTCCCTTGCGTTCCACCCCCGTCCGCGTACCTTCCCCATCATGACCAAAAAACGACATGTGTCTGCGGGCGTTCTCCTCGCCGCGCTGCTGTGTTCCGTAGCGCCGGCCGCCGCGCAGAAATCGGAGACGGAGTACGAGGGCGCGACCGCGCTGGGGCTCGCGCTCCGCCGCGTCGGGCCGACGCAGCGCGTGCTGATGATCGCCGCGCACCCGGACGACGAGAACACCGCGGTCCTCGCCGCGCTCGCGCTGGGCCGCGGCGCGGACGTCGCCTACCTCTCGCTGACGCGCGGCGACGGCGGGCAGAACGCGATCGGGCCGGAGCTCCAGGAGTCGATCGGGCTGATCCGCTCGGAGGAGCTGCTCGCGGCGCGCCGGCTCGACGGCGCCGGCCAGTTCTTCACGCGCGCGTACGACTACGGCTTCTCGAAGAGCGCCGACGAGGCGTTCCGGCACTGGCCGCGCGACTCGGTGCTGAAGGACGTGGTCACGGTGATCCGGCGCTACCGGCCGGACATCGTCGTCTCCGTCTTCACCGGCACGCCGCGCGACGGGCACGGCCAGCACCAGGCGGCGGGGATCCTGGCACGGGAGGCGTTCCACGCCGCCGGCGATCCGGACCGGTTCCCGGAGCTGACCGCCGCCGGGCTGCCGCCGCACCGGCCGGCCAAGCTCTACCTGGCGCGCTGGCGCGGGCCGGCCGAAGGCGCGACGCGGCTCGAGACCGGCGTCTACGACCCGCTGTTCGGGCGGTCGTACCACCAGATCGCGCTCGCCAGCCGCAGTCGCCACCGCTCGCAGGACATGGGGCGCGCGCTCGAGCCCGGGCCGCACGCCGTCGCGCTGGAGCGCGTCGACGCGGAGACGCCGGACGAGCCGAGCCTCTTCCTCGGCGTCGACACGACGCTGGCGCAGCGCGCCCGGTCGGCCGGCGCGCACGGAGCGTGGCGCGCGCTCGAGGCGTACGACGACATCGTCCGCCGCGTTCGCGCCGCCTACAACCCGCTCGCCGCCGACGCGCTCGTCCCGGACCTCGCCCGGGCGATCGAGCAGCTCGACCGCGCCGAGCACGCGATCCGCGGCCGCGACGACGCCGGCGCTGCCGCGCTCCGCTTCCACATCGCCGCCGAGCGCGCCGACGTGCGCGAGGCGCTGCGGCTCGCCGCGGGGATCGTCGTCGACGCCGTCGCCGACGCGGAGCGGGTGGTGCCCGGGAGCACGTTCGGCCTCGAGCTGACCGTCTGGAACGGCGGGACCCGGCCGCTCACGGTGCGCGCGCTTGAGCCCGTGCTCCCGGCCGGCTGGACGGCGACGCCACGCGACAGCGTGCCGATCGAGCCGCTCGCGCCGGGGCAGCTCCGCGTGCGTCGCTTCCAGGTCGCCGTTCCGGCGGATGCGCCGGCGACCGAGCCCTACCACCTGCGCCGCCCGCGCGCGGGCGATCTCTACCGCTGGCCGGACGACGTCGCGCTGCGCGGGCTGCCGTTCCAGCCGGGCGCGGTGCGGGCGCACGCGCTCGTCGCCCTTGAAGGCGTCGGGCTGCCGATCGACCGCGAGGCGACGTACCGGCACGTCACCCGGACCGAAGGCGAGAGCCGCCGACCGGTCCGCGTGGTGCCGGCCGTGTCCGTCGCGCTCGAGCCCGGCGTCGCCGTGCTGCCGCTCGGCGGCGGCGTGGCCGCGAAGGCCGCGACGAGCGGCGCCGGCGACGACGCGCGCGCGCGGCGCGAAGCCCCCGGGAACGCCGGCCTCGCGTTCCGGGTTCGGCTGACCGGTGAGGCGCCGGACGGGATCGGCGGGACGCTGCGCCTCGCGCTCCCCGACGGGTGGCGCGCCGAGCCGGCCGAGGTGCCGGTCCGCTTCGAGGCGCGGGGCGAGAGCCGACGGGTCGAGTTCCGGGTGTACCCGCCCGAAGACGTCGCCGCGGGCGAGTACCGCGTCGCCGCCGTCTTCGAGGGCGACGACGGCCGGCGCTACACGCGCGGATACGACGTGATCGATTATCCGCACATCCGGCCGCGCATGCGCTACCACGATGCCGCGGCGACGGTGCAGGCGTTCGATGTACAGGTTCCCGCCGGGCTCCGCGTCGGCTACATCGTCGGCGCCGGCGACCGGGTGCCCGAGGCGCTGGCGCAGCTCGGGATCGCGCTCGACGTCATCGACCCGGCCGACCTGGACGCAGTCGAGCTGGACGCGTACGACGTGCTCGTCACCGGGATCCGCGCGTACGAACACCGGCCGGAGGTCCGCACGCAGAACCGTCGCCTGCTCGAGTGGGTCGAGCGCGGCGGCACGCTGATCGTGCAGTACAATCAGTACACGTTCTCGCGCGGCGGCTTCGCGCCGTACCCGCTCGAGATCGCGCGGCCGCACGACCGCGTGACCGACGAGTTCGCGCCGGTCCGGCTCCTCGAGCCGTCGCACCCGGTCCTCTCGCAGCCGAACCGGATCGGCCCGGCGGACTTCGAGGGGTGGGTCCAGGAACGCGGGCTGTACTTCCCGCGTACCTGGGACGCGCACTACACGCCGATCCTCGAGATGAACGACCCCGGCGAAGCGCCCCTGCGCGGGGCGGTGCTCGTCGCGAAACTCGGGGAGGGAACCTACGTGTACACCGGACTGGCGTTCTTCCGCCAGCTTCCGGCCGGCGTGCCGGGGGCGTATCGGCTGTTCGCGAATCTGATCGCGTTGGGGGTGCAGGAGTGATGGATACGAGCGTGACTCGGGCGGCGCCGTCGGCGCCCGGAGCGATGAGTACGGTGCCGTTGCCGCCGGGAGCGGTGATTACGGCGCCGTTGGCGCCGGGAGCGGTGCCTGCGGCACCAGGTGCGGCTGCGCCGGGGGGCGGCGCCGTTGGCGCCGGGAGCGCCGGCTTCGCCGGCGGGGCGGCCTGGCGGCCGGGGGCGCGCCCGGGGGGCGCGGGAGCGGCGCCTGCGGCGCCGGGGCGGCGCCGGTGGCGGCCGCTCGCCCTCGCCCTCGCGCTCGTCCTGGGCGCGGCGGGGTGCGGGGCGGGCGACGGCCGCACGCCGCTCGTCGTCTACTCGCCGCACGGCCGGGAGATGCTCGAGGCGTTCGAGCGGCGCTTCGAGGCCGCGCACCCGGACGTGGACGTGCAGTGGATCGACATGGGGTCGCAGGAGGTGCTGGACCGGCTGCGCTCGGAGAAGGCGAATCCGCAGGCGGACGTCTGGTGGGGCGCGCCGTCGGCGATGTTCGAGACCGCGGCGGCCGAGGGGCTGCTCGCGGCGTACACGCCGAGCTGGGCCGGCGCGCTGCCCGAGCACGCGAGGGACGGCGAGGGGCGGTGGTTCGGCACCTACATCACGCCGGAGGTCATCGCCTACAACAGCGAGGTGGTCACCGGCGATGCCATCCCGCGCGACTGGGACGAAGTCCTCGACCCGCGCTGGAAGGGCCAGCTCCTGATCCGCGACCCGCTCGCGAGCGGGACGATGCGCACGATCTTCGGGATGATCGTGTACCGCTCGCTGCGCGAGACGGGGAGCGTCGACGCCGGGATGGACTGGCTGCGGCGGCTGGACTCGCAAACGAAGGAGTACGTGCTGAACCCGACGCTGCTCTACCAGAAGCTGGCGCGTCGCGAGGGGCTCGTCACGCTCTGGGACATGCCGGACATCGAGCACCTCAAGGCGAAGACCGGGCTACCGATCGACTACGTGATTCCCGAAAGCGGGACGCCGCTCGTCGTCGACGCGATCGCGGTCGTGGAGGGCGCGCAGAACCCGGCGCTGGCGCGGGAGTTCGTCGAGTTCGTCGGCGGCATGGAGGGCGTGGTGCTGGCCGCGCGCGAGCATTTCCGCCTCCCGGCCCGCACCGACATCCCGGCCGACTCGCTGCCGGAGGGGATGCGCGCCGCGCGGGAGCGCATCGTCCCGGAGCCGCTCGACTGGGCGCTGCTCCAGGAGAAGACGTCGGAGTGGATGCGCTTCTGGGACGAGAACATCCGCGGCCGCGGCGGGGAGTGAGCCGCGCGTGCTGAGCCTCGCATCGCTGACGAAACGATTCGGCGGCGAGACGGTCGCGGTCGCCGACCTCTCGCTCGAGGTCGAGCGCGGCGAGTTCCTGACGCTGCTCGGCCCGAGCGGGTGCGGCAAGACGACGACGCTCCGCATGATCGCCGGCTTCGAGACGCCGACCGCCGGCCGCATCCTGCTCGAGGGCCGGGACGTGACCGGCCTCTCGCCGCAGCGCCGCGGCTTCGGCATGGTCTTCCAGAACTACGCGCTCTTCCCGCACCTCGACGTCTTCGAGAACGTCGCGTTCGGGCTGAAGACCCGCGGCGCGCCGCGCGACGAGGTGCGCCGCCGCGTCGAGGAGGCGCTCGCGCTCGTCGACCTCGCCGGCTACGGCAAGCGCCGCGTGCAGGAGCTGTCCGGCGGCCAGCAGCAGCGCGTCGCGCTGGCCCGTGCGCTCGCGCCCGAGCCGCCCGTCCTGCTCCTCGACGAGCCGCTGTCGAACCTCGACGCCGCGCTCCGGGAGCGGACGCGCGCCGAGCTGCGCGCGCTGCTCAAGCGCATCGGCATCACCGCGATCTTCGTCACGCACGACCAGGAGGAGGCGTTCGCGCTCTCCGACCGCATCGCCGTGCTCGAGGGCGGACGGCTCCAGCAGGTCGGCACGCCGGAGGCGCTGTACGCGCGCCCGGCGAACGAATTCGTCGCGAGCTTCCTCGGCCGCGCGAACTTCCTGGACGCGCGCGTCGTCGAACGCGACGGCGAGGCGCTGGTGTGCGAGGTGGCGGAGGGGGTGCGGTGGCGGGCGCGGTGGGGTGGGGCGGACGCCGATGCGACCGGCGTCGGCGGCCGCATCCGCATCATGATCCGCCCCGAGGCGCTGCGGCTGGTCCCCACCCGCGCACTCGCGGAGCCGGCCACCGTGCCTGGCGGTACATCGCCCGGCTCCGATGCGGGCGCGTCGGCCGTCGGCGCCGACCTCCAGGGCGAGGTCCTCGAGCGACGGTACGCGGGGCCGGTCACCCACTATCGCGTGCGGCTGGAGGGCGCCGAGCTCGTGGTCCACGGCGGGCCCGCCGACGCCGCCGTCGGCGACCGCATCGGCGTCTGCCCTTCGGCGGACGCGCTGGCGTTCCCCGCCGATCCGACCTGAACCGAGACGGGCTCACCCCCGTTCGGCTTCGAATTCGCCGTGCCGTCGGCCCGCGTCGCGGGTTGCGAAAGGAGCATTCTGGCCCGATCCGTCCGCCTCGTGGCCGTGTCCCGCACTACGCCGCGCCCGCTGGACGCATTACGCTTCGGGCGTCGCGGCGGGGCGCCGCGGCGAGTTCGAACCCGAACAGGAGCGGATCATGGCGTACACGGCAGGCGTGCCGATCGAGCGCTCGGCGCTGCTCGTCATCGACGTGCAGGACTCGTTCAGGGTCGGGTCGCGCTGGGAGCGGCGCGGCAACCGCGATTTCGAATCGAACCTCGACCGGCTCGTTCGGTCCTACCGGGCGGCGGGTCTGCCCGTCATATTCTTCCTGCACACGGATGCCGACGAGGGGTTCCGGCCGGAGGATCCCGAGCTCCGCCTGATGGACTTCCTCCGACCGGAGGAGGGGGAGCCGGTGCTGGTGAAGACGACCCGCAACGCGTTCGCCAGCACGAACCTGCGCGAGATCCTCGAGGGGAAG
Source organism: Longimicrobiales bacterium (assembly GCA_036381255.1). Lineage (GTDB taxonomy): Bacteria > Gemmatimonadota > Gemmatimonadetes > Longimicrobiales > RSA9 > CALBZE01. The sequence goes on along the minus strand of DASVDG010000125.1, from coordinate 1,723 downwards.
GGCGTGCGGCGGCTCGTGGTCACCGGGATCCAGACGGAGCAGTGCTGCGAGACGACTGCCCGGGTCGCGGCGGATGTCTACGGCTACGCGGTCGACTTCGTGACCGAGGCTACGCAGTCGTTCCCGATCCCGCATCCGAACGGCGTGGAGGAGCTCGGGCCGGAGGAGGTCATGCGGAGGACGGAGTACGTGTTGCGTGGCCGTTTCGCGCGCATCGCCACGGTCGACGAGCTCGTCGCGGAGCTGGAGTCGGTGACCGTGTGATGCGCCGCGTCCTCGTCCTGGCCCTGCCTCGGCTCGAGCTGCTCGACCTGGCCGGTCCCGTCCAGGTGTTCGACGAGGCCAACGCGTGCGGCGGCGACTACGTCGTGGAGCTCTGCTCGCCGCACGCGAAGCTCCGGACCGCGCAGGGGGTGTGGCTGTCGGAGCTGGCGCCGCTGCCGGAGCCGGGGCCGGACGACCTCGTCGTCGTGCCCGGCATGGCGTTCGACGCCCTGGACGCCGTCGGCCGCGACGTGCACCGCTGGCTGCGGACTGCGCACGAGCGGGGCGCCGCGGTGTGCTCGGTCTGCACCGGCGCCTTCGTTCTCGGCGCCGCCGGGTTGTTGAACGGCCGGCGCTGCACCACGCACTGGCTGCACGTCGAGGCGCTCCGGCGGCGGCACCCGGGCGCGCGGGTCCTCGACGACCGGCTGTTCGTCGAGGACGCCGGGGTCACGACGAGCGCCGGCATCGCGTCCGGCATCGACATGGCGTTGTGGTGGGTCGAGCGCGAGCATGGTCCACTCGTCGCGGCCCGGACCGCACGAAGGCTGGTCGTCTACCTGCGGCGCGACGGCGGACAGGCGCAGCGGAGCGTCTACCTCGACTACCGTACGCACCTGGATCCGGGCGTGCACCGCGTCCAGGACCGGATCGTGTCGCACCCGGCGGAGTCGGTCTCGTTGCGGGCGCTCGCGCGGGTGGCCGGCATGAGCACGCGCAGCCTGACCCGGGCGTTCCGCCGCGCGACGGGGCTCAGCGTCGGCGAGTTCGCCGCGCGGGTGCGGCTCGAGCTCGCCCGCAGCCTGCTTCACGACCCGGGGCTGACCATCGAGGAGATCGCCCGGCGCTCGGGCTTCGGCAGCGCGCGGCAATTCCGGCGGGTCTGGAAGGACGCGTACGGCGTGCCGCCATCGGCGGAGCGGGCCGCGCCTCGCGCCGGCGGACGGAGCCGATGCGGCGGCCCGCCGTCGCGCTCGATCCCGCCCCGGCTCACGGGTTCAGCCAGTAGTTCACCTTGAGCACGAGCACGTTGTCCGGTTCGGCGCGGAACAGCGCCGCCCGGTCGCGGCCGAAGTCGAAGTCGCCGAAGGGCGCGATGTGGCGGCGGTCCTGCTGCCACACGAGGTAGAGCGTGGAACCGGGTCGCCACTCCCAGCGCAGCACGGCGTTGCCGCGCAGCGACCGCAGGTTGAAGTCCTGCTCCGGCAGGTTGAAGGCAGCGGCCGGCCCGGCGCCGTCGGGGTCGACCGCCCACCCCGTCTCCGTCCGCGTCGTTTCCCCGACGTCCTCGCCGTAGACCCGGAAGTCGTACGTGCCGGGCGCGGCCAGCTCGGCGGGCGGCCCGAAGTCCGCGCTCGAGAGGAACGGCTGGGCGTAGACCTGGAGCGAGAGGCGAGGATCGAACGTCACGTTCAGCCGCACGTCCATGGCGACCGTCGTCTGGTCGAGCTCGGCGAAG
>DASVDG010000124.1:0-146762 GCA_036381255.1 Longimicrobiales bacterium | reverse complement strand
GTCGGCGAGCGCGGCGGCGGGCAACATCCGCTGCACACGGTCGGCGGTGCGCAGCTCGGCCGCGAGCGCGGCGAGCGCGGCGACGGCGGTGATCGAGACGATCGCGAGCGCGACGACCGCCTCGAGCAGCGTGAAGCCGGGTCTACGGCTCGAGGACACGGGGGTCCCCGGTCCACGGATCGACGACGACGGACGCGGCGCGGCCGGCGCCGCGGACCACGATCGCCTCGCCGCTCGCGCGGCCGCGAGGCGAGAAGGTGAAGGTCGGCCGCGGCGACGTCGCCTGGAGGCGGAAGTCCGCCGGCAGCTCGATCACGCCATCGGCCAGCGGGCGCGCGTCGTCGCCTACGAGCCACGCGCGGTAGCGGCGCTGCTCCGGCACGACGACGACGACCACGGTGCGGCCGCGTTGCACGGCGGTGAGCCGCGCGCGCCGGAGCACCGTGCGCACCCGTTCGGCGCCGTCGCGCACCGGGTCGGGCGCCGCGAGGCGGGCGAGCGCGGGCGCGGCGACGCTCGCGGCGATGCCGAGGAGCAGCAGGACGACGACGAGCTCGAGCAGCGAGAGCCCGCGCCTCACCGGAACGCCCCCGCGTTGACGCCGTAGATCGCCTGGAGCAGTGACAGCGCGACGAACCCGACGACCAGGCCGAACCCGACGATCATGGCCGGCTCCATCAGGGTGACGAGGCGCTGGAGCGCGCGGGCGGTGCGCTCCTCGAAGAGGTCGGCGGCGCGGGCGAGGAACTCCTCGACGCGCCCGGCCTCCTCGCCGACCGCGACGAGCTGGCCGAGCAGCGGCGGGAACAGCCGACCCTCGCGGACGGCCTGGTCGAGCGATGCGCCCTCCCGAATGCGGGCGCGGATTCTCAGGACCTCGTCGCGCGCGAGCGGGTCGGCCAGGCTCTCGGCGGCGTGCTCGAGCGCCGTCAGCATCGGCGCGCCGCCGCCGAGGAGGACGGCCGCGAGGCGCGCGAAGCGGCCGGCGAGGGCGTCGCTGCGGATCGCGCGGACGAGCGGGAGCCGCAGCGCGAGGCCGGCGACGATGCGGCGCCCCGGCTCCGTGCGGACGTAGGCGCCGGCGCCGAGCGCGAGGCCAGCCAGCGGGACCGGCAGGAACGGCCCGGCAGCCTGGAGCGCGCGCGACACGGCGAGGAGCGCGGCCGTCGAGCGCGGCAGCGTCGCCCCGGCGCCTTCCAGCAGCTCGACGAAGCGCGGCAGCACGAACAGGAGCAGCACGACGATCGCGATCCCGCCGACCGCGGCGAGGAGCAGCGGGTAGATCGAGGCGGAGACGATGCGGGACCGCAGTTCGTCCTCGCGCTCGAGCTGGTCGGCCAGGCGGCGGAACGCGCCGGCCAGGTCGCCGCTGCGCTCGCCGGCGCGGACCAGGCCGACGTATAGCGGCGGGAACGTGCGGCCGTGCCAGGCCAGCGCGGTTGCGAGCGCCTCGCCCCGCTCGACGTCCGAGCGCACGGTGCGCAGCGCGGCGCCCACGGGGCCGCCCACCACGCCGGCGGCGGTCTCGAGGGCGCGGGCGAGCGGCAGCCCCGCGGAGAGGAGCGAGCCGAGCGCGCGCGTCGCCTCGACGACGGCGCGCCGCCGACGGGGCTGGAAGCCGCCCGGCGACGAGGCCCGCTCCGCGTCGCGCCCGGCGTCCACGGCATCGATCAGGATGAGCCCCCGCGCCTCGAGCGTGCGGGCCAGCTCCGCGACGCCGGCGGCCTCGGCGCGGCCGCGCTGGCGGCGGCCGGCCATGTCCATCGCACGGTAGCGGAACTCGCCCATCGGCGGCCTCGCGGCTACTCCCAGCTCTTCACGTCCGCGTCCTCGCCGGTGCCGCCCGCCTCGCCGTCGGCACCGTAGCTCAGGAGGTCGAAGCCCATTCCGCTCTCCTCGCCCGGGCTCCGGTAGATGTACGGCCGGTCCCACGGGTCCAGCGGCACGCGCTTCCGCAGGTACGGGCCGCGCCAGTTCGTCGGCCGCGGCCCGACGAGCGGCTCCTCCCACAGCGCGGCGAGCCCCTGCTCCGTCGTCGGGTAGCGGCCGTTGTCCAGCCGGTACGCGTCGAGCGCCGCCGAGATCATCTCGATCTGGCTTCGCGCGGTCGCGTCCCTCGCGCTCCCCACGTGCTGGAACACGTTCGGCGCGACCAGCGTCGCGAGGACGCTGAGCACGACGATCACGACCAGCATCTCGATGAGGGTGAGGCCGGCGCGCCGACAACGTCGTGGGGACAGTGATGCCTCCCCGCAACGTGCGGCCGGCCCGGGTGCGGGCCGCCGGTCGGGTCTGCAGCGCATCGCTCGGGTCATCGTCAGCCGGTGCGATTCAGGTGCGCGATGGATCACGGTCGGGTGGAGCCCGGGAGAATCGAGGCGACCGCGGCCCGCGGGGAGAGACGGCCCGGACTCGCGGGCCATCGGAATATGCCGCGGCGGCGGCGCGGAAACAACCCGGTGGCCCGCCCGCTTCGGCGGCCGGCGCCTCAGTCGTTCGCGTCTTCGGCCGGTGCGGCGCGCGAGGTGTCCGCGGCGGCGACGAACCGGTAGAGCCGTTCACCGTCGCGGATCATGCCGTAGCGTTCGCGGGCGATCCGCTCGAGCGCCGCGGGGTCGTCGGCCAGCGAGTCGACGCGTGCCCGCAGGCGCTCGACCTCGGCGCGGAGCTGCTCGAGCTGTGCGGCTTCGACCTCCCGCTGCGCTTCGAGGCGTCGGACCTCGAAGAGGCCGTACTCGCCGCCGAAGAGGGAAAAGTACGCCGCGGCGCCGACCGCGGTGACCAGCAGGAGGTCGCGGAGCTTCACAGCGCGGCGCGCCCCGGGTACTCGGCGGTGTCGCCCAGGTCCTCGGCGATGCGGAGGAGCTGGTTGTACTTCGCGATGCGGTCCGTCCGGCTCGCGCTGCCGGTCTTGATCTGGCCGCTCCGCGTCGCGACCGCGAGGTCCGCGATGAAGGTGTCCGCGGTCTCGCCGGAGCGGTGGCTGATGATGTAGCGGTAGCGGTTGCGGCGCGCCGTTTCGATCGCCTCGAGCGTCTCGGTCAGCGTGCCGATCTGGTTGACCTTGATCAGGATCGCGTTGGCGGCGCCCTGCTCGATGCCGCGCTCGAGACGTTCGCTGTTCGTCACGAACAGGTCGTCGCCGACGAGCTGGACGCGGTCGCCGATGGCGGCGGTCAGCGCCCGCCAGCCGTCCCAGTCGTTCTCGTCGAGCGCGTCCTCGATGGAGACGATCGGGTAGCGGTCGACCCACTCGCTCCAGAACGCGATCATCTCCTCGGCGCTCTTCTTCTCGCCCGTCGACTTGTGGAAGACGTAGGCGCCGTCGCGGTACAGCTCGCTGGCGGCGGCGTCGAGCGCGAGGACGACGTCCTCGCCCGCGGCGTAGCCGGCCTGCTCGATCGCCTCGAGGATGACCTCGACGGCCTCCTCGTTGGAGCGCAGGTCCGGCGCGAAGCCTCCCTCGTCGCCGACGGCGGTGCTCTTCCCCTGCTTGCCGAGCACGCGCTTGAGCGCGTGGAAGATCTCGACGCCCGTGCGCAGCGCCTCCGGGAACGACTCCGCGCCGACCGGCATGATCATGAACTCCTGGAGGTCGACGTTGTTCGCCGCGTGGGCGCCGCCGTTCAGGATGTTCATCATCGGCACCGGCAGCAGCGTGGCGTGCGGCCCGCCGAGGTAGCGGTAGAGGTGCAGTCCGGCGTCCTCGGCCGCGGCGCGCGCGGCGGCGAGCGAGACGGCCAGGATCGCGTTCGCGCCCAGCTCCGCCTTGTTCGGCGTGCCGTCGAGGCGGAGCATCGCGCGGTCGAGCGCGACCTGGTCGGCCGCGTCCATGCCGAGCAGTTCCGGCGCGATCCGCTGGTTGATGTTCGCGACGGCACGGAGCACGCCCTTGCCGCCGAATCGATCGGCGTCGCCGTCGCGCAGCTCGAGCGCCTCGAACTCGCCCGTGGACGCGCCGCTCGGCACCGCGGCCCGGCCGGCCGCGCCCGTGTCGAGGAAGACCTCCGCCTCTACCGTGGGGTTGCCGCGCGAATCCAGGATCTCGCGGCCGTGAATGCTGACGATCGAAGCCATGATATCGTTGTCGGGTGGTTGTCGGATCAGCGGCCGTCGCCGAGCTCCGGGCGGACGGGCGCATCGAGCATCGACTGGATGCGGCCGCGGACCTCGGCGATCAGCTCGTCCCGCCGGGCCTCGTCGTACGCCTCCGTGGCGATCGGCCGGCCGAAGCGAAGGATAATCGGCCCCGGCCGGATGCGCCACCCGCCTTTCGGCAGGATGCGGCGCGTGCCGACGACGGCGACGGGGACGATCTCGACGCCCGTGTGCAGCGCCAGCATGAACGCGCCCTTCTTGAACGGGAGCAGCTCCCCCGTCGGAGAGCGGGTCCCCTCGGCGAAGATCACGACCGAGCTGTTGTCCTCCTTGAGCAGCCGGCCCGCCTCGTCGAGCGAGCGGATCGCCGACGCGCGGTTGCTGCGGTCGATCGAGATGTGGCCCGCCGCCTTCCAGGCGGAGCCGAAGAGCGGGATCATGGCCAGCTCCTTCTTGGCCACGAAGCGGTAGCGCTTCGGGATCTTCGCGGCGAGCGCCCACACGTCGAACCAGGAGACGTGATTCGCCACGAAGATCTGCGGCCGGTCCGCGTGGATGTTCTCGAGCCCCTCGATGTGGACCGGCGTGCCGCTCGCCCGGAGCATCATCCGCCCCCAGGTGCGGCCGGCCCAGTCGTAGACGCGGCCGCGGATGCGCAGCAGCGCGGAGACGACCACGACCGAGGCCAGGAAGATCGTGCCGAAGAAAAGGGCCAGGTAGGCCCAGAGCGTACGGATCAAGCGCTTCCTCCAACGAAATGACGATACCCGGAGACGTCGGGCGGCGCGACCGTGCCATCGGCGCGCCGCACGGCGATCCCCGGCTCCTCCCTCACCACGCCGACGCGCGTCAGCGCGACGCCGAACGTCCGGTGGAACGCCTCGGCGACGGCGGCCGCAGCGCCGGGCGACACGGCGAGGCACAGCTCGTAATCCTCGCCGCCGCCGAGCGCGAGCGCCAGCGCATCGGCGGGATCCGTCGCGACGGCGGCCGCCGCCGGGTGCACCGGAACGCTCGCCTCGTCGAGCAGGACGCCGACGCCGCCGGCCGCGGCGAGGTGCGCGACATCGCCGGCGAGCCCGTCGGAGAGGTCGATCATCGCGCGCGGCACGTCGCGCTCCGCGAGCCACAGCGCCTCGCGGATCCGCGGGCGCGGGCGCGCGAACGCCGCGCGCCCGGCCGCGGGCGGCTCGTCCCCCGCGCCCCAGCAGCGGACTGCCGCCGCGGCGCCGCCGAGCGCGCCGGTCACCCAGACCTCGTCGCCGGGGCGCGCGCCGCCGCGCAGGACCGGGCGCTCGACCCGGCCGAGCACGACGACGTCGAGGAGCAGCGGACCGGGCGAGCGCGTGAGATCCCCGCCGAGCAGCGCGCCACCGGCCGCCTCGACCGCTTCCCGCGCACCGGCCATGCACCGCTCGGCGACCGCGGGCACGTCCGCCGGCGGCGCGGCGAGCGAGACGAGCGCGCCGATCGGCACGGCCGCCATCGCCGCGAGGTCGCTGAGCGACGCGGCGGCGGCGCGGTAGCCGATCTCCTCCGGTTCGAGCCACCCGCGGCGGAAGTGCACGTCCTCGATGGAGAGGTCGGCGCTGAGCGCGATGCGGCCGCCCTCGACGACGGCGCAGTCGTCGCCCGGGCCGACGACGATGCCCGGCCCGTATGCACGGCCGTGCTCGAGGAAGCGGCGGATCAGGTCGAACTCCGGACCCGGTCCGAGCGGCGTCGGCATCACCACCGCGGTGGCTGGTCGAACGTGATGAACGGGAGGCCGAGCGGCGGCTCGGCCGGGCCCGGGTCGGCGAAGGCCCGGTCGAGGTGCTCCGTGACGTCGTCGGGGACGAGCGATCGGCCCCGGCCGGCCAGCACCGCGGCGCGGCCGCAGTAGAACAGCGCCAGCCCCGCCGCCTCCGCCGGCGGCGCGCCCGCCGCCAGGAATGCCGCCGCCGCGCCCGCGAGCTGGTCGCCCATCCCCGCCGTCGCCAGGTCGGACGAATGCTGCGTCGCGATCCACGCCGGCTCGCCCGGCGCCGCCACGATCGACGGCGCGCCCTTGAGCAGTACGGCGCAGCCGAGCGTCCCGGCCAGCGCCCGCGCCGCGTCCACCGGCGCGGCGACGATGTCGTCGACCGCCCGGCCGCTCAGCGCGCGCATCTCGCCGGGGTGCGGCGTGAGCAGGAGCGGCCGCTCGCGCGCCAGCTCGCGCAGCCGGTCCGGCGCCTCCGCCAGCAGCGTCAGCGCGTCCGCATCGAGGAGCGTCGGCCGCCCGTGCGACGCGTCGATCACGAGGTCCAGCCGCCGACGCGCGTCGTCGCCCCGGCCGAGGCCGGGGCCCAGCACGATCGCGTCGACGGCGCCCGCCGCGGCCCGGACCGCCGCAGCGTCGTCGGCATCCGCGTACACCGCCTCGGGCACGCGCGTCTGGAAGACCGCGCGGTTGATCTCGGGCGCGGCGAGGCGCACGTACCCGGCGCCCGCGCGCAGCGCCGCGCGCGCCGCCGTCACCGCCGCACCGGCCATCCCGTGCCCGCCGCCGGCGACGAGCACCCGGCCGACCGACCCCTTGTGCGCCGCCGGTCCGCGGCGCGGCAGACGGGCCGCCGCCCACGCCGGCGTCAGCAGCCGCGCCGGCGGCACCGGGCCGTCGACTGCGTCCGCGCCGAACGGCGGGAACCCGATCTCGACCGCGATGATGCGACCGCACGCCGACCGGCCGGGCTCGAGCAGGAGCCCCAGCTTCGGCCAGCCGAACGTGATCGTGACCGCGGCCGAGACGACGTCGCCGGGCACGTGTCCGGTCGTCGCGTCCACCCCGGACGGCAGGTCCAGCGCCACGACGGGGCGCCCGCTCGCATGCAGCGCGCGGATCGCCTCCGCCGCCCGCCCCCGGGGCGCGCCGGACGTGCCGGTCCCCAGGATGCCGTCGACCAGCACCTCCGCACCCGCGAACGCCGCGGCCATCTCTTCGAAGGGAAGGATCGGGATCGGGTGTCCGTGCGCGAGCGCCGGATCGGGCGCGCGCGAGCCGACCGCGACGCAGGCGACATCGCGGCCCCACGCCCGCAGCGTGCGGAGCATCACCAGCGCGTCGCCGCCGTTGTGCCCGCTCCCCACCGCCGCCACCACGCGCCCCCGCGGGTACAGCCGGTCGAGCACCAGCGCGGCGGACCGGCCGGCATCCTCCATGAGCACGCGCTCCGGAACGCCGTGCCGCTCCCGCGCCTCGCGGTCCAGCGCCGCCGCCTCGGCGGCGGTCCAGACGGCCACCGTCTCGCGGCCGTAGATGTCGCGCTCCTTCAACAGAGGCCGCCCGGTCGGCTGTCGTTACTTGTAGCTCTGCCCGATCGTGCGGCCGAAGCTGATCTCGCCGTTGTCGATCCGGATGTTGAAGCCGCAGTCCGGATTGGAGCACACCCACGCCTTGAACGTGATCGGCGCTCCGTCGCGGCCATAGTCGGAGAGCGGGAGCATGTTGCCCTCCCCGCACTTGCGACACGTGGGATACTGCATCTCCGCCGGCGTCATTCATCCCCCTCCCTCAGTAGGGACACCGAGGGCCCGCAGCCCGACCCGGCCCGGCCCATCACCACCACAATTCGAACGCGTCAGCGCAAGGCTCGTTCCTCGGGCATCCGTGCGGCGCCGCACGTCGGACACGCTGCAAACGCTTCTCGCCGAATCAGATAGTCCTGGATCGCCGACACGAACGCCGCGTGGCTCCAGATCAGCGGGCTCACCGAGAGCGGCGCGCCGGAGAACGGGTGGAGCTGTTCGGGGAGCAGCCCACCCGGCGTCGCGTGCTCGGCGACCCACTCGAGCGGCTCGAGCGCCGCGTCGAGCGCGGCCGGCGTCGTGGCCTGCGCCATGCGCCAGCGCGCGTGCCAGCACTGGGCGATGAACCATGGATTGCCGGGCACCCGCTCCCAGTCCTGGCCGACCGCATGATAATAGTCTCCCCGGTATCGGGCCAGTCCACCCACCTCGGTCCGCACGCTCAGCGCGTCCACGACGGCGTCGAGCGTGGCGACGAGGCGCGGGTCGTCGGCGTCGAGGAATCCGAGGAAGTGCAGCCCGAAGAGCGAGCTGTCGGGCGTGGCATCGCGCCCGGGCAGGACTCCGGGCTCCTCCGGCGGCACGAGCATGCGGAGGAAGTGTCCGGCGTCCTCGTCCCAGAGGTGGAGCAGCACGCCTGCGCGGACCTCCTCGGCGGCGCGGCCGTATTCGAGCGCCAGGTCGACGTCGCCGAACGCGTGGGCGAAACGCGCGGCCGCGTCCAGCCCGGCCCACACGGCGGCGCAGGTGAACGTCAGCACGCCGCGCCGCTCCTCCCACAGGTCCCACGACGGCAGCGGCAGCCCCGTCTCCGCGTCGCGGTACGCGGCCATGAAGTCCGCGGCCCGCACGATGAACGAACGGTAGAGCGGCTGGATCTCCTCGACGCCGCGGTAGCGCTCGAAGTGCCGCCAGAGCGCCCAGATCACGAGCGCCGTCTCGTCCTCCTGGATCGGCAGCACCTTGTGGCCCCGGGCGTCGACCCACGGGTGCCACGACGACGCCAGCGAGCGGTCCGGGTTGTACTTGTGCAGCAGATAGCCTTCGCGCTTGACGAGCCGGCCGGCGAAGTCGAAGAACCGCTGCGCGAGCGACGGGTACCCCGCCCGGCTCAGCGCGTCGGCGATCAGCGCGCCGTCTCGCGGCCACATGTACGCGTACGTGTCGCGCGCCATCTGCGTGATGTCCGAGTCGGTCGCCGCGATGATCGCGCCGCCCTCGTCCAGGTGCGTGCGCATGACGAGCAGGCTGGTCTTGTACAGCGAGACGATCCGCTCGGGCAGCCCGCTGTCGACCTCGTGCTTCTCGACCCAGAGCCGCCAGTAGCTCGCCGTCCGCTCGAGCAGCGCGGCCGGCCCTTCGTGCCGGATCATCGACGACAGCTCGAGCACGTCGCCGTACCGCTCGCCGGCCGCGATCCAGTAGTAGGCGACGGTCTCGCCCGACGCCTCCACGTCGAACTCGAGCGCGATCGTGGAGTCGACCGAGCCCTGCGCGATCGGATTGCCGCTCAGCACGCCGTCGCCCTCTGCGTCGCGCCAGGTACCCTCGGCGCCGTTCACCCGCTTCTTCCCCGTCGCGTACCGCGACAACCGGTACTCCGGCGCAGTGCCGCCCCCGATCAGGAAGTAGCGGTCCCGCTTGTAGTGGATGACCGAGTCGACTTCGGGGTCGTAGAGCGCCGTGTCGCCCACGTCCGTCCCCGAGAGGTGGAAGTCGTGGTGCAGGAAGATCCGCACCCGCCGCGCCTCGCCCCGGGTGTCCCGGACCCGCAGCTCGCGGCAGAAGACGTCCGTTTCGAAGTCCACGCCGTCGCGGCAGCGGACTTCGAGCCCCAGCCCGCGGTGGCGCAGCACGACGTCGCCGACCAGCGTGCCGTCCTGGTAGCCGATCTGCCGCTCCCAGCTCTCGTTGATCCAGTGGGTGGCGCCGTCGACCCAGACGCCGAAGCGGAACGGGTGCCCCTCCGTGTGGTTCTCGATCCCGATATGCGGGAAGTAGATGTCCCGGATCCGGTAGAAATCGTCGAGGTTGATCAGGAATCGGCCGTTGCCGAAGACGAGCGATCTAGCCATGCGACACCAGCGCTACTTCACGGCGCGCGATCCGCCGCGCGCGGGCGCGTGGCGGAGCCGGTCGGGACAACGATCGACCGGCGGTTCCGCCGGCGAGGTACGGCTCATTGAAGGTCGGCTCCCCACGGGTAGTCCCGCTCGAACGCCTCCTCGAAGTCGAAGACGTCGGCGAAGTCCTCGGGCGAGTCCTCGGGCTGCTTGATCAGCACGCCGCAGTCGACGAGGGCGAAGACCATGTCGCCGAAATCCCGCGTCGAACGGATGCCCCAGTACTCCAGCACGGTGCGGGCCATGGGACCGAACCGGTCGAGCGCCAGGTCGCGGATCCCCTCCGCCAGCTCGCGGCCGCTGATGTGACGCGGTTCCGGGAGCCGCTCGATCACGTGGTGCAGCGCCGAGAGCACGAACAGGTACGCGGTCTCGTGGAACCGCGGATGGCGCTCGCGCAGCCGGTCCATCACCTCTTCATCGAAGATGGCGTTGCTCATCGTCGCACGAACGGGTCAGGAAGCGGCGAGACGCACGCGGCCGTCGCCTCGGGCGCGCCCGCCCCTGAGGGCGTGGTCGATCGCTTGCGCAACATCTTCCACGAGAATGAATTGCAGGTGCTGTCTCACGTCTTCCGGTACCTCCGCCAGGTCCGCGTCGTTCCGCTTCGGCAGCAGCACGGTCGTGATCCCCGCCTGCGCCGCCGCGATCAGCTTCTCCTTCGCGCCGCCGACCGGCAGCACGTGCCCCCTCAGCGTGACTTCGCCCGTCATCGCGACCTCCCGCCGCACCGGCCGGCCCGTGAACAGCGACGCCAGCGCGACGACCATCGCGACGCCCGCCGAGGGCCCGTCCTTCGGCGTCGCGCCGGTCGGGACGTGGACGTGCACGTCGCTCTCGGCGAAGCGTGCGGCGGCGATCCCGAGCCGGTCCGCGTGGGAGCGGATGTAGCTGTACGCCGCCTGCGCGGACTCCTTCATCACGTCGCCGAGGTGGCCGGTGAGGTGGATCGCGCCCTCACCCGGGACGGCAACCGCTTCCACGAAAAGAATTTGGCCTCCCGCGGGCGTGTACGCCAGGGCCGTCGCGGTGCCGACCTCGTCGTGGCGGCCGGCCAGCTCCTGCTCGAAACGCCGCTTCCCCGCGAACCCCTCGAGGTTCTCCACGGTGATGCGGACCGGATCGGCCGCGCCCGATTCGACGCGGCGCAGCGCGATCTTGCGCATGAGTCGCGCGATCTGGCGGTCCAGCTCGCGGACGCCGGCTTCGCGCGTGTATTCGGTGATCAGCCGGCGCAGCGCGTCGTCGGCGATCTGAACCGCGTCGCGCTCCAGCCCCGCCGCCGCGAGCTGCTTCGGGATCTGGTGCCGCCGCGCGATCTCGAACTTCTCGCTCGTCGTGTACCCGGGCAACTCGAGCACCTCGAGCCGGTCCTGCAGCGCGGGCGGCACCGAGGCGAGCGTGTTCGCGGTCGCAATGAACAGCACGTGCGACAGGTCGAACGGCACCTCGAGGTAATGATCGGAGAACGTGTGGTTCTGCGCCGGGTCGAGGACCTCCAGCAGCGCGGCGGTCGGATCACCCCGGAAATCCTGGCCCACCTTGTCGACTTCGTCAAGCATGAAGACCGCGTCGCGCACGCCGGCCTGCCGGATCCCGCGGATGATCCGGCCCGGCAGCGCGCCGATGTACGTGCGCCGATGCCCCCGGATCTCCGCCTCGTCCCGGATGCCGCCCAGCGAGATGCGCGTGAACGCCCGGCCCAGCGCCTCGGCGATGCTGCGGCCGAGCGAGGTCTTCCCGACGCCCGGCGGCCCGACGAAGCAGAGGATCGGCCCCTTCTGCTCCGGGTTCAGCTTGCGCACGGCCAGGAACTCGATGAGACGCTCCTTCACATCCTCCAGGTCGTAGTGGTCCCGGTCCAGGATCTCGCGGGCGCGGTTCAGATCGATCTCGCCCGCGTTCTCGCGGGACCACGGCATCTCGACCAACCACTCGAGGTAGCCGCGGATGATTTGGTAGTCCGGCGCCTGCTCGAGTGTGCGCTCCAGCCGGTGCAGCTCGCGCTCGGCCTGCTCGCGCGCGACGTCGGGCATGCCGGCCGCCGCGATCCGGCGGCGGAACATCTCCACATCGCTCTCGCCGCCTTCGCCCAGCTCCTGCTGGATCACCTTCATCTGCTCGCGCAGCCAGAACTCCTTCTGCGTCTTCTCGACCTCGTCCTTCAGCTTCTGCTGGAGCTCGGTGCCGTACTCCAGCACCTTCTGCTCCTCCTTCAGGATCGAGGCGAGCTGCTCGAGCCGGGCCGCGACGCTCGGCTCCTCCAGCAGCCGCTGCTTTCGCTCGACGTCCAGCGCGAGGTGCGCGCCGATGAAGTCCGCGAGCTGGCTCGCGTCCGAGATGTGGCCGAGGAGCTGCTTGATCTCGTCCGCACCCTGCGGGAGCAGCGAGGCGATCTCCTCGAACTGCCCGACGACGATGCGTTGGAGCGCCTGGACGCGGATCTGGTCCTCCTCCGCCGCCGCGATCTCTTCGGCCGCGGCGGACCACACGCCGTCGTCGTGCCGGAACTCCTTCAACCGAAGCCGCGTGCGCCCCTGCACGAGGACCCGCAGGCTCGCGTCCGGCAGCTTCACGTGCTGGAGGATCAGTCCGAGCGTGCCGACCGAGTAGAACGGCGGCTCCGCCCCCGCTTCCTCGCCGGGGTGCCGCCCCGGACGCACCGTCACCAGGGCGATCCACTTGTCGCCGGCCGCTGCCGCACCCACCGCCCGTGCCGACGGCGCATCCGTGACCGCGAGCGGGACCAGGACGTGAGGGAAGACGACCGCGCCCACGAGGGGGAGCACGGGGAGGCGCTCCGGGATGCGACCGTCCTCGGAAGGGCTCGCGAGCTGCTCGTTCGACATGGACGCCTACCGGACGGGGAACCCGTTCGCAGAAAGAGCCGGCCAGAGGCCGGCTCCAATTCATGCAAGTTCCCCGCCGCTTGGCGCGCTCAAGCCGTGGCCACCGTATGCCCGTGGGCGACGTCGCGGTAGAGCGGGTACGCCCGGCACAGCTCGCCGACCGCGCCGGCGACGCGGCGGATCACCGTCTCGTCCGTCGGCGCCTCGAGCACGTCCGCGATCCAGCCGCCGATGGTGCGCATCTCGTCCTCGCGCATCCCCCGCGTCGTCAGCGCGGCCGTGCCGATCCGCACGCCCGACGTCACGAACGGCGAGCGCGTCTCGCCGGGCACGGTGTTCTTGTTCACCGTGATCTGCGCCCGGCCGAGCGCCGCCTCCGCATCCTTCCCCGTCAGCTCCCGGCCGCGCAGGTCGAGCAGCAGCAGGTGGTTGTCCGTCCCGCCGCTGACCAGCTCGAAGCCGCGCGAGACCAGCGTCTCGGCGAGCGCCTTCGCGTTCGCCACCACCTGCCGGGCGTACACCGCGAATTCCGGCGAGAGCGCTTCCTTGAACGCGACCGCCTTCGCCGCGATCACGTGCATCAACGGGCCGCCCTGGAGCCCCGGAAAGACCTGCTTGTCCAGCGCCTTCGCGTGCTCCGCCTTGCTCACGAAGAAGCCGCTGCGCGGGCCGCGCAGCGTCTTGTGCGTCGTCGACGTGACCACGTCCGCGTGCGGCACCGGGCTCGGGTGCACGCCGCCCGCGACCAGCCCGGCGATGTGCGCCATGTCCACCATCAGCACGGCGCCGACCTCCCGCGCGATCGCGCCGAACGCCTCGAAATCCAGGATCCTCGGGTACGCGCTCGCGCCCGCCACGATCAGCTTCGGCCGCTCCCGCTTCGCCAGATCGCGCACCGCGTCGTAATCGATCCGGCCGTCCTCCTCGCGCACGCCGTACGCGGCGACCTGGTACAGCCGCCCGCTGAAGTTGACCGGCGAGCCGTGCGTCAGGTGCCCGCCGTGCGTCAGGCTCATCCCGAGGATCTTGTCGCCCGGGTCGAGGAACGCCATGTACGCCGCCATGTTGGCCGGCGCGCCCGCGTGCGGCTGCACGTTCGCGTGCTCCGCGCCGAACAGCGCCTTGCAGCGCTCGATCGCGAGCCGCTCGACGACGTCGACCCACTCGCACCCGCCGTAGTACCGCTTCCCCGGGTACCCCTCGGCGTACTTGTTCGTCAGCACGGACCCCATCGCCTCGAGCACGGCCGGCGAGACGAAGTTCTCGCTCGCGATCAGCTCGAGCGACGCGTCCTGCCGCTCCGCCTCCCGCCCGATCGCGTCGTGGACCTCGGGGTCGAAATCCTTCAGAAACTCCATTCCTTCGCTCTCACTCGCCTGCGCTCGTTCTACGGATGCCGCGCCGCCCACGCGCCGCCAGTGGGCTCGCCGCGACCCGCGGTCACGGCGAGCCGGCCGCCGCGAACGCTTCGCCTACACCCAGGTGCGCTGGATCTTGGCCGCCTGCTCGATGCGCCGCTCGGCGACGCGGTCGGCGGCCTCGTACGTCGGGATCCCCTGCTCCTTGGCCAGCTCGAAGATCTGGCCGAGCGTCTCGTAGATCTCGCCCGCCTTGCGCTGGGCACGGTCGCGCGTCCAGCCGTTCAGCTCGCCGTAGACGTTGATCAGCCCGCCGGCGTTGATCACGTAGTCCGGCGCGTAGAGGATGCCGCGCTTCGCGATCTCGTCGCCGTGGCGCTCCTCGGCGAGCTGGTTGTTCGCGGCGCCGGCGATGATCTCGAACTTGAACTGCGGGATCGTATCGTCGTTGACGATGGCGCCGAGCGCGCACGGCGCGAAGATCTGCGCGTCCACGCTGTAGATTCGCTCCGCGCCGACCGGCTCGGCGCCGAAGTCCTCGACGACGCGCTTGACGCGCTCCTCGTCGATGTCGGTGACGAAGAGCCGGGCGCCCTCCTCCGTCAGGTGCTTGCACAGGTGGTAGCCGACGTGGCCGAGCCCCTGCACGGCGACGCGCAGCCCGTCGAGCGAGTCGCTGCCGTAGCGCTCCTTCGCGCACGCCTTGATGCCGCGGTAGACGCCGTAGGCGGTGACGGGCGAGGGGTCGCCGCTCTTGTGCGCGATCCCGGTCACGAACTCCGTCTCCATGTGGACGTAGTCCATGTCCTCCGTGCTGGTGCCGACGTCCTCGGCCGTGATGTAGCGGCCCTTGAGCGACTCGACGAAGCGGCCGTGGGCGCGGAACAGCGCTTCGCGGCGCTTGAGCTTCGGGTCGCCGATGATGACCGACTTGCCGCCGCCCAGGTTCAGCCCCGTCACGGCGGCCTTGTAGGTCATGCCCCGGGAGAGGCGGAGCGCATCGATGATGGCTTCCTCATCCGAGCTGTAGTTCCAGAAGCGCGTTCCGCCGAGCGCCGGCCCGAGCGTCGTGTTGTGGATCGCGATGATCCCCTTGTAGCCGGCGGCGGGCTCGTAGCAGAAGACGACCTGTTCGTGCTCGTATTCACCGATCCGCTCGAAAATCTTCATGATCTCTCCCTGTATGGTGCATCCCGCGCCGGTCACGAGCGGTACAGCTCGCGCGCGATCACGACGCGAAGGATCTCGTTGGTCCCCTCGTAGATCTCGGTGGCCTTGGCGTCACGCATCAGCTTCTCGACCGGATAGTCGCGCATGTAGCCGTAGCCACCGTACACCTGAACGGCCTGCGTGGTCACCCACATGGCCGCTTCGCTCGCGAACAGCTTGGCCATGGCCGAGGCCCGCGTCGACGGCGCCGCGGCCGCCCGGCCGGTCACCGCACGCGCGGCCTCGACGCGCGTCGCCATGTCCGCGAGCTTGAACTGAAGCCCTTCGAACTCGCGCAGCTTCTGCCCGAACTGCTCGCGCTCGGCCGCGTACGCGAGCGCGTGCTCCAGCGACGCCCGCGCGATGCCGACCGCTTGCGCCGCGATGCCGAGCCGGCCCAGGTCCAGCCCCTGCATCGCGTAGTGGAACCCCCGGGTCGGGTCGCCGACGAGCGCGTCGGCGCCGAGCCGGACATCGCGTAGCTCGACGGTCGCGACCTCGAGCGGGCGCAGCCCCATCGTCGCCTCGACGCCCGTGACCTCGTACCCGTCAACGTCCGTCGGGACCAGGAACGCCGCGATCTTGCCGTCGACGCGCGCCGCGACCAGCGCGAGGCCGGCGAGACGGGCGTTGGTCACCCACTTCTTGGTCCCGTTCAGGACCCAGCCGTCGCCGTCGCGCACGGCTTCGGTGCGGAGCGCCGCGGCGTCGGAGCCGGCGTCCGGCTCCGAGAGCGCGAAGCAGCCGATCGTCTCGCCGGCCGCGAGCGGCCCGAGCCAGCGCTGCTTCTGCGCTTCCGAGCCGTGCCGGAGGATCGTCTCGACGACGAACGCGCTGTGGATCGAGACCGTCAGCGCCACCGCCGGCTCGCCCCACGCGAGCTCCTCCAGCACCGCGACGTACGTGGGCAGGTCGAACTCCATCCCGCCGTACGCCTCGGGGACGCGCATCCCGAAGAAGCCGAGCTCGGCGAGGTGCGCGATGACCGCGGGATCCAGCCGCCGCTCCCGGTCCCACGTCTCCACGTGGGGCCGCAGCTCCGCTTCCGCGAACTCCCGCGCCAGCGTTCGGACCTGCTCCAGCTCCTCGTTCATCGCGCCGCCATCCGTTGGAACCGCGTCGTCAACCGTAGGCGTAGAAGCCACGCCCGGTCTTCCGGCCGAGCCAGCCCGCGGCCACGTACTTCTTCAGCAGCGGACACGGGCGGTACTTGTCGTCGCCGAGATCCCGGTGCAGCACCTCCATGATCGCGAGGCAGGTGTCGAGCCCGATCAGGTCGGCCAGCGCCAGCGGTCCCATCGGGTGGTTCATCCCGAGCTTCATGACCGTGTCGATCGCCTCGGCCTCGGCCACGCCCTCCATCAGGCAGTACACCGCCTCGTTGATCATGGGCATGAGCACGCGGTTCGAGACGAAGCCCGGGAAGTCGTTCGCCTCGACCGGTGTCTTCCCCAGCGCGCGCGACAGCTCCATCACCGTGGCCGTCGTCGCGTCCGACGTCTGCAGCCCCCGGATCACCTCGACCAGCTTCATGACCGGCACCGGGTTCATGAAGTGCATCCCGATCACCTGCTCGGGGCGCCGCGTCGCGCGCGCCAGCTCGGTGATCGAGATCGACGACGTGTTCGACGCGAGGATCGCGTCCGGCGCGGTCCGCTCGTCCAGCTCGCGGAAGATGCCGGCCTTCATCTCGAGCTGCTCCGGCACCGCTTCCACGACGAGCTGCGCGTCCGCGGCCGCGGCGAGCTCCGTCGTCGTGTGCAGCCGCCCGAGCGTCGCCTCCTTCGCGCCGGCCTCCAGCGTGCCCTTCCGGATCTGCCGGTCCAGGTTCGCGGCGATCGTGTCGACCGCGCGGGCGAGACGCTCCGCGCTCACGTCGATCAGCGCCACGTCGTACCCGTGCTGGGCGAACACGTGGGCGATCCCGTTGCCCATCGTGCCGCCGCCGATCACCGCCACCCGCCGTACTTCCGCCATCTATCGCCTCCTCAATCCATGTCTCCCCGGTCCACGAGCGGCCCGAGCGCGCGCATCTCGGGCGCCTCGCCCAGCCCCGGCAGCTGCAGCACCGCGAGCAGCGCGAGCGCGAACGCGACGCTCGCGCCCACGCCGCCCTCCGGGCCGAACGCGCCGCCCGTGACCCAGTCCGGCCCCGCCAGCGCCGGTTCGTAGAGCGGCGTGTCGAAGAACGCGAGCCCGCTCACCGGCAGGTCGAACAGCGACGCCATCGTCCAGTTCCACCCGACGTGTACGGCGGTCGCGAACCAGAGGCTGCGCGTCCGCAGGTACGCCGCCGAGAGCAGCACCCCGGCCAGGAAGATGTTGAGCAGCCCCAGCCCGTCGACGTTCGGGTTGCGCACGTGCGCCGCCGCGAAAGCCGCGCTCATCAGCAGCGTCGCCGTGACCGGCCCGATCGCCCGGGCCAGCACCTGGAACGGGTAGCCTCGGAACAGCGCCTCCTCGAACGCCGCCGCGACGGAAAACGCCGCGAGGTCGAACAGCACCGTCGCGACGAAGACGCCCGCGGCGCCCGCATCGGGGCGGTAGGCGACCCATCCCGCCGCCATCATCGCGCCGACCACGACCGCCAGCGCGCCGCCGCCGATCGCGAGCCCGGCGCCGAGATCTCGCGGCGTGTGCGACGTCCAGGCGAAGCCGAGCGCGCCGGCCGGCCGGCGGTCGACCGTCGTCAGCAGGATCCACCCGGCGCCGAGTGCGCTCGCGAGCGGCACCGCCTGCCACAGCAGGATCGCCTTCCCCGTGGGCCGGGCGCCCAGGAGCGCCGCGGCGAGCAGCCCGGCCAGGACCGAGAGGAGGCCGAACAGTGCAACGAACAGCAGGAGCCGCCAGGGCGCCCGCAGCGTGCCGTTCGCGACGAGGACCGACCTCCAGCCCCGGCCCATCGACGAAAACCCCCGGGCCGCTACAGCAGCCCGAGGGTCCGTCCGCGCACCCGCGCGGCGATGGCGAGCGCCGCGAGGATCTTGACCCCGTCCCCGACCAGGAACGGTACGACGCCGAGCGCGACGGCCGCCTCCAGGTCGCCGGTCAGGATCGCGAGCTGCGCCGTGCCGCCGACCAGGATCACAGCCGAGCCGAGCGCGAGCGCCGCGCCGAGCCGCGCGAGCGCCGCGAGCCGCACCGCGCCGCGGCGCACGCCGGCCGGGCCCGCCAGCGCGCCGACGACGGCGGCCGCGGCCGGGAACGCGAGCAGGTAGCCGCCGGTCGGCCCGAAGAGCCACGCGACCCCCGCCGCGCCGCCCGAGAAGACCGGCGCGCCCAGCACACCCGCCGTCAGGTACGCGACCTGCGATGCCGCGCCGAGGCCCGGGCCGAGCAGCGCGCCGGCCAGGATCACGGCCATCGCCTGGAGCGTGACCGGCACCTGCGTCCCGGGCAGCGGCACCGCGACGTAGGCGCCGAGCGCGGTCAGCAGCGCGAAGACGAGGACCATGACGCCCCGCCGGGCGGCGCGGCTGGTCACGACCTCCGCGCCCGCGAACCTCCGAATCTGTAGCAGCAGCTCCGTCATCCTCACACCCTTTCCACCGAGAGGGCCACCGCGTCGCCGCCGCCCAGGCACAGCGTCGCCAGGCCGCGGCTCGCGTCCCGATCCTTCATGGCGTAGAGCAGCGTCGTCAGGATGCGCGCGCCCGACGCGCCGATCGGATGGCCGAGCGCGACCGCGCCGCCGTGCACGTTGACCCGATCCCAGTCCCAGCCGAGCTCCTTGCCGTCGGCGAGCGCCTGGACGGCGAACGCCTCGTTCGCCTCGATGAGGTCGTAGTCCCCGATCGAGGCGCCCTCCTTCTCCATCAGCCGCCGGACCGCGCGGACCGGCGCGAAGAACAGCTCCTTCGGCGCGACCGCGCCCGTCGCGTACGCGTTGATCCGGGCCAGGACCGGCAGGCCGTGCGCCTCGGCGTACGCCTGGCTCGCCACGACCAGCGCGGCGGCGCCGTCGTTCAGCCCCGGCGCGTTCCCCGCGGTGACGACCGGCTCCGTCACCTCCTCCGGCATGTCCCGCGTGAACGCCGGCATCAGCTTCGCCAGCGCCTCGAGCGACGTGTCGCGCCGCGGCGGCTCGTCCGTGTCGACGACGACCGTGCCCTTGCGGCCCCGGATCTCGACCGGCACGATCTCGTCGCGTAACTTGCCGGCGTCGATCGCCGCAATCGCCTTCTGGTGCGACGCGAGCGAGAACCGGTCCGCCTCTTCGCGCGTGATCCCGGCCTTCCACGCGGTGTACTCCGCGTGCCCCCCCATGTGGCAGTGGCCGAACGCGCACCACAGCCCGTCGTGGATCAGCCCGTCCACGATCTCCCGGCTGCCGAACTTCACGCCGTCGCGGTAGCCGCGCAGGTAGTGCGGCGCGTTGGACATGGACTCCATCCCGCCGGCGACCATGAGGCGCGCATCGCCCGCGCGGATCGCCTGGGCGGCGAGCATGACGGCCATGAGGCCGGAGCCGCAGACCCGGCTCACCGCCATCGCGCCGACGGACTCCGGGAGCCCGCCGCGGATCGCCGCCTGGCGGGCGGGCGCCTGCCCGAGCCCTGCGGAGACGACGTTGCCGAGGATGACGTCGTCGATGTCTTCGGCGTCGATGCCGGCGCGTTCGACCGCCGCGCGGATCGCGATGCCGCCGAGCTCGGGGGCGGAGAGCGGGGCGAGCCCGCCGAGGAACCGACCGATCGGCGTGCGTGCCGCGCCGACGATCACCGGGGTGCGTGCTGCGTCTGTCATCATCTATCTCCTACGATCTCCGCGCCTTCACGATCGTTGCGAACCGAAGCCGGGTGAAGATACGGCGAATCCGGCCGGTAGGCCAGGGGCGCCGGCCGGGCGCCGTGCCGCGCCGCGCCGTGTGGCCCCACCGCCGCGCCGCGGCGGCCTGCCGCCGTGCGCGCACGGACCGCGCCGCACGGTGCTACGCCTTGACCAGCGTCGGCCGCGTCTCGTTCGGGTCGAGGCGGCCCCACGGCACGCGCGGATCGTGCTCGAAGACGAGCAGCCAGTCCTCCCGCCGCGCGCGAGCGAGCAGCGACCGCTTGCTCTCGAGCGTGACGAGCGGCTCCACGTCGTACCCCATGATCCACGGCAGCGGCAGGTGCGCCGTGGTCGGGATCAGGTCGGCGAGGAAGCACGCGGTCTCGCCCTGCGACCGCAGCACCACGGACTGGTGGTGAGGCGTGTGCCCCGGCGTCGGGACGAGGTGAACGCCGGGCACGACCTCGTGCTCGCCCTCGACGAAGTCGAAGAGGCCGGCCGCCTCGACCGGGTCGAAGTTGTCCGGGAGGTAGCTCGCACGGATGCGCTCGTTGCGCAGGTGCGCGTACTCCCACTCGCCGCGCTGGACCACGTACCGGGCGCGCGGGAACGACGGCCGGACCCGACCCTCGCCGTCGCGGAACGTGTTCCCGCCCGCGTGGTCGAAGTGGAGGTGCGTGTCGATCACGAGGTCGACGTCGTCCGGCGAGAAGCCGGCGTCGCGGATCGCATCCTCGAGCCGGGTCGGCGAGCCCGCGTTCTCCAGGCCGTAGATGTCGACGAACTTCGCGTCCTCCTTGTTCCCCGCGCCGTTGTCGACCAGGACGAGCGCGTCCGGCGTCTCGACGAGCAGGCAGCGCATCGCCAGCGGGATGCGGTTCCGCTCGTCGGCCGGGATCCGGCGCTCCCAGAGCGGCTTCGGCACCACGCCGAACATTGCGCCGCCGTCGAGTCGCTGGAGCCCGGCCTCGAGCGCGTGCAGGCGGAACCGGCCCAGGTCGCGCGTCCTGCGGAGCGGGAGTTCGATGTCCGTCGCCGTCGTCATATGCAATCGATGGATTCGGGGAGCGAGGTCCGTTTGCGCCGCCGGCGCCGCCGCTCGAGCAGCGCTTCGAGCTCGGCCCAGCTCGTGACCTCGTACCCCTCGACTCGCTCCAGGAGCCGCAGCAGCACCGCGGCCGTCGCCCGCGCATCGCCGAACGCCCGGTGCCGCGCGTCGTTGTCGATGCCGAAGTATTCGGTGAGCGAGCCGAGCGATCGGCTCGCGACCTCCGGCACGACCCGGCGCGCGAGCTTCACGGTGCACAGCCGCCGCCCCTCCAGCCCCAGCCCCGTCGCGCGCTCCAGCTCGTGGCCGACGAAGCGCCAGTCGAACGAGACGTTGTGCGCCACGAAGACGCCGCCCTCCAGCAGCCGACGGACCTCGCCGGCGATCTCCCCGAACCGCGGCGCGTCCCGCACCATCTCGTCCGTGATGTTTGTCAGGCGCGTGATGAACGGAGGGATCGGCCGCTCCGGGTTCACCAGCGTCGTGAACTCCTCGAGCACCTCGCCGGTTCCGCGGATGCGGATCGCGGCGAACTCCGTGACCCGGTCGCCGCGCGACGCGCCGCCGCCCGTGGTCTCCACGTCGACCACGACATACTCCAACGATCGCAGCGACTCCGCCCCCGCCGCCGCCCCGTTCCCGGCACCGCTCACCAGACGTCGTCCCGCCAGATCGGGAGCGTCATGCAGCGCCCGCCGCCGCCGCCCCGCACCAGCTCCGCGCCCTCGAACGTCACCACCGCCTTCTCGTCCTCCGCAATCTCGACGTCTCCGGTCAGGAAGTCCATCGCGTCGACGATGCGGTACCCCGCCTCCCGCTCCAGCTCGGCGCACGTGTGCTCGTTGCGCGAGTACCCCAGCACCAGCCCGGGCCGCACCGCCACGAAGTTGCACCCGCTCGACCATTGCTCGCGCTCCTGGAAGATCCGTCGCGTGCCGCCGCAGAACACCGGCTCCAGCGGGAAGTCCACCTCCCGGAACGCCGCGAACAGGTTCGGCATCTCCCGCATCCCGCGCCGACCCTCGCGGTAGTGCAGCACCGCGCAGCGGTCCGGGCCCACGAAGCTCGGCGGAAAGATCACGCAGTGATCCCGGTCCACCATCGAGAAGATCATGTCCAGGTGGATCATCGCCCGGTCCGTCGGAAGCACGACCACCAGGATGTCCCGCACCCCCGAACGCACCAGGCTCTCCGCCATCGTGTCGAACGCGCCCGGACTCGACCGCTGCGACAGGCCCATGATCACCAGGTCCGGCCGCAACACGTGGACGTCGCCGCCCTCGATCGTGTACCCCGCGCGCCGCTCCTCGCTGCCGTCGTAGATCAGCCCCCGGTTCGCCAGCATCGGGTGGTACGTGAAGAGCGCCTTCATCAGGATCTCCTCCGTCCACCGGACGGTGTACTTCATCGACCCGATGATCACGCCCTCGCCGATCACCATCGCGGCGTCCCGGGTGAAGAACAGGTTCGGCAGCGGCGGAAGGTCGTAGCTCGCCGTGTTCAGCACCTCCTGGAGCGGCCCCTCCTCCGCCTCCAGCCCCTCGATGAAGATCGACACCAGCTCCTGCGCCGGCATCTCCAGGAGCTGCCGCGCCAGCGGCTCCGATCGCGCCACGTCCATCACCCGCTCGATCAGGAACGGCCGCACATCCGGCAGGTCCGCAATCTCCTCCAGGAGATCCCGGACCTCGTACACCTCGCAGAACCGCGACAGGATCGCCTTGAATCGATGATGCTCCCGGCGCGCCAGGTCCAGATCGATGATGTCGTCGTACAGGAAATCCTCGCGCGTCGACGGCGTGACCGCCAGCAGCTCGGCCCCCGGCGTGTGGCAGATCACCCCGCGCATCCGACCGATCTCCGATGTCACCCGAACCTTCGAGGTCTCCATGCCGCCCTCTCGCTCGCGCTCACCCACGGCCCGGTGCCGATGGCGACCCCCGCCGACGCCGGCCGCCGTTGGCCAGCGCGTACGACAGCCCCTCCATCTCCACCGCCATGTTCACGTTCTTCAACGCCACGCCCGACGGCACCCGCAGTCGGACCGGCGCGAAGTTCAGGATCCCGCGCACCCCCGCCCGCACGACTCGATCCACCAGCCCCTGCGCCGCCGACGCCGGAACCGCCAGGATCACGATGTCGATCGACCGATCCTCCAGCTCCCGCTCCAGCACCTGCTCCGAGAACACCTCCACCCCGTCCCACCGCTGCCCGATCTTCGCCGGATCCGCATCGAACACCGCCTCGATGTAGAACCCCTGCCGCCGAAAGTCCTGATACCCGTACAACGCCTGCCCGATCTTCCCCGCCCCCACCAGCGCCACGCGCCACGACCGGCCGAGCCCCAGGATCGACCGCAACTCCTCGACCAGCTCCGGGACCGCGTACCCCAGCCCCCGCTTCCCGAACGTGCCGAAGAACGAAAGATCCTTTCGCACCTGCGCCGCCGTCGTCCCCGCCCGGCTCGCAAGCTCCTCGCTCGAGATCGTCGCGCCTCCGCTCTCCTCGAATTCTACGAGCACGCGCAGGTAGACCGAAAGTCGGCCAACCGTCGATTCCGCAACCTTCTTCATCGCTGACGCTGGACTGGCAAATCTCGGCAGGTCTCTTGTGAAAGCATTCACAAATAAGCTACCGACCGGCGATCACGGCGTCAATGCGGGTGGGCTCGGCGCGCCTCGAGCCGGACGGCTTCGCGGAGGCGTTCGAGCTCGGTGGCGCGTCGCCGGGTTCGGGCGTGGGCGCCGGCGAGCACGAGCGTCGTGATCGACAGGATCGGCAGGGCCGACGTCAGGAGGATCGGATGCATGGGGTCGCGGGTCAGCCGGCCAGCGTCGATGGGTGGAGGAGCCCCGTCGCGTCGGCGGACCAGTCGCGCCGTTCGTCGCTGACGCGGCGCAGGATGAGGAACGAGATGGCGACGCCGCCGAGGAGGGTCAGGACGGCGGCCGGCCGGCCGAGGCCGAGGACGTCGGCGACGAGGGCCCAGACGAGCGGGCCGGCGATGGCGGAGAAGCGGCCGACCATGCCGTAGAGGCCGTAGAACTCGCCGATGCGGCTGGGCGGCGTGAGGCGGAGCATGTACGGCCGATCGGCGGCCCAGGTCCCGCCGAGCGCGATCCCGGCGAGTGCGGGGACCGGCCAGAAGAAGGCGGGCGGCAATCCGAGGAAGCCGAACGCGGCCGTGGCGAGGAAGACGAACATCCAGAGGAAGAGGACGCGGTCGAGCGTCCGTTTCGGTCCGATGCGGTCGACGACCCTCCCCCAGAGGAGGCCGCCTGCGGCGGCGGCGAGGATCGCGATGCCCATGACGATCGATGCCTCATCGGTAGTGAACCCGACCTCGTTGGTCACGTACACGCCGAGGAACGCGATGACGGTGTAGACGGCGTCGGCGTAGAAGGCGCGGCCGACGAGGAAGCGGAGCAGCCCGGGGTAGCGGTGGCCGGACCGGACGGTGTCGGCGACCTGGCGGACGGCGGCGCCGATGGAGGCGAGGGAGAAGGTGCGGTCGCGGCGCCGCTCGCGCACGAAGAGGAAGCACGGCACGGCGAAGAGCAGGAAGAGGATCGCAGTGACGCGGAAGACCAGCGTGTAGCGCTCGGTCTGGGCGGCCGTGGGCAGCGTGTCGACGCCCTCGAGGAGCGCCTTGCCGACGAGGATCCCGAGCAGCGCGCCGAGGTATCCGACGCCGATGCCGATGCCGCCGATCCGCCCGCGGTTCTGTTCGGTGCTGACTTCGGGCAGGAGCGCGTCGTAGAACTGGAGGCCCGCCTGGTACGCGATGTTGGCGATCGCGAAGCACACGAGCGTGGCCGTGAGCCCGGCGGTGCCGAAGAACAGCGTGAGGCCGATGCAGACGGCGGTCGATGCGATCAGGAACGGCATGCGCCGCGGCGCCTGGTCGGTCAGCGCGCCGAGCAGCGGCGAGATCACGAAGATCACGGCCATGGACAGGCTGTTCGCGAGGCTCCACGCGGTGTCGCCGGCGCCCATGACGTTCACGACCCAGAGCGCGAGGAACATCGAAGCGATGTTCATCGAGAAGATCGTGTTCGCCAGATCGTAGAGCACCCAGCTCCCGATGGCCAGCGGCGTGCGGCGCGATGCGGCGTCGGCAGATTCGGAACCGGTCATTCGGTCTCCGTCGTGTCGGGCCCGTGAGGCGGCGCGGCGGCATCCTCCCCGCCGGTGGGGCCTGGATCCGTGGGGAAGCCGGCGGCGCGGAGCGCCCGGGCCAGGCGTATGAACGATTCGGGGTCCAGCGTTTCGGGGCGGGCGTACACGTCGACGCCGGCGGCGCGCCCCGCGGCGGCGACCGCGGCGGCGTCGAGCCCGTACCCGGGGGCCGAGCGCAGGATCTTCTGGATCTGCTTGCGCCTCCACGCGAAGGCGGCGCGGGTCAACGCGCGCAGGTCCCGCTCCTCGTCCGCGGAGAGCGGCGACGGGTGGAACGGCGTGATCCGGATGACCGCGGAGTCGACGTCGGGCACCGGCCGGAACGCGCCGCGCCCGACGGTGAAGAGCCGCTCCACGGCGGCGACGGCGCGCACGCCCACGGAGAGCGCGCCGTAGCTCTTCCCCCCCGGCTCGGCGAGGATCCGGCCCGCGACCTCCTTCTGGATCATCAGGACGATCCGCGCCGGGCGGACGGGCCGCTCGAGCAGCCAGAAGATGAGCGGCGTCGTGATGTTGTACGGGATGTTGCCCACCACCTTGAGCCGGGCCACATCGTCGCTCAGCGCATCGAGGTCCTGCTCGAGTGCGTTCGCGTGCACGATCGCGACGCCCGGCGCACCGCCGAACTCCTGCCGGAGCGCATCGACGAGCGCGTCGTCCAGTTCGATCGCCACCAGGCGGCGCACGGCGCCGGCGAGGTGGCGGGTGAGCGCGCCCGTGCCGGGCCCGATCTCGAGCACCTCGTCGCCGGGGCCGGCCTCGAGCGCGTCGACGATCTTGCGCTGGAGGTTGGGGTCGACCAGGAAGTTCTGGCCGAGCGACCGTTTGGCGCGCGGCATCGCGTCAGGTCTTCAGGAGCACCGCGGTCCGATCGTCCTGCGGCACGGTGGGCCGGGACTTCCCGGCGAAGCGGAACAGGTGCTCGAGGATATCGGCCGGCGCGCGATCGCGCAGCCGCACGACTTCGGCGAGCAGGCAGGCCTCGCCGCCCGCGCCGGCCGGCCCCGCGAAGACGTCGGACAGCCCGTCCGTGAACAGGCACAGCAGGTCGCTGCCGGATGTCCACGGTACGACGACCGCGTCGTAGTCGTCGAGCGGCAGCGTGCCGAGCGGCGGATTCGTCGCGCCGAGACGGTGGACGGCGCCGGACGCACCGATCCGGAACGCGTGCGGGTGCCCCGCGTTCGCATAGCGCAGCGTCCCGGCCGCCGGGTCCAGCACGCCGTAGAACAGGGAGAGGTGCATCTCGGTCGACTCGAGCTCGTCGATGAGCGAGCCGTGCACCCGCCGCAGCACCTCGGCCGGCGGTCCGGCCTCCTGGGCGTAGATCGCCGCGGCGCTCATGACCATGGCCATGATGAGCGCCGCCGAGAAGCCGTGGCTGGAGACGTCGCCGATCATGATGCCGAAGCGGTCGCCGGAGAGGCGGAACAGGTGGTAGAAATCGCCGCCCACCGATTCGGCCGGCATGCAGCGCGCCGCGACCTGCACGCCGGCGAAGCCGGACGCCTCCGGCAAGAGCTTGAGCTGGAGGTCGTGGGCGAGCTCCAGCTCGCGCTCGAGCCGTTCGCGCCGCACGCTCTCGGCCATGAGCCGGTGCGTCTCGAGCGCCGCGCCGACCTGGCTCGCGATCGCCGTGAGCAGCCGCGCATCGCCCGCGCTGAACCGCACGTTCGTGCGCCGGCCGACCAGCGTGATGACGCCGATCGTCCGGCCCTCGCCGTCGCGCGGCGTGAAGTTGATGGGAACGGAGAGGAACGCCTCCTGGCCTTGCGGCCGCGGGTCCATGCTCGTCGTGCGCGGCAGGCCCTTGCCTCGCTCGAGGTTGAGCGGCTGCCGCTCGCGGAACACGCGCGCCGTGACCGAGTCCGGATCGTCGATCGGGATCGGCCCGCTCAAGCCTCGCTCGCCGACCGCGGCCGCGAGGTGCAGCGTCTGGTCGGACGGATCGAGCACCCAGAGCGACGCGCGCCGGGCCGCGAGCACGTCCGCCACGTCGCTCAGGATCCGGTGCGCCGCCGCGTCGAACGAGACCTCCGTGCCGAGTACCTCGCTGATCGAGTAGAGGAGGTTGATCTCCTCGTATCGCTCGCTCAGCTCCCGCGCCGCCGAGCGCGCCTCGCTCTCGTAGCGCAGCACCGCCGCGACCGATTCGGCCAGCAGCTCGGCCGCGGGACCGTCCACGCCCGCACCCGCCACCTCGATCGCCAGCACCGCCCCGTCCTCCGACTCGCCGAGCGGCCGGAGCACGGCGGACGCCGCCGGCTCGCCGCCGCACCGGCCGGCGCCCGGGTACACGCACGCCGTGCGATCGCCCTCCCGTCGCCAGACGCGCACCTGCGCGCCCGGGTGCATCCGCTGGAACGATTCGAGCACGCGGATCGCCGGCGCGGGCAGCGACGACGGCTCGGCGGCGGACGGATCGATCACCGCTCCCACGGCCTCTCCGCGCTGGACGACGAGCCGCCGTGCAGCACCATGGTGATGGAGTTGCCGCGCTCGTTGAACTCGACCCGGTCCATCAGGCGGCGGATCAGGAAGATGCCGCGGCCGCCGGGCCGCAGCCGGTTGCAGGGGAGCGTCGGGTCCGGCACCGCGTCCGGGTCGAAGCCGCAACCCTCATCCGTCACCCGGACCGTGACGGCGTGCGTCGACAGCGTCGCCTCGACCAGGACCCGCTTCCGGGGATCGCGAGCGTTGCCGTACAGCATCGCGTTGGCCAGCGCCTCCGTGACCCCGACGCGAAGCTTGAGGCAAACCCCGTCGCAATCGAAGCCGACCTCCTGGCAGCGCGCCATCAGCGTGTCGACGGCGCGCTCGATCGCCCCGACGTCGTTTGGCAGTTCCAGAACGAAGTTGGCCTGCATGGGATCCCGGAAGTGGACCTGCCCGCGGTGGCGCCCGGTCCGGCCGGATGCCCCGTCACCGCGCCGGATGCCGGCGGGCGGTCGGACGGTGACGGGGGACCGGACCCTTCCGTTGAAGGTAACGCCCGTGGCAGCAAATGGGTAGGTCAGAACGACGAGAGCGCCTCGTCGCGGCTCTTCGAGATCTGGAACAGCGTGTCCAGCTTCGTCAGCTCGAAGAGCGTGCGCAGGTCCTCGTTCAGGTTGGCCAGGCGCAGCTCGCCGCCCTGTTCACGGATCTTCTTGGACAGGCTGACGAGCACGCCGAGTCCGGAGGAATCGATGTACCCCGTCTGCGCGAAGTCGATCAGGAACTTCCGCTCGCCGCCCTCCAGCTCCTGGAGGACCTTCTGCTTGAGTTCCTGCCGGTTGCCGACGATGAGCTGGCCCTCCACGTCGATCACTGTGACATCGTTCTCCTTCTTCACGCCGAAGCTCATGACTCCCCCGTCGCACGAGTGGGTTCCCGGTGTTCCGCCGAGCGGCACGGCGGGCAAGTTCGGTGCCGCCCGAAGTCTATGCCTGGAGTGCGGTAATGCAAGCCACATCCAAGATGTCGCCTGCGGTCGCGCCGCGCGAGAGGTCGTTGAACGGGCGGGCGAGCCCCTGCACGATCGGCCCCAGCGCGGCGGCGCCGGCCAGCCGCTGCACGAGCTTGTACGCGATGTTCCCGGCATCGAGATCCGGGAAGACGAGGATGTTCGCCCGGCCGTCGAGCGGCGAGTCCGGCGCCTTGCGCCGGGCGACGTCGCGGACCAGCGCCGCGTCGGCCTGGAGCTCGCCGTCGGCCGGCACGTCCGGAGCGACCTCTCTGAAGCGCACCAGGGCGTCCCGCATCTTGGACACGCTGGGGCCGGCCGCGCTCCCGCGCGTCGAGTAGGAGAGGAACGCGACGCGCGGCTCGTCGCCGACGATGCGCCGCCGGTCGGCGACGGCGGCGAGCGCGATCTCCGCCAGCGTCGCCGCGTCCGGGTCCGGGTTGACCCCCGCGTCCGTGAACGTCAGCACCTCCTCGCCTTCGCCGCGGAACGGAGGCACCACCATGTAGAACGAAGACGACGCACGCTCGATCCCCGGCGCGGTGCCGATGCAGCGCAGCGCGGCGCGGAGCACGTCGCCGGTCGTGCGCACGGCACCCGCCACGGCGCCATCCGCATCGCCGGCGCGGACGAGCAGCGCGCCGAAGTAGAGCGGGTCGATCACGCGCTCATCGGCGTCGGCGCGGGTCATCCGGCTCTCGCGGTGCATCTCGAACAGCATCGCGCCGAAGGCGTCGCGGCGCGCGTCGCGGAACGGATCGATCGCGTCCACGCCGTCGGCATCGCCGCCCGCATCGGCGATTCCGCTCCGGACCTTGTCGGGCGGACCGAGCACGATCGGGCGGACGAGATCCTCGCGCTGGAGCCGGGCGACGGCCTCCAGCGTGCGCTCATCGGTGCCCTCGGGGAAGACGATGCGTTTCCGGACCGCGCCCGCCCGCGTGCGCAGCCGCTCGAGGAACGCGCTCACGCCGTGGTCCCCTCCCGGAACTTCGCTTCCAACCGTTCGCGCACGGGCGGCGCGACGAAGTCCCCGACGTTCCCGCCCAGCGATGCGATCTCGCGGACCAGCGAAGCCGAGAGGAAGGAGTAGCGCACCTCGGGCGCCAGGAACAGCGTCTCGATCCCGGGCATCAGGCGCCGGTTCATCAGCGCCATCTGGAACTCGTACTCGAAGTCCGAGACGGCGCGCAGCCCGCGCACGATGAGCGAGGCGCCGCGAGCGCGGGCGAACTCGACGAGCAGCCCCTCGAACTCGGCCACCTCGACCCTCGGCTCGTCGGCCAGGACCTCGCGGATCATCGCGACGCGCTCCTCGATCGAGAAGAGCCCGCGCTTCGCGTGCGTCGAGCGGTGCGCGACCGCGACGATGAGCCGGTCCACGAAGCGCAGCGCCCGGCGCACGATGTCCTCGTGCCCGTTCGTCATGGGATCGAAGGACCCCGGGTAGATCGCGATCCGCTGCTGTCCAGGACTCGTCATGTCGGTGACGGGATGGAAGTCAACGCCGTGTCCCCGTAGCGCCGGGTGCGCGCGCCGGGCAGCTCCGGGACGGGGTCGTCCGCGCGGTGCTCGATCCAGAGCCGGTCCGCGAACGGCCGGGCCGCGAACGCCCGGACCAGCGCCTCGGCGAAGCCCCGGCCGTACGGCGGATCGGCGAGCGCGACGTCGAACGCGCACCGCTCGAGCCGCCGCACGTAGGCGACGGCGTCGCCGCGGACGACGGTCGTCTCGCCGGCCGCGCCGAGGCGCTCGATGTTCTCGCGCAGCGCGCGCAGCGCGCCGCCGGCCCGCTCGACGAACGTCGCGTGGGCCGCACCGCGCGACAGCGCCTCCAGCCCGAGCGCGCCGGAACCCGCGAACAGGTCCAGCACGTGCGCGCCCGGCAGCTCCGGCTGGAGCGCGCTCATCCACGCCTCGCGCACCCGGTCCGTCGTCGGCCGCGTGTCGCGCCCCGGCGGCGCCTGGATGCGCCGCCCGCGCCAGCGCCCGGCGATGATCCTCATTGCGCGGCCCGCAGGTCGACCAGCTTCGCCTGGAGCTCGGTCCGCCCGTTCCAGCGGTTCTCCTGGAGCTGGAACGCCACGTCGAGCGGCTGGCGCGCGAGGTCCAGCTCGCTCATGCGGTCCGCCATGCGGAACCCGATCGCGCCGAGCCGCGCGCCATCCTGCGCCAGCTCCAGCTTGAGGTGCCCGTCGCCCACGACGCGCGGGTATCCGGCCACGCCGACGCCGCGCGCCACGAACACCGGCGTCGGGTTCCCGATCCCGAACGGGCCGAAGTGGCGGAGCAGGTGGTACAGCCTCTCGTCCGCCGCCTGCAGCGGGATCTCGAGGTCCACGGCGACCTCGGCCACGAGGTCGTCCGGCGAGAGCCGCTCGCGCGCCACCGCGTTGAACGCCTCGCGGAACGCCTCCACGCGCGCCGGCAGGATGTCGAGCCCCGCCGCCGCCTTGTGCCCGCCGTACCGCTCCAGGTGCTCGCCGCACGCGTCCAGCGCCTCGTAGAGGTGGAAGTTGCGGATCGAGCGCGCGCTCCCACGCGACGGCCCGCCGGCCGGGTCCAGTGCGATGAGCACCGTCGGGCGGTGGATCCGCTCGACGACGCGCGACGCGACGATCCCGATCACGCCGGGGTGCCACCCCTCCGCCGCCAGCACGACCGCGCGGTCGCGCTCCGGGTCGTAGCCCCGTTCCAGCAGCTCCAGCGCCTCGGCGAGGGTCTTCCGGTCCACCGCCTGGCGCCGCCGGTTCTCCTCCTCGAGCGTCTGTGCGATCCGGTCCGCTTCCGCCTCGGATTCCGTCAGCAGCAGCTCCACGCCGAGCGACGCCTCGCTCATCCGCCCCACCGCGTTGATCCGCGGCGCCAGCACGTGCCCGACCTGCCCGGCCGTCAGCTCCGCGCCGTCGCCGGCGGCGAGCCCGGCGCGGCGGATCAGCGCGCGCAGCCCCGGTTTGCCGGTCTGGCCCAGCACGCGCAGCCCGTAGCGCACGATCGCGCGGTTCTCGCCCACGAGCGGCGCCAGGTCGGCGACGGTCGCGAGCGCGACCAGGTCGAGGTGGTAGAGGAGCGCGTCCGGGTCCTCGCCCCGCGCGGCGTACAGCGCGCGGCACACTTTGAACGCCACGCCCGCGCCGGCGAGACCCTTGTCGGGGTAGGTGCAGTCGGGCCGGTTCGGGTTCACCACCGCGACGGCGGGCGGCAACGTCGCGCCCGGCGTGTGGTGGTCGGTGACAATGACGTCGATCCCCGCCGCCTTCGCGTCGGCGACTGCCGCGTGGGCGAGGATCCCGCAGTCGCCGGTGAGGATGAGCGACGCGCCGACCTCGCGCGCGCGCCGGATCCCCGCGGGGCCCAGGTCGTAGCCGTCGCTCAGCCGGCTCGGCACGAACGGCTCGACGCGGCCGCCGAGCGCGCGCAGCGCCCGGGTGTAGAGCGTGGCCGAGCAGATGCCGTCCACGTCGTAGTCGCCGTGGACCAGGATCGTCTCGCCGCGGCGGAGCGCCGTCTCCAGTCGCGCGACGGCGTCGTCCATCCCGGCCAGTCGGAACGGATCGTGGAGCTGGTCGAGCCGGGGCCGCAGGAACCGCTTCGCGGCGGCCTCGTCGCCGAAGCCGCGGGAGGCGAGGAGCTCGCAGATGGCCTCCGGCAGCCGCAGCGAGCGGTGCAGCGCGGCGACGGCCGCGCCCCCCGCGGGACCGCGCGGCACCCAGCGCCGGGGCGAAGTCGATAGGCTCGTCGAGTGGGGCATCGGCGCCGAAGTTAGCGGCACGCGCCGGGGCGAAGCAAGGCGAAAATCGGCCGTCCGGCCGGGGACCCCGCGCGGCTCACTCCCCCGGCGTCAGGATCACGCCGCACGCCTCGCAGCGGACGAGCGAGTTCGCCTGGCGGATCTCCGACTGCTGTTGGAGCGGGATCACGCCGAAGCAGTGGCCGCACGCGCCGTCGGCGGTCAGGCTCGTGATCACGACGCGCGTCTTCCCCGCCCGGACCCGCTCGTAGAGCCGGGACACCGTCGGATCCAGTCGCACCCGCTTGTTCTCCCGCCGGTCGCGCAGCACGGCCAGCTCCCGCTCCAGCTCGCCGCGCGCCTCCAGCAGCTCCGCCCGCTTCGGCGCCCTCTCCTCCCGCGCCTGACCGAGCTTCCGCTCCAGCTCGTCCTGCTTCAGCTCGGTGCGCGTGATCTCCTCCATGACCTGGATCGCCTCGGCCTCATCGGCATCGACGGCGGTCCGGATCAGGTGCAGCTCGGTCCGGATCGCCGCCTCCTCGCGGGCGTTGCGCACCCGCTCCAGCCGCTCCTCGGTCCGCTTCAGCCGATCGCGCTTGTCCTCCGCGGCCCGGTTCAGCCTGCGCGACGCGTCGCGCAGCTCTTCCAGTCGTTTGCGCCCGGCCTCGAACTCCCGCTCCAGCGCCACGACCGGCGCGTCGACCTCTTCCAGCCGCGGCTCGAACGCGTTCAGCTTCGCCTCGATGCCGGCGATCTCGTCGTCCAGCTCCTGCAGCTCCGACAGGGATCGGTAGAGCTCTTCCATTCTCCTTCACTCGCTGAGGGTTCGCATCGACTCAGGCACGTGCCCGTAAGTACCTTCTATATCTTGCACTTAGCTTAAACCCCAGACGCTTGAGCTCGGATCCCAATTCCCGCAGCGCACCGTTCACCTCGGTCAGCTCGCGCATGATTTCGAGCGGGTCTTCGCCCTCCCGTTCGAGCCGACGTTTCAACGCATCCTTGCGCTCGAACAGCGACTGCGCGCGCAGGTCGCCGACGAGCTCCTCGAAGATGCGGTCGCCGTCGCCGAGCTCCTCCGGGTCGCCGATCAGCGCCTGGAGCGCGTCGAGCGCGTCGCCCGAGAGGCCGAGCGCATCGGGCGCGCGCCCCTGGAGCCCGCCGGCGCGGACGAGCGCCTCGAAGATCGCGCGGTACGCCGGATCGGCGAGGTCGTCGGGCTTGAGTGCATCGGCGGCCTTCGCGATGCGCGACTCGTCCCGGAGCAGGAGCTGGATCAGCTTCTTCTGCCCGGCCACGCCGGCGGCGATCGGCGTGCGCGGCCGCTCGGCCGGCGCGACGCGGGTCGTGCGAGGCCGGAACGCGGGCTCCGCGTGCAGCTCGGCCTCGAGCGTCTCCCGGCGCACGCCGGTGCGTTCGGCGACGCGGGCGACGTAGATGTCGCGCAGCGCCGGGTCGACCACGGCGCGCAGCGTCGGGAGGAG
Organism: Longimicrobiales bacterium; assembly: GCA_036381255.1. Lineage (GTDB taxonomy): Bacteria > Gemmatimonadota > Gemmatimonadetes > Longimicrobiales > RSA9 > CALBZE01. The sequence continues at coordinate 112,920 of DASVDG010000124.1, read as the reverse complement.
GCCGTCCAGCGCCTTGCGCGTGCCCTCCGCACCTTCGAAGTACCCGCGCGCATCCAGAATTTGGAGCTTCCGGTCGAGTACGTCCACGGCGGCGTCGAGGAACGGCCGGAGCGCGCGTGCGCCGCCGGCCCGCGCCAGCGAATCCGGGTCCTCGCCCGGCGGCAGTGTGACGACGAGCGGATGGACCTTCGCCGCGAGCAGCGCGTCCGCCGTGCGGAACGTCGCGCGCAGCCCGGCCGCGTCGCTGTCGTAGAGGAGCAGCGCCTGGCGCGTGTAGCGCCCGAGCAGCGCCGCCTGCTCCGCCGTCATGGCGGTCCCCAGCCCGGCGACGACGTTCTCCACGCCGTGCGCCGCGAGCGAAACGTAGTCCATGTACCCTTCGACCACCAGGGCGGCGCCCTCGCGCCGGATCGCGCCCTTCGCCCACGCGATGCCGTAGAGGTGGCGCCCCTTGTGGTAGATGGGCGTCTCGGGCGAGTTGAGGTACTTGGGCGCGCCCTCGCGCGCCGCGCCGAGGATCCGGCCGCCGAACGCGATGATCCGGCCGCCGGGATCGGCGATGGGAAAGATCAGCCGGTCGCGCAGCCGGTCGTACGGCTCGTCCGTCCGCTCGCTGGTCTTGACGAGACCCGCCTCGAGGAGAATCTCGTCACCGATCCCGTGCTTCGCCGCGGCGTTACGCAGCCCGCGCCACTCGTCCGGCGCGTAGCCGAGGCGGAACCGACGGGCGACGTCCTCGGCGACGCCGCGCCGCTCCAGGTACGCGCGCGCCCGCTGGCCGGCCGGCCCCCACAGCCGTTCCTCGTAGAAGGCGGCCGCGAACGCGACCGCCTCGTAGAGCAGCCGGTTCGGGTCCTCGGCCGCGTGCGACGCCGACGTGTCCGGGATCTCGATCCCCAGCCGCTCGGCGAGCTTGCGCACCGCGTCCTGGAACGAGAGGCCGGCGTACTTCATGAGGAAGGTGAAGACGTCGCCCGATTCGCCGCAGCCGAAGCACTTGTAGAACCCGCGGGCGGGGACGACGTGGAAGGAGGGCGTGTTTTCCTTGTGGAACGGGCAGTTCGCCCAGTAATCCTTACCCTTGCGCTTGAGCGGGAGATGCTCCCCGACGACCTCGACGATGTCCGCGCGTTCGCGCACCTCCTCGACGATCGTCTCCGGGATCATCCCAGCTCCGCGATGGTGACGCCCGAGCCGCCCTCGCGGGGATCGCCCAGGCGGTAGGACCGGACCTGCGGGTAGTCGCTCAGCAGCTCCGTGACCCGTTCGCGCACCGCGCCGGTCCCCTTGCCGTGGATGATGCGCAGCGCCGGCAGGTCGGCCAGCAGCGCGGCGTCGAGCGCCGGGATGAGCCGCCCCTCGACCTCCTCGACGCGCAGCCCGCGCAGGTCGACCTCCGGGCTGGCCTGCACTTCGGGCGCCGTCCAGCCGGAAGCGCGCGGCGTCGGCTGCTCCCGCCGCGCCTCGTCCGGCAGCGCCTCGAGCCCCGCGACGGGGACCTGGAGCCGCAGCCCGCCCGTCTCGACCGTGGCCCGGCCGTCCCGCAGCTCGACGACCCGGCCGGTCGCGCCGGTGGCCGCAATGCGCACGCGCCGCCCGACCGCCGGCGGCTCCGCCTGCGCGCCCGCGGTGCCGATCACGCCCGCCTCGGGCGTCCGCTCCGCCTGTCGCCGCGCGGCCTCCTCGACCCTGCGCCGCGCGCGCCGCGCCGCTTCGTCCAGCTCAGCCACGTCGACCGCCGCGGCCTCGCGCACCTCGCGGATCGCGGCCTCGACCTGCTGGCGGGCGTCCATCAGGAGGTCGCGCGCCTGCTGCCGCGCGCGGCGCTCCGCGTCCTTCTCGCGCTTACGGATCTGGTGCTCCCGCTCCTCGACCCGGCGTCGCAGCTCCAGCGCCTCGGCCCGCGCCGACTCCGCCGCGGCGAGCGCGTCCGCCATCGCCCGCTCCTTCTCCTCCAGCTCGAGGAGCAGCTGCCCGACCTCGCGCTCGCCGCGCGGGACGAACGACTCCGCCATTTCCAGCACGGAGTCCGGGAAGCCGAGACGACGCGCGATCGCCAGGCCGTAGCTGCGACCCGGCACGCCCTTGATCAGCCGGTACGTCGGCCGCAGCTCGCGCGAGTCGAACTGGAGCGATGCGTTGACCACGCCCGGCTCCTCGCCCGCCAGCAGCTTGAGCTGCCCCAGGTGCGTCGTCGCGACGGTGAACGTGCCGCGCCGCGTCAGCTCGACCAGGATCGCCTGCGCCAGCGCGCCGCCCTCCGCGGGATCCGTCCCGCTGCCGATCTCGTCGATCAGCACGAGCGACGCCGCGCCCGCCTCCTCGACGATCTCGCGCAGGTTCTTCAGGTGCGCCGAGAACGTCGAGAGACTCGCCTCGATCGACTGCTCGTCGCCGATGTCGGCGAAGATGTCGCGGAACACGGGGAGCCGACTCCCGTCGCCGACCGGCGGGATGATCCCCGACTGCACCAGCGCGCTGATCAGTCCGATCGCCTTCAGCAGCACCGTCTTGCCGCCCGTGTTCGGCCCCGAGACCAGGAACGTGCGCTCGCCCGGCTCGAGCGTCAGGTCGAACGGAACGACCGGGTCCGGCCCCGCCAGCAGCAGCGGGTGGTAGCCCCGGACGACGGCGTACTCCTTCGAGCCCGCGGGGAGCAGCTCCGGGCGCCGGCCGTTGTACTCCAGCGCGTAGCGCGCCCGGGCGTACAGCGAGTCGAGCGCGACGAGCGCCTCGAGCGAGATGTCGAGCGCCTCGCGGTGCGGCCGGATCCGGTCCGTCAGCTCGCGCAGGATCCGCTGCACCTCCCGCGCCTCGGCCAGCTCCAGCTCCCGGAGCCGGTTCATCATCTCGATCGCGATCGGCGGCTCGACGAACAGCGTGCCGCCGGTCGCCGACTCGTCGTGGACGATGCCGCCCACCTCGCCGCGACCCTCCCGGCGCACCGGGATGACGTATCGCCCCTCGCGGATGCTGATCGACGCGTCCGCCACGCGCACCCGCTCCGGCAGCGACGCGATGTACGCCTCCAGCCGCTCGACGATGCGGTTGCGGGCGCCGCGGATCTCCCGCCGGAGCCGCGCGAGCTCCTTCGACGCGTCGTCGCGGACCGCGCCCGCGTCGTCGATCGCGCGGCGGATCGCCTGCTCCTCCGCCTCCAGCTTGACCAGCCGCCCCGCTTGCTCCGCGAGGTGCGGGTAGTCCTCGGCGTGCTGGAGGATCGCGCGGCGGCTCGTCCGCGCCGTCTGCATCAGCTGGCCCGCGTCGCGCAGCGTGGGCCCCTCCCACACCGAGCCGGCCACGCGGAGCCGGCGCAGCGCTGCGCGCAGATCCGGGATCGGCGCGGCCAGCCATCCCTCGCTCCGCAGGATGAAGCCGATCATCTGGTCGACGGCACGCAGCTCCGCCTCGATCCACGCCGGCGCGTCCGACGGCTCCAGCGCGCGCACGGCGTCCGCGCCCAGCGGCGTTGCGGCGTACCCCGCGACGAGATCCAGCGCCTCCGGGTACTGGAGGACGAGCAGCGCGTGTCGATTCATGCCTCTGGATTACCCCCGAACACCGCCGGCGAGCCCGGCCATCACGCCGTCCCCAGCTCCTCCCGGGCGAGTCGGTTCGCCTCCCGCCCCTCGAACCGGCCCTTGATCCGCGGCGCGATCCGGCCCATCACCGCGCCGATGCTGTCGGCGCCCTGCGCCACCACCTCCCGGATCATCTCCCGCACCTCCGCCTCGGACAACTGCGCCGGGAGATACGTCCGCAGGATCTCAGACTCCCGCTCCTCCTTCTCCGCCAGCTCCGTCCGACCGCCCGCGCGCATCTGCTCCGCAGACTCGCGCCGCCGCTTGATCGCGCTCGAGACGACCTCGATGACCTCGTCGTCCGACAGCTCGTGCCCCACGTCGATCTCCCGGTTCCGCACCTCCGAGAGCGTCGTCGTCAGCACCATCGTCGACAGCTTGTCCCGGTTGCGGCGCGCCGTGTTCAGATCGCTCCGCAGCCGCTCCTTCAACGATTCCGCCATGCCTCTCCCCCCTCTCTCCGGCCACGCCGCGCGCGGCCTCGTCTCAGCCCGGCGGCCAGTCCAGCGCCCGGCCCCCGAGCAGGTGCAGATGGATGTGGTCCACGGACTGGCCCGCGCCCGGACCCGTGTTCATGACCAGACGGTACCCGTCCTCCGCGACCCCCTCGTCCCGCGCGATCTCCTTCGCCGCCAGGAAGAGGCGGCCGACCACCTCCGCGTCCGCCGCGCCCAGCGCGTTCACCGACGGGATGTGCCGCCTCGGAACGATCAGCACGTGCGTCGGCGCCTTCGGATCGATGTCCCGGAACGCGACCGTGTCGTCGTCCTCGCGCACGATCTTCGCCGGCACCTCGCCGGCCGCGATCCCGCAGAAGATGCAGTCCTGAGCCATCCCGCTCCTCCCTTCTCGTGGTTCCGCGGCGCCCGCCGGCGCCGTCCCCGACGTCCCGGGCCGCCATGGCGTCGCCCCGCGGCACGCGCGCATCTTCGCTCCCCCCTTCGAACAGGAGAGCCTCCATGCACGACCCGGTCGAACGGTGCGCCCGTGAGGTGCTCCGCGCCGATGCCGCGCTCACGGTCCCGCTCTCCCGCCTGCACCGCGCACTCGTCGCCGAGGCGGGGCCATCGGCGGGGACGTACGGCCAGTTGCACGATCGGCTCCGGCGCTCACCGGAGCGCTTCGCGCTGATCGAATCGCCGCCACTCCCCTGGGACGCCGCGCCGTGGCCCGACGACGAGCGTCGGTCGTACCTCGACGCGCTGTACCGGGTCGGCGTCGTGGCCGAGCCGCGCGTGTTGCTGCGCGACGGCGGCGCCGTCGCGGCGGGCGGCGCCCCGGGCCCGGCGGCGGACGCCGGCCCGGGCGTCGCGCCGGTGCTGCGGTCCGCGGATGCCTCGCTGGTCGCGCTGTGGTCGGCTATCGGCGCGGACCCGGCCGACCACGCGCCGGTCGCGGAGGCGATGGTCCGGGTCGACGAGCTGCGCGCCGCCGCGGCCCGCGTCGCCGACGCGGCGGACTAGCCGGCCGCGCCGCGGGTCCGGAGGAGGACGGACCACCATTCGCCCTCCACGTCCGTCGCGGCCGCGTCGAGGTCGGCGCGGGCCGCCGCCGCGAGGACGCGGTCCGCCTCCCGGGTGAGGATCCCGCCGAGGATCACGCGGCCGGGCGCGGCGCCGGCGCGGTCGCCGAGCGAGCGGCGGAACGCCGGCAGGAGCGGGATCAGCACGCCGCTCAGGATGTTCGCAACGATCAGGTCGAAGCGGCCCGCGCCGAGCGCGTCGAGGAACGCGGCGTCGACGACGCCCTCTTCCAGCGCGACCTGCCCGGCCACGCCGTTGCGGTCCAGGTTCTCGCGTGCGTTGACCACGGCGCTCGGATCGCTCTCGACCGCGAGCACCGCGCCGGCGCCCAACTTCACCGCGGCGATCGCCAGCACGCCGGAGCCGGTGCCCACGTCGAGCACACGGTCGCCTGCCCGGACCGCCGCCTCGAGCAGCCGGAGCACGCCGCGGGTCGACGCGTGCTCGCCGGTGCCGAACGCCATCTGCGGATCGATCCGGACGACGATGTCGCCGGGGCCGGCCTCCGGCTCGGTCCACGTCGGCGCGATGATCAGCCGCCTGCCGACGCGCCGCGGACGGAGCCCCCGGCGCCACGTCAGGGCCCAGTCCTCGTCGGCGCGCCACCGCCAGGACAGCTCGAGCTCCCGGCCGGGTGCGAGCGCCTGGAGCCGCTCCCGCGCCTCGGCCACAAACCGCTCCGCGTCGTCCGGCGCGGGGAGGTACGTAGTCAGCCGGTCGTGCTCCTCCTCGACGGCGGTCCCGCCGAGCGCGATCAGCCCCTCCGCGAGCGCCGCGCCCGCCTCCTCGGTGGGCACGCGTACCGTCAGGACCAGCCATCGCTCCGGAGCCATCGACCCGTACCCTCTGGGGAACGTCATCTCCACCGCCAGCGGGGAAGGATACCGCGGCGTGCGGTGGACTTCAAGCGGCGTCGCTCCGACGCGCCGGCGCCCTCCTTGCATTGGCTACCGCGTCGCGAACGCGGGCCGACCCGCGCGGCATGGTCCGGTCGATCCGGAGGGTGCGAACGTGGAAAACGCGCTACGCGAGTGGGTGCGGTCGGTCGTCCCGGGGCGGCTTCGCCGCAGCGCGCGGCGCTGGACCCGCCGGCCGCCCGTCGGCTTCGTCCGATTCGGCAGCCTGCGCCGGGTCCGCCCGGTCTGCCCCGACTGGGGATTCAGCCGCGGACGCCCGATCGACCGCTACTACATCGAACGGTTCCTGGCCGCGCACGCCGCCGACATCCGCGGCCGCGTCCTCGAGATCGGCGCCGACACGTACACCCGCGCGTTCGGCGGCGCCCGCGTCACGCACCGGGACGTGCTGCACGTCGCCGAGGCCGGACCCGGCACCACGATCGTCGCCGACCTGGCCGACGGCGCGGGGCTCGACTCCGACGCGTTCGACTGCGCCATCATCACGCAGACGCTCCAGTGCATCTACGACGTCGCCGCGGCGGCACGCACGATCCACCGGATCCTGCGGCCCGGCGGCGTGGCGCTGGTCACGGTCCCCGGGATCAGCAAGATCAGCCGGCACGACATGGACCGGTGGGGCTACTACTGGAGCTTCACGACCGCGTCGGCGCACCGGCTGTTCCAGGAGGCGTTCTTCGGCGGCGAGGTGCGCGTGGCCGCCCACGGCAACGTGCTGGTGGCATCCGCGTTCCTGCACGGCCTGGCCGCCGAGGAGCTCCGCCCCCGCGAGCTGGACCACGTCGACCCCGACTTCGAGGTGGTGATCACGGTCCGCGCGCGCAAGGCGGAGCCCCGGTCGTGAGGCCGCCGGGCGTGCGCCGCGCCCGCATGTGGCTGCGGCGAAGCCGCGCGCGCCGCTCCCCCGGCGCGGTGATCCTCGGCTACCACAGCATCTCCGCGCCGGACGACGACCCCCACGCCCTCTGCGTCGCGCCGGCCCGCTTCGAGGAGCACCTCGAGGTCCTGGCCGCTCACGCCCGACCCGTAAGCCTCGCCGGCCTCGCCCGCGCGCTCCGCGACGGCGCACTGCCGGAGCGCGCCGTCGCCATCACCTTCGACGACGGCTACGCCGACTGCCTGCACGCGGCGCTGCCGCGACTCGAACGGTTCGATGTCCCCGCGACGGCGTTCGTGACGACGGGGTTCCTCGGGCAGGAATTCCGGTGGGATGCGCAGGCCCGGCTCCGGCAACCCGGCGGCGGGCCGGCAGCGCCGCCCACCCGCCGCGCGCTCACACCCGCGGAGCTCCAACGGCTCGCCGCCTCCGGGCTCGTCGAGATCGGCGCACACTCCGTCACGCACCCGCGCCTCGCCGAGATCCCGCGGGACGCGCAGCGCCGGGAGATCCGCGGCAGCCGTGACACCCTCGAAGCGCTGACCGGACGCCGCGTGACGAGCTTCTCGTACCCCCACGGCTCCGCCGCGCGCGCGACCGTCGCCGCGGTGCGGGAAGCCGGATTCGAGCGCGCGTGCGGCAGCGTGTTCGACGCGGCCCGGCCGCGCCACGATCCGTGGCGCCTTCCGCGCCTCTGGCCACGCGACGTCGACGGCGAGACCTTCGCCCGCTGGCTCGCCTCGTGGATGCCGCGCGGCTGACGGCCGGCGTCGCTTGCACTCGCCGTCCCCGGCGCGATGCGGGCCCGCGGCCCGGCCCCCGCCGGGCTCAGACCCCGTTCCGCGGTGAGTGCGCGACCGATCGGCGCACCCGCTCCGACCCTTCCTCCCGGCCCGCCGCCTCCCCGTCCTCCGTCCCCTGCTCGCCCAGGAGCTGGTCCGTCAGGCGGTCCATCGCCACGTCGCTGCGCGCCGCGACCGTGCACACCGCCACGACCAGCACGTTCACCGCCAGCACGACGCCGGCGAAAACGAGCAGGATCCCCCAGATGCTCACCGCTGCCTCCTGCCGCTCCACGTGCTCCGCTCCGGGCCGCCGGGCCCGGCGCCCGCCCTCCCCACCCGACGCCCGGGACGGGAGGACGGACCGACGGCATGCAATTCCTGCGCCCGGCAGCCGCCGGCCGCGGCCGGTCCACAATGGGCTCTGATCTTGCATAACCCGGGCTCCGAGTGAGGACCGAATGGTTGATTTTCGATCACCTTGCAGCACGGGACACCATGGCCATGAATCCATCGGGCACGCAGTCGCCCGATCTCCCAATCGATGCCCGGCCCCCGCGCGACCGCGTCCGCCGCGCCGTCCTCGCCGCGCTCGCCGCCGCGATGCTCGCGATCCCCGGCCGCGCACCGGCACAGCAGCCGGCGCCCGGCGACGGCGCCCCGCGCGAAGTGCTCCTCCAGCCCGGCGACGTCGTACGCCTCAACATCTGGAGGGAGCCGGACCTGTCCGGCGATTTCGCGGTCGACGAGGACGGCGTCGTGGTCTTCCCCAAGATCGGGCCGCGCAACGTCACGCGGCAGTCGCCCGATGCCCTCGAGGCGCAGCTCATCCGCGCCTATCGCGAGTACCTGCGCAACCCGTCGATCGATGTCGTCCTGCTGCGGCGTGTCAACGTCCTCGGCGCGGTCAACTCGCCCAACATCTACGCGGTCGACCCGACCACGACGCTCGCCGAGCTGATCGCCATGGCCGGTGGAGTCACGGAATCGGGCAACCCCGAGAAGATCGAGGTCTACCGCGACGGCCGGAAGGTGCCGATCGAGTTCAACCCGCGCACGCGGATCGGCGACACGGCCATCCGCTCCGGTGATCACATCTACGTCCCGCAGCGCAGCTGGCTCATGCGGAACAGCGGGATCGCAACGCTCATCTCGACGAGCGTCACCCTTTTCATCGCACTGTTCGTCCGGTGAGGCGCCGATGGACGACACGACGGTTCACCAGACGGGCGGCAAAGAGGAGAGGGTCGATCTTCTCGGCTACTGGCACCTCCTCCGGCGCAACCGCGGGCTCGTCTTCGCCGCGCTCGCGTTCACCGTCGCCGTGAGTGCGCTCATCACGTCGCTCAGCACGCCGATCTACCGCTCGGTCACCTCGCTCCGCATCGAGGACCGCCGCACCGACGGGATGCCCGCCGCCGGCCTGCTCAGCTCCATCCGCGGCGACAGCGAGATCGAGACCGAGATGGAGGTCCTGCGCAGCCGGACGCTGGCCGAAGAGGTCGTGGACGCACTGGACCTGAATCTGGTGTTGATCGAGCCGGCCGAGATCCCGCGCCAGGAGATCGTCACCGGCATCCGCGCCACGCGTGATGCGCTGCCCGCCGTGTATCGGATCACCGTCGAGGACGACCGGTTCCGCATCGAGAACGAGACCACCGGCAGCGACGTCGCCACCGTCCGACCCGGCGAAGCGGTCCTCCTCCCCGGCGTCCGGTTTTCGCTCCGGCCCGAAGCGCTCGAGCACGACGAGATCGTCCTCGAGGTCCAGCGTTTCGACGCCGCCGTCTCCGGGCTGCGCGGCATCCTCGAGGTCGAGCGCCCGAACCGCGAGGCCAGCATCGTCACGATCGCCTTCGAGGGACCGGACCCGTTCCTCGTCCGCGCGGTGACCGACGCGATCGCGCGGCACTTCATCCGCCAGCGCACCGCCGTCCAGAAGACGGCGGCGCGCAGCACCGTCGAGTTCCTGCGCAGCCAGATCGACACCATCGCGATCCAGCTCGTCGCGGCCGAGAACGCGCTCCAGGCGTTCCGCGAAGGCGAGCTCGTCGTCAGCCTCGACGCGGAGGCCAGGGCCCGCGTCGACCACCTGGCGGACTTCGAGGCCGAGCGCAACGCGACCGCCGCCGAGCGCGCCGCACTCGCCGGCCTCCTCGCCGACATCCGCGCCACCGCCCACGAGGACCCGTCCGGCCCCTCGCCGTACCGCCGCCTCATCGCGTTCCCGACGCTGTTCCGGAACAACTCGGCCACGGACCTGCTCGACGCGCTGACCGAGCTGGAGAACCAGCGGGCCCTGCTCCTCAACCGGCGCACCGCGAAGGACCCGGACGTCCAGGTCCTGACCGATCGCATCCACCAGCTCGAGGAGCAGCTCCGCGTCCTGGCCACGACCTACCTCCAGGGGCTCACGAACCAGGTCGCCTCGCTCGACGAGACGCTCGACCGCATCGGCGTAGAGCTGGAACGGATCCCGGCCAAGGAAACGCAGTACGCGCGCCTCGAGCGCCAGACCAACGTGCTCGAGCAGATCTATACGCTGCTCCAGACCCGGCTGAAGGAGGCGGAGATCGCCGAGGCCGTCGAGGACGCCAGCGTCCGCGTCGTCGACGGCGCGCTCCCGGGCCGCGAGCCCGTCCGCCCGCGCCCGATGCTCAACGTCGCGCTCGCCGTGTTCTTCGGGCTCATCCTCGGCATCGGCGGCGCGTACACCCGCGAGCGCCTCGACGACACCGTCAACACGCGCGACGACATCCAGGCCGTCACCGGCGTGCCGGTCCTCGGCCTGATCCCGCGCATCCGTCGCGCCCACCTCGCCGCGGCCGTCGCGGGCGACGAGATCGGCCACAACACTCGCCTCATCACCGGCTACGACCCGCAGAACCCGGTCTCGGAGGCGTACCGCAGCCTGCGCACGAACATCACCTTCGCCCGGCCGGACGCAATGCCGCGCACGCTCGTCGTCACCAGCCCCACGCCGGGCGACGGCAAGACGACCAGCGCCGCCAACCTCGCGGTCACCCTCGCGCTCCAGGACCGCCGCGTCCTCCTCATCGACGCCGACATGCGGCGCGGCGTGCTGAACATGGTGTTCGATACGCCCCGCGACCCCGGCCTCTCGGACGTGCTGATGGGCGCCGTCTCCCTCGAAAACGCCGTCCGGAAGGTCCAGGCCGGTGAGAACTCCACCCTCGAGTTCCTCAGCACCGGGACGCTCCCGCCCAACCCGGCGGAGCTGCTCGGCTCCAGCCGCATGAGCGCGCTCCTCGAACGGCTCGAGAAGGAGTACGACGCCATCATCATCGATTCGCCGCCGCTCAACATGGTCACCGATGCCGCCGTCGTCGGCCGCATCGCCGACGGCGTCCTGATCGTCGTGCGCGCCGGGAAGACCGAACGCGAGGGCCTCAACCTCGCCATGGACCAGCTCAACAACGCCCGCGTCTCGATCCTCGGCGCCGTCCTCAACGACGCCAGCGCGCGGCGCGAGGGACGGTACTACAACCGCTACGGGTACTACCAGTACGCGTACACCACCAGCGACGGCGAGGGCGGTGTGATCTCGGTGCGGCCGCTGCTCCGCTGGGTCAGCCAGCTCCAGCGCCGCCCGCCGAAGGACTGACGCGCCCGGCGCACCCGCCCGTGCCAGGGGGCGGCGGACCCGGGTCCGCCGCCCCCTCGTCGTTCCCGCCGTCGTAGCTCGCCGACCCAGCGAAGCCGTAGCTCGCCGTAGCCCGCCGCAGCCCGCCGCAGCCCGCGGCAGCCCGCCGCAGCTCACCGTCGTTCCCGCCGCCGTAGCCTGCCGCCGTCCCCACCGTCGTTCCTGCCTCTCGGCATACGGAAATCGCCGAATCCGTTCACGGTCACCGGTCGGGGAGCGGGAGCGCGGGCGCGTGATACGGACTTCGCGTGAACCCTTCGAGGTCCCGGCGGCGAGTCGCGCCCCGATCGAGTCCAATGAGGGAAACGGTTCCGGCGAATTCCGTATGAGTCCCCCGTGCCCGCGCTCGTCCACGCAGCGACGCCCGGCCGACCGTGTCGGACCTAACCCATTACACAACCCCAACTTGGAACCCACCGCGCCGGCCGTTGTAGGAACCGGTCGTTCCTGAAGATCCCCCGAGCAAGGCGAAATGACGTGACGAATCCGAGCGTCGAAGGCGCGGCCGGCCCGCGGGCCGGCACCGTGCTTGCACCCGATGGCGCCGAACGCCGCGACACGCCGGCGAACGGCCGGCCTGCGGTCCGATCCCGACTCCGCATGACTGGAACGCTGTTCTTCCTGGCCGCGATCGGCGCCGCCTGCCAGGACTCCGGATTTGGTGGGCTGGCGCCGTGCGAGCCGGGCGAGGCCGGGCCGCCGACGGCGACGGTCGCGGACCCGGTGGCCGTCCCGGAGCACCTGCTCCATCCGCCGGCGGAGGCGCTCGACCCGCTCTCCGCGATCCTGTACGACGACACCGTCTCCGTGCTGGAGTACGGCGTGCGGGCGGACGGCTCGACGGACAACACCGCCGCGCTCCAGCGGGCGATCGACGAAGTCGCCCCGGGAACGGCGCTCTTCTTCCCGAAGGCCGAGGCGGCGTACGTGCTGCGCGGCACGGTCGAGCTGCGCTCGGACGTCGGGCTGATCTCCGACGGCGCGACGATCGACACCCGGGACAACGACGGCACGGCGCTCGAGCTCGACGGCGTGAGCGGCGTGGAGATCTCCGGGCTGCGGTTCCGCGGCCCGACGACGCCGGACACGTACTCCAGGGCCATCACGATCGCCGATGGCTCGACGGGCAACCTGGTCCGCGACGCCTACTTCCGCTACTACTCCGGCGGCGCCGTCGTCGTACAGGGGAGCGAGAACACGATCCGGGACAACACGTTCGTCGAGGTCAACAACTCGCCGCCGGAGCCGGGCGCGCACTACGGCTCGATCCACCTGCTCACGGGGGACCGCAACGTCATCGTCGGCAACACGATCACGGACTTCGACTGGAGCGGGATCTCGCTCTATGCGTCGGACGACAACCGCATCGCCGAGAACGTGGTCCGCACCCGCGAGGGCTTCCCGGGCGCGTCGATGGGGATCTACATCCTGGCCGGCTCGTCGGGGAACCTGGTCGAACGGAACGACGTCTCGCTGGCGCGCAACGAGTGCATCGTGCTGATCTCGAACAGCGACGTTGGCCCGGTCGAGGGGAACGTCGTCCGGAACAACCACACGGCGGACTGCCCGTACGCCGGGATCAGCCTCCAGAAGAACGGCGACCACGACGTGAGCGGCAACCTGGTCGAGGACAACCGGGTCGAGGCGTTCGGCCTGGGCGACCGTCACATCGACCACGCGATCCTCCTCGTCGGCGCGCGCGACAACATCGTGCGCCGCAACGAGGTCCGTTCCGACGGCAGCCAGATCGAGACCGGCATCCGCACGATGGACCACGCGGACGGCAACGTCTTCGAGGCGAACGCGATCGAGGGCGTGTCCGGGAGCGGCATCGTCGCAAGCGGCAAGGGGAGCCGCTACGTCGGCAACACGATCCGCGACGCGGAGTTCGGCATCTTCATGGCCTCCGCCCCCGATGCCGAGGTCACCGGCAACGCGGTCTCGGAGACGGAGCGCGGCACGATCCGCGTCGGCTCGGATGTCGACGGCGCCCGGATCTACGACAACCGGCTGGACGCACCGGTCGAGTACTCGCCGGACTCCGGCGTCACCGTGCGGGACAACATCGTGACCGGCTGCCGCTGAGGCGGCCGGCCACCCGGCGCGGCGCTCAGAACAGCATCCGCAGCCCGAGCACGGCCGCGGACTCCGTCCAGTCCCGCTCGCCCGACTCGGTGCCGGCCTGGAAGATGACGTCGAACAGTGGCATCGGGCGGAACGCGGCGGACACGGCGACGCCCGCGCTGCGCCCTTCGCGGTCCGGGGCGAACAGGTTCTCCTCGCCCCGGTCGCGGAGGAACAGCGCCGATTCGAGCCGGAGCCGCGCATCGAGGACGTCGGCGCGCGCCCAGCTCCGCCACTCGCTGCCGTGCCCGCCGAGCGGGTGGCCGAGCGGCACGCCGTCATCCGTCCAGCCGCCGAGGAACTGCCAGTGGCGGTACCAGATCGGGTTGCCGCAGCAGCGCGGGCTGAACGAGGTGCGCTCGATGCCCAGCGCGATGCCCGGCACGCCCGGCAGCGCGGGCAGCTCGAGCCCCGCGACGACGCCCGGCACGTCGAACCACGCGCCCGCACTGTCCTCCAACCCCCACTCGAGGTAGATCAGCATCGGCAGCGCGCCGATCGGCGGGCGATACCACGCGTCGATCGAGAAGATCTGGTTGTCGAACCCGCTCCCCGCTCCGGCGTGCTTGCCGATCATCAGGTACGCCAGGTTCTGCAGGCTCAGGTCGTTCTTCCCCTCCCCGCCGAACATCGCCGTGCGCGTCAACCCGAAGCCGAATCGCGGGTGCGGCTCGATCGTGCCGCGCATCCCCCAGACCCAGGGGCGCTCGATCGGACCGTCGTGCTCGACACGGGACAGGAACGTCTCGAACAGGATCGGCCCGAGTGCCTCGAGGAACGACGGGAGCAGCACGCCATCCGTGAGATAAATGCCGCCGCCGTCGAACGCCACCGAGGGGTTGAGGACGATGCCGCCGCCTGCGCCGGGCGAGTAGCCGAACGTGCGCCGGCCGATCCAGATGCCGGCATCCCGCCAGACGCCCGTGGCGTACCCGCCGTCGACCGTCCAGTCGCCGGCGGCGCGGGACGGCGCCAGCCCCAACGCCAGCGCCGGGAACAGCTCCACGCTCCAGTCGACGGCTCCCATCGCCGTGGAGACGTCCTCCTCGTGGAACGGGCCGGTCCAGTCGTCGCCGTTCTCGTAACCGATGCCGGATCGCAGCTCGCCGGTCCGCAGCTCGTAGCCCGCGGTGACGGAGCCGTCGCCGAAGCGCAGCCCGACTGAGTCCGCCCCGGCGAGCGCGCTCATGGTCGACGGGAACTCCTCGGTGTACCGCGCCCGGTACGCCCGGACGAGGGGGAGCAGCTCCGGCCGGTCCCGCTCGGCGAGCCGGACCGCGCCGTCGAATACGCGGCCGACCTCGCGGCGCGTGAGCGGGCGCCGGGCCCGGTCGAAGCCGTGTTCGACGAGCCCCAGCGCGTGAAGCCGGCCCGCGGCGCCGATCGCCCAGTGACCGGGTGGGAGGAACGCCGAGGCGAAGTCGGGCGTCCGTTGCTGCGCGACCGCCGCAGCGGCGGTCGCGATCGTGAACTGCGCGGCGATGACGACGACCCGGCGCACCTGTACCTCCAGAGCTTCGTGCGGACCCTTCCGCGCCTCCGGGATTGCAAATCCCGGGCACGCGGCCGGCGCCGGGCGGGTACGCCGATTGCCGCCGTGGCCGGCGCCGTCGCTCGTCCGGCCCATTCCGGGAGGTGGGGATGCGCGTCGTCTACTACACGCACACGGCGTTCTTCGAGGTCGCGCTCTCGATCGTCCGGGAGCTCGCCCGCCGGGCCGATGTGCACCTGCTGGTCGAGGTCGCGCCGACCGCGTGGCGTCACGCGGCGTTCGACGTGCCCGGCCGACCGCTCCCCGCCGGCCTCGTCCCCGCGGAGCCGGTCCTCGCCGGCCGCTTCCCGCCCGCCGTCCGCGCGTACTGGGCCAGCACCGCCTCGTTCCAGCTCGTGGCGCACGAGGCGCGACGCAGCCTGCACCCGTCGTCCTGGCGCATCGGGCGCCGCGTCCTCGACTTCGCCCGCTCCGTCGGCGCCGATGTGCTGCACGTCGACGACGTCGACGTCTCGCCGCGGCTCGCGCTCGCGCTGCCGCACGCACGCGGCCTGCCGCTCGTCCTCAGCGTCCACGACCCCGAGCCGCACAGCGGCGAGCGCGACTGGCGCAAGCGGCTCGCCCGGCGGATCGCGTTCCCCCGCGCCCGACGCTTCGTCCTGCACAACGCGTCGATGGCCGCGGCGTTCTGCCGCCGCCACGACATCGACCCGAGCGCCGTGACCGTGGCGCCGTTCGCGCCGCTCGCCATCTTCCGCGCGTGGCAGCCGTCCGGCGCGGCGCCGGCCGGACCGCCCGCGCCGACGATCCTCTTCTTCGGCCGCATCTCGCCGTACAAGGGGCTCGACGTGCTGTACCGCGCCCTCCCCCGCGTCGCGCGGCGCATCCCCGACGTGCGCGTCGTGGTGGCGGGGCGCCCGGTCCCGGGGTACGCGCCGCCCACGCCGCCGCCGCTCCCCGCGCCCGCCCGCGTCGACGCGCGCCACGACTACGTGCCGAACGCCGAGCTCGCGCGGCTGCTCGAGGCGGCGACCGTCGTCGCGTGCCCCTACCACGATGCGACGCAGAGCGCCGTCATCCTCACCGCCCACGCGTTCGGCAGGCCCGTCGTCGCCTCGGCGGTGGGCGGCGTGCCGGAGTACGTGGCCGACGGCCGCACCGGGCTGCTCGTCCCGCCCGGCGACGCCGACGCGCTCGCCGATGCGCTGATCCGCGTCCTCGAGGACAGAACGCTCCGCCGAGCGCTGGCGCGCGGGATCGAGGACGACGCCCGCGAGCGGCGGGGCTGGGCGCGGACGGCGGACGCGCTCCTCGAAGCGTACGCGGGGGCGGCGGGGTGAGGGCGACGCCTCAGCCGTCCGCGGGAGGGTTCCCGTACGCGGCGCGGCCCGACGGCCGCTCCCCGGCGGGCGGGGGACCCGCGGCGGCGTGCGACCGCCGCCGCGCCCCCCGCATCACACGGACGAGCCGCACCACCGCCCTCCGCTCCGCCCGCGCCCCCGGCATCGCCAGGTACGCGGCGGCGTACGCCAGCAGCCCGGCCGCCGATGCCGCCGCGGCGATCGCTGGCGAGACCGGCGCGAGCGTCGCCGCGACCGGGGCCGGCGCCGCTGGCGGCGCGAGCACCGACTCCACCGCCGCGAGCGCGAAGCTCATCGGCAGCGCGGGCAGCAGCCCGGGGAGCCAGACGTCGCGCACCACGGTTTCGGGCGCGATGCCCAGCGTCCTCACGGCATGCGGCAGGATCACGCCCAGCGAGGCGATGGCCGCGGCGATCAGCGTGCCCCAGGCCACACCGGCCAACCCGAGCGGCCGCACCAGCAGGATCGAGAGGCCGACGTTGAGCACCCCGGACCCGAGGTACGTCGCGGCCAGCAGCCGCTGCCGGGCCATGCCCTCGAGCACCGCGCCGGCGGCCCACTGGCTCGTCTCGATCAGACACGCCAGCGAAAGCAGCGTGACGAGGCCGGCCGCGTCGGCGTAGTCCGGCCCGACCCAGGCGGTCAGGGCGACCGCGCCGAACCGCATCAGCAGCACCGCGGCCGGCACGACGATCCCCAGCGTGAGACGCGACCCGTCGAGGTAGAGGACGCGCAGTCGTTCCCGGTCGCCGACGGCATCCAGCTCGGAGGCCAGCGGCACGAGGACCTTCAGGAACTGGTCGGCCACGAGCTGCGCCGCCTCGCTCAGCTTCCGCGCCACCGCGTACGGCGCGACCGCGGCGACCGGGAGGAACGCCGCGATCACGAACTCGTCGCTCCGGCTGCTCAACCGGCTGCCGAGCCGGTACGCGAGCGACGCGGTGCCGAACATCAGCAGCCGACGCGCCGCGGACCGGCTCGCGTGACGGCCGCCGAAGCGCAGCGCGGGCGCGGTCCGTCGCACCAGCCGCAGGTACGCCCACCGCGTCGCGGCGGTCACGAGCAGCGCGACGCACGCCATCCCGACCAGCCCGCCGCCCGCCAGCACGGCGAGCGCCATCCCGGCCGCGGACGCGACCGTTCCCGCCACGCCGACGAGGTTGTACAGGTCGTAGCGCTGGAGCCCCTGGAGCACGACGGCCGTCGGCAGGAGCGCGATCGTCGCGCCGATGTTCAGGGCGGTGAGCACGACGAGCGGCGCGACGACGGGGCGCAGCGCGTCCGGCACGTCGAACAGCCGCGGCACGACGGGCGCCGCTGCGAAGCCGACCGCGGCCACGAGGACGCCCAGCAGCAGGAACAGCCGCTGCGCGGTCGCGACGATCGCATTCGCGCCGGCCGTCTCGCCGCGCGCGAGGTGCTCCGCCACGTACTTCACGACCGCGCCGCCGATCCCGAGGTCGAGGAGCGCGCCGTACGCGAACGCGGAGCCGACCAGGACCCAGAGGCCGTACCCGTCCGCGCCGAGCGCGTGCACGAGGAACGGCGTGAGCAGGAACGACGCCGCGACCGCGGCGACCTTCCCCGCCAGGTTGCTCGCCGCGCCCCGCAGCAGCCGCCGCCGGATCACCGGCCGGCGCGCTCGTTCCGCAGCCAGGCGACGCCGCCGGCCGCCAGCCCCAGCAGGTAGGCCGCGTCGCCGAGCGCGTCGCGCGGCCGGCCGGCCAGCCGGCGCGGCATCCGCAGCGCGAGCTGCAGGATGCGGCGCCCCGCGAGGCCGAGCGCCCCCCGCTCCCCGGCGACCACGTGCTTCGCGTAAAACGCACCCTGGCCGTAACCGTACCGCCAGCGCTGGGGCACCACGGCATCGCCCGCCCGCCACGCCCGGTGCCAGACGACCGCCGCCGGCTCGAAGTGAATGCGCCGCCCCGACCGCAGCAGCCGGAACCCCAGGTCGTTGTCCTCCGATGCCGGGTACCGGCTCCCCGCGCCGAGCCGCTCGTCGTACCCGCCGAGCGCCTCGTAGTCCGTCCGGTGGATCGCCAGGTTCCCGGCGACGAGCGCGTCGCGCAGCACCCGGCCGGTGTAGACCGCCGGCGCGTCGTCCAGCCGCACGGCCGGCACGTACCCGTCAGGCCGTTCCAGGACGGGCAGCACGCGCCCGCTCACCGCCGCGCCCGTTCCGGCCGCGACGAGCGCGCCGACCAGCATCCGCAGCCAGCTCGGATCCGCGAGGCAGTCGTCGTCCGTGAACGCGAGAATCGGGTGGCGGGCCGCGCGAACCCCTTCGTTGCGCGCCCGGCTGAGCCCCCGCGACGTCGTGTGCACGTAGCGCAGTGTGCACCCGGCGGGCATCACGGTGGTCGGCAGCGTCGGGTGCGGCGCCGCGCTCTGGTCGACGACCACGATCTCGGCCGGGACCGCATCGCCGCCGAGCACGGAGGCGATGGCCTCCACGATCATGCGCGGGCGGTCCCGCGTGCAGAAGATCAGCGACGTCGCGTCGAGGACCGGCGTGGCGCCGACCGGGTCCCGTGCCTCGCCGCCCCGCCGGCGGCCGCCCTGCCCCTGGCCGCCGCGGCGCGGCCCGGCCGTGCGGTCACCTGCTGGGTCGCCTCCCCCGATCGTTCCGTCCCCCTCACGCATCGCCCTGCTCCCGAAGTCGCAGTCCGTAGATCAGCCCTGCTCCTGCGCCGCGCAGCATGAGCGCCTCCTCGCGCGCCCGTCGCCAGCGGGCGAGGAGGCAGGCGCCGGCAAGGATACGGCCGCGGTCCAGGCACCACCGGGCGAGGATCGCGAGCGCGTAGGGATCGCGGCGCCGCAACCGGAGTGCGCAGAACGCGCCCATGCCGTGGCCGTAGCGGGGCCGGCTGGCCAACCTCCGCGCCGTGCTCTGCCGCTCGTGGAAGACGCGCGCGTCGGGCTCGTAGCGGATCGTGCCGCCGGCGCGGAGCAGCCGGTACAGCAGATCCATGTCCTCGCCCGCGCCGCCGGGCGTCCCGGCGCCGAGTCGTTCGTCGAAGCCGCCGAGGCGCTCCAGCCACGCCCGCCGCACCGCGGTGTTGCCGCCGGTGCCGACGCGCCACGGCAGCGCGCGCACGCGGTACTCGGCGCGCACGGCGCTCGTCCGGCCGGATACGGCGTGGAGCCCGGGACGCGCCGGCCCGAGCGGCAGCACCGGCCCGGTGACGGCGGCGAGCTCGGTGGATTCGGCGAAGACGCGGTCGAGCGTGGCGACCCACCCCCGCGCCGGCACGCAGTCGTCGTCGGTGAACGCGAGGATCGGGCGCTCGGTCGCCGCGGCGGCGGCGTTGCGGGCGGCGGAGAGCCCCCGGGGCGGGATGCGGAGGTACCGGATCGGCGCGCCGGCGCAGCGGCGCGCCTCGATCGCGCGGAGCGTCGCGTCATCTCGGCTCTGGTCGACGACCAGGACCTCGCCGGGCCCGACGTCGCCGGCCAGGAGCGTGTCGACGCAACGCGCCAGCGGCTCCGGGCGGTCCCGCGTCGGCACCGCGACGGCGATCGATTCGGCCGTGCCCCGCCCCGCCGCCCCGCGCCCGGTCACGGCCACTCCCGCTCGAAGAGGCGGTCCGGCCGCCCGGCCAGCACGCCCAGGTAGCCGACGTACGGGTTGTCGTCGCGCGCGGCGCGGGCGCCGACCGCGCGTAGCCGCCGCACCCGGTCCAGCGCCTGCTCGAGCAGCAGGTGCAGCAGCAGCAGCGGCGCGAGTGCGGGCGCGATCTCCAGCCGCTCCATGTAGCGCGCGATCGCGCGACGGCACGCGGCGGCCGGCGCGCCGCCGCGCCCGGGATCGAGGAACAGCGCTTCGAAGTCGCGGCGCCGGTCGGACCCCGCGCGGTGCCCGCGCACGAGCCACGACCAGTGCAGCGTGAAGTAGAGCAGATCGCAGAGCGCCGGCCCGGGGCGCGCGACCTCCCAGTCGATCACGGCGATGCGCCGGCCGTCGCGGTGCACGTTCCAGGGGCCGAAGTCCCGGTGCTGCCAGACGATGGGGAGTGTCGTGCCCGCGACTCGCTCCGCCCGGGCACG
The DNA here is from genome assembly GCA_036381255.1 of Longimicrobiales bacterium. Classification (GTDB taxonomy): domain Bacteria; phylum Gemmatimonadota; class Gemmatimonadetes; order Longimicrobiales; family RSA9; genus CALBZE01. Next base: position 92,549 of record DASVDG010000124.1, on the reverse strand, counting down.
CGCCTCGTCGAACAACGCGCGCTCCGCGCCCTCGCACCCCAGCGCCGCGGTGTAGCGCGCGACCGGCCGCGCCAGCAGACGCTCGATCCGCAACGCATCGAGCGGCGGCCGCGCGACGACGGTGCGCACGTGGAACGCCGCGAGCCACGACGCCGCGAGCCGCAGCGAGACCCCCGCCTCGCGCTCCCCGCCGGACGCGCACGCCGCGTACACCGAGCGCCCGGCCACGCAGCGCTCGGCGGCTACGCTCAGCCCCCGCCACCGCCCCGCCGCGACCGGCATCGGGAGCGACGCACGGAGCGGCCCGCCGACCCGCGCCCGGATCCGTTTCAGCGTCGTCCGCTCCCGCCGCGTCGCCGCGTTGTAGCGCGCGAGGCGCGGGTGCTTGACCACGACGACCGGGCGGTCCGCGCCCGCGCCGAACGGCAACACCACGACGCGGCTCCACGCGCCTTCGCCGCCGAGCAGCAGCAGCGGCCGCGACCGGGGCGGCAGCAGCGACGTCGGCACGCCGCGCCCGCCGAGCACGCCCACCCCCCCGTCCCTTGCGGCGCCGGCCCGCGCCACCACTACGAACGTCGGCACCCATCGCGCGAACCGCGCCGCCTTCCACCCGGTCACCCACCCGATCGCGCGGGCCAGCGCGCGGGCCGCCGTCGAGCGCGGCGCGTGGTGCCGGCGGTGGTACCACTCGAGCGCGCCATCGGACTCCAGCGGCAGGTACATGCCGCACCGCTCGAGGTCCGGCTTCGCCCACCAGCACCCCAGCGTTTCGAACCCGGCCCGCGCCAGCGCTTTGCGGACCCGCGCCGGCGTCGCGGCGAGCCGGCCCGGCGCTCGACGATCTACTTCGAGCAGCAGGACGCCGCCCTCCCTCAGCCACGCCCGCGCCTCCTCCGGCCGGACGCGCGCGCCGCGCAGCGCGACGACCGCGTCCGCGGTCGGCGCGTCCGGCGGCGTGACCGTCGCCTCGCGGGCCACGCCGAGGCGCACCAGGTCCTCGGCCACTCCCGCCGGCCTGCCGACGATCACGATGCGCCCGAACGATCCGTCCGCCGGCGCCGGCAGCAGGAACCGCCAATCGTAGCGCCGCAGTCGCTCCGCGGGGCTACCCGCCGCGGACAGCGGGCGCGGTGCGGGGCCCGACGTCGTGGTCACGCGGCCTCCGATCCGCTCGCCGGGCTCGGACTCGCGCCCACGACCGCGCGGAGCAGCCGGGGGCCCACCGATTCCGGCGTGAACTCCCGGCCGTACCGCCGCCGCGCCGCGTGCGACGCGGCGGCGTACCGCGCCGGGTCCTCCAGCACCTCGATCAGCTTCCCCGCGGCGGAGTCCGGGTCCGTCAGGTCCCAGTACCGCCCCTCGACGCCGTCCGACAGCACCTCGGGGATCCCGCCCACCGGCGCCGCGAAGACCGGGCACCCGGCCGCCATCGCCTCGAGCAGCGCGATCGGGCAGTTCTCCATCGTCGCCGCGTGCACGTAAACCCGGTGCCGCGGCAGCAGCGCCGCCGCGCCGCGCACGTACCCCGGCAGCGCCACGTGCGACGCGATGCCCAGCGTCTCGGCGAGCGCGCGCAGCCGCGGACGGAGCGGTCCCTCCCCGACGATCGTCAACCGGTAACGCTGCCCCCGACGGTGGCACGCCGCCAGCACCCGGAGCAGGAACGCGTGGTTCTTGCGCGCGTCGAGCGTGCCGACGCTGATCAGGTCGCCGACGGTGCGCGTCGGCGTGGCAGGCGCGGCGCTGCCCGCCGGCACGAAGTTCGGGATGCACCACCGCGGCACCGCGGCCACCTCGCCGATCCGCTCCGTGACCCGCCGCATCATGAACCGCGAAGGGAAGATCAGCCGATCGACCCGCGGCAGCACCTCCCGCTCCAGCGCCGTGATCTGCCGGTACAGCGGACCGCCGCGCGCGATGTAGCCGTGGTCCGCCCACTCGTCCGCCTGGGACACGTTGAAGTGCACCATCAGCGCGACCTCGACCGCGTAGCCGCGCGACCGGGCGTCGAGCGCGGCCTTCGCGCTGAGCGGGTCCTGCGCATAGACCACCGACCGCTCGCGGCGCTGCACCTCGCGCAACAAGACCTGTCGCAGCACCGCGTAGTGCCCGCGGCGGTACCACCAGACCCACAGCCCTTTGTGGAACGGCTTGATCAGGCGCCCGACCCCGAAGCTCGGGTACACCACCGTCCGGCCCCGGTCGAACGGCGTCAGCATCCGGGCGTTCAGCCCGACCTGCCGCGCCGCACGCAGGAACATCCGGCAGTGCGTCTGCACCCCCGTCTCGCCTTCCGGACGCATGATCGTGGCCACGTAAACGTCGTGCAGCGAAGGCGATGGCAACGCGGTCTCCGCTCCGTTCCCGGCCCGGCCGGGCGCCGGGCCACGCTCGTGCTACTCCGCGACGTTGCACCTTTGGTACCAGCGTCGGTCGCGTGGCCGCGCCGCGGATCCGACTGCCGCCGCATCCGCGCCGTGCCCGCGGCACGAGCCCGAGGACGTTGCTCGACTCCTTGGCGACGACGGGGTCAGGCAAGTCGTCGAGGCGATCGCCGCGACCGACCCACACTCGGTGACGCGCGGTGGTGTCCAGGTGCTCCCGGTCAGGGCGGCCGCTCGGGGATGGCTCCGGAAGCATCCGCGCCGTAAGTGACCCGGGCGAGGTAACGGACGCTAGCGGACGCTCCCCGCGCCGCCGGGCCGCGACACGACCGCGTGCGCGTCGACATCGCCCGCGCCGTCGGCGACGATGCCGGCCGACAGCCCGTCGCCCGAGAGGTCGGAGCACGCCGGCTCGCTCGAGGTCCGGTCGGTCGCGCCGTCCATGCTCGGGAACCCGGACTCGGCCGCGATGGTGTAGCCGCCGCCGGGCGTGCCCGGCGAGCGGATCGTGATCGTCCCGTTCATGTCGTTCCGGTACCACGGAATCGATCGGCTGCGCAGCAGCTCCTTCGTCTGCGTCGGCACAAGCCCGGACGCGTTCTCCGCGCCCACGGGGATGACCACCCACGACGGGCGCGTGAGGTCGAGGTAGCGCTCGCTGATCGCATCGCAGTTGCCGTGGTGGTTCGCCTTGATCACGTCCACGTTCATCCCCGGCCGGCCGTCGTACCCCGCGCCCGTGTCGAACCAGGCGTTCTCCGGGTGCTCCGCGTCCCCGGCCAGCCACATGGTGAACGACGCCGAGTCGGGGCCGACCAGCTTGACCGCGACCGAACGGTTGTTCACCGATGCGCCGTCCGGGTCGGGCCTCAGCATGTGCAGCTTCGCGCCACCCCGCAGCGTCATGGTGCACACGCTCGCACCGTTGCCGCACGGGTCGTCGGCGTCCCGGTAGAGCAGCTCGCGCCGCGCCTCGCGCGCCTCGATCGAGTCCCGCAGCTCCGCGAGCTCCGGATGGCCGCCGCCGTCGCGGTTCTCGATGACGTAGCCGATCGTGATGTTCCGCTCCGTATTGAACAACTCGCGCAACCCGCTGTAATGCATGGCGTGGAGGTGCGAGATGATGACGATGTCGACCGTCGTGTTCCGGATCCCCAGCGCGTCGAGGTGTTCGGCCAGGCGGGCGGGGTCCGGCCCACCATCGATGAAGACCCGCGAGCCGCCGTTCTCGATGTACGTCGCGTCCCCGTGACCGATGTCGAGCACGCGCACGACCAGCTCCCGGTCGCCCGAGCTCGGCGGGTCGTTCGGCGCGCCCGGCGTGCCCAGGTCGCCCGCGCCGTACGGACTCGTCGACGTCGCCCAGTTCGCGCCGTTCACGTCGGTGTGCTCCGCCAGGACGTTGATCATCCCCCGGCTGGCCCCCACCGGCGCCGGGCTCGCCCAGTGCACCGAATCCACGAGACCGCCGCTCGCATCGCGCAGCGCGATGCCGTCGCCGTTGTTCGACAGCTTGACCCCGGTGCCGTAGGCGTAGTCCACGTCCACGTCGCCGTTCCGCGACCGGTCCGCCAGCCGCCCCAGCACCGCGAAGCCCCCGGGCTCCACGACCAGCGACCGCGAGATCGTGTGCCCCGCGTTCCGCGCCGAGTGGATGGTCCACCCCTCGAGGTCGACCGGCTCCGAGCCGAGGTTGTGCACCTCGAACCACTCGCCGTCGTCGTCCCTGACCCGTGTCGGGTCCACCATCACCTCGTGGATCACGATCCGCGCATCCGACGGCGGCGGCGACGACAGGTCGTTCGGCCCGCCCGGCGTGCCACGGTCCCCGCGGCCGTACGTCGTGCTCTGCGTCACCCAGTTGTCGCCCAGGAAATCCGAATGGTCCAGCCCGGCGATCAGCACGCCCCGGCTCGCGCCGGCCGGGGCATCGTCCGTCCACCGCACCGAATCCACGAGCGCGCCGTTCGCATCCCGCAGCTCCAACGCATCGCCCCGGTTCGACACCTTCACGTCCCCGCCGAAGACGTAATCCACGTCCACGCCGCCGTTGCGCGACGGGTCGCCGACGCGGGCGAGCACCGCGAAGCCCCCCGGCTCCACGACCAGCGATTCCGAGATGACGTGCGGGGCGTTGCGGTCCGAGTGGATGCTCCACCCCTCGAGGTCCACGGGCTCCGAGCCGATGTTGCGCACCTCGAACCACTCACCCTCGTCGTCGATCACCTTCGTCGGGTCGACCATGATCTCGCTGATCACGATCGCCGAACTCGCGGGCGGCGCCGCGCCGTCGTTCGGCGCGCCCGGCGTGCCCCTGTCGCCTCCCCCGTACCGCGAACTCTGCGTCACCCAGTTCGAGCCCAGGAAATCCGCGTTCTCGGCCGAGACATCGACCACGCCCCGGCTCGCGCCCTCCGGCACGGCGTCCGTCCACCGCACCGAATCCACCGTCACGCCCGACGCGTCGCGCAGCCACACGGCATCCGCCGGGTTCGACACCTTCACGTCCTCGCCGAAGACGTAGTCGACCTCCACGCCGCCGTTCCGCGATGGGTCGCCGACCCGCGCCAGGACCACGTAGCCGCCCGGCTCGATCACGACGGACTCCGCGATCACGTGCGGGTCGTTCCGGTCCGAGTGGATCGTCCACCCCCGCAGGTCCACCGGCTGGAGGCCGCGGTTCCGCAGCTCCAGCCACTCGCCGTCGTCGTCGATCACGGCCGTCGTGTTCACCATGATCTCGTTGATGACCACCGTCGAAGCCTCGACCTCCGCGCCGGCCGGCCCCGGCTCCGGCGCCAACGGCGACGAGGCATCCTCCGCCACGCACGTCGCCGCGGCGAACGCCGCGACCACGCCGACCATCGCCCCAGCACGCGCCATATCCCGCCTACGACAGGCAGGGCGCGGCCGCCGAACTCGGCGGCCGCGCCCACGTTCGTCTCCGCGACCGGCACGCGGACCCGCGCCCCGCCGGGGACACGGCTCCATCGCACCGCACGCCCGCCCGGACGTTCCGGGCGCCTTCCACCGGCCCTTGCACCTTTGGTACCAGATGGGGCGCCGGCGGGCCGACTGGCCCGCCACGGCGCGCGGCTCAGCAGTCGCCGAGGTCGAGCGCGTCGGCGATGTCGCGCCACGCGAACGCGGCGATGTTGCCGTCGTCGTGGACGGCGAAGAAGGCGCCGTCCTCGAGCGGGCCGACGTCGCCCTCGATCACGGCGATGCCGTCCGTGTTGCGGGTGACCCTGCCCTGGAACGCGCCGTAGTAGGTGAGCCCGTCGCGGGCGAAGACGTGGAACGTGTTGTCGACGTCGTGCTGGTCGGTGAGGATCCAGTACCCGTCGCCGCCGCAGCGATAGAGCGCGATCCCTTCGGGCTCGCCGCGGAAGAGGCCGGAGATCTCGGCGCCGGTGAAGGTGCCGTCGAGGGTGTACACGTTGATGTCGCGGGCCGCCTCGTCGGCGATGAGGAGCCGGTCGTTGGCCGGGTCGGCGAGGATCGACTCGACGGCGTGGAGCGCGCCGTCGCCAGCGGCGTCGCCGAAGGTGCGGATGAGCTCGGCGTCGATCGCGCTGCCGGCGCGCGTGAAGTGGAACTGCTTGACGCGCGTGGGGAGGATCACCTCGTCGGGGAGGTCGCGCTCGTCCTGGTCGGTGACGTAGACGTCGAACGCGCCGTCGCGCTCCACCACGGCGATGCCGTAGGGCCGTTCGAGCGTGTCCTGGCCGAACGTCCCGAGCGGCGCGAGGTCGGGGAGCGAGAAGGCCTGCACCCGGCGGTTGTCGCGTTCGACCACGAGGAGCACGTCGCCGGCGATGGCGACGCCGTTGGGCCGGTCGAATTCTCCCGCATCGGAGCCCGAGCTGCCGAGCCGGCGCAGCTCCTGGCCGGACGCGGCGTCGTGGACGAGCACGACGTCGCCTTCCTTGGCGGTGGCGAACAGCCACACGCCGCCGTCGGGGTTCCGCCACGCGATGGGCGAGTCGATGTTCAGCGCGTGGTCGCGCTCGGTCAGGTAGTCTTCGGCCAGCGTCACGGTGTCCGGCCGAACGCCCGGGGTGGCGTCCGGCGGCCCGTCGCGCCCGGAGCCGGTCGGCGAGTCGTCGCAGCCGGCGAGTCCGGCGACGGCGAGAGCGAGGGCGAGGGCGAGCGCGAGCGCGAGCGTGGGCCGGCGGGAGTCGGGGGCGTGTCGAGAGGGTGCCATGCGTCATCGTGCCTGCAAGGGTCCTGCGGTCATGCGATGTTACCGTCCTACACGGCGGCCGGCGGGTCGGTTCGCGCGGCCCCGGGGCGCGTCGGCGGATTCACGTGCCACTCCCGCGTCCACGCCGGTGGGCGTCGGGACAGGATGCGGCGGATCGTGCGCCCGGCGCCCCGCGCCCGCCGCGCGAGCGCGAGGAGCTGGCCGCGGCCACGGGCGCGTGCGGCGCGGAGCCGCCGCGCCGGCACGTGCAGCGCGCGGTAGCGCCACTGTTTCGCCTGCTGGAGCCAGGGCGGGTCGTGGAGCAGGCTGTGCAGGTCGAGGCCGACGCGGTGCTTCCAGAACACGTCGTAGCCGCCGCGGGCGGTCGCGCCCCAATCGGGGCGGTCGCCGTCGAAGTCATCGGGCAGGCCGGCCAGCTCGTAGCACTGCTCGAACGTCGGCGGCCGCTCGCGGTAGCGGTGGAGGAACTCGAAGTCGACGAGCCTCGGCGCGCCGCGCCGGTCCAGCAGCAGGTTGGCCGGCGTGAGGTCGACGAGCGCGTAGCCGTGGTCGTAGAACGTGCGCACCGCGCGCAACACGCCGCGCACGGCGGCGAGCGGGAGCAGCCCGTCCGGGTCGGGCGTGCGGGCGTCGTCGTAGAACGGGTAGACGACGTACCCGTCGCCGGCCTCGAGGAGCGGCGGGACTTCCGGCACGACGCCGCCGAACGTGCGCATGGCCAGGGCCTCGCGCTCGAGGAAGCGCTCGCACCCCGGCCGGAACGTCTTCTTCACGGCCAGCCCGCCGCGGTACTCGATGACCTCGACCTTCGCCCGGCGCCCGATCCGGGTCAGCGTCGCGCGGACCGGCTCGCGCGTGCGGAACCGCTCGCGCAGCGCCGAGATCTCCTGCCGGATCGCGTCGACCTCTTCGGGGAGCGCCATCTCGAGATAACGCAGCGCCTCGACGTGATGATCGCTCGAGTGCAACATGTTGCAGCGCTCGGCGGGCGGCAGCGCTTCGTTCAGCGCGCCCCGGATCTCCTCCTTGACCCGCACGCGCGCGTTGTCGAGCGCCGGGCTGCGACGCCGCTGCGCGGCATCCGGCTCGATCGGCAGCAGGTCCAGCGCGACGACGACCGCCGCCGGCCCGCCGCCCGACGCGGGCCACGGCCCGCGCTCCCAGTTGCCGCCGCGCACGCCGGCCCGTACGCGCCGCGCCGCGTCCGCGTCCAGGCGACGCTGGCGCAACACGTGGAACCCCTCGGCGCGCAGCCGCCCGGCGACGCGGTCCTCGAGCCCGAGCGCGACCGCCCGCTCGCGGATGAAGAACACCGCGAGCCCTTCCCACCCGTCGAGCGCGGCGGGCACCGTCTCGGTCAGCCGCCGGCGCAGCCAGCCGTTGCGCGCCGCGAGCCGGACCAGCATGTCGTCGGGCGGGCGCCAGCCTGCGGCGGCGAGGTGCGCGTCGAGTGCGTCCAGCGAGAGCTCGACGTCGACGCCGCACGCCCGGGCGAGACGGGCCAGCGCGCCGGCGTAGTCGTGCTCCGGCGCGCCGGCGGCCGGCGGCTCGCCGGCGCGCCGCGGGATCCCGGACCGCTCGCCCTTGTGGTAGATCGCGTGGTACGCCAGGCTGTGGAAGTGGTCCTCCGCGCTCGGCGCACGGATCCCGGCGTCGGTCCGGACCGCGCGCTCCAGCAGCCGCCGGGCGAGGACGGGCGGGTAGTACGCCATCTCCTGGTGCGCCGTCCCCGGTAGCCCCGAGACGCTGTAGAGGTCGACCGGGATCGTGCCCGGCTCCGCGGCCAGGATCCGCTCGACGGCCTCGAGCGACGCGTCGTCCACGAGCAGGTCCAGGTCCTCGCCCGCTTCCACCTCCGGCAGCGTCTCGAACCAGCGCAGCACGCAGTAGCGCGCGCCCGCGGCCTCGAGTGCGTCGAAGAAGCCGCGCACGCCGAGGACCGGCGAGACGTAGCGCCGGGCGGGCACCGTCGCCGGCGGCCGCACGCGGGCGAGCAGGAACGTCCGGCCCCGGCCGTCGTCGTCCCGTGCGCGCGCCACGCCCTGCACGTGCACCCTGCCGGCGAGCACGTGGCGGAGCAAGCCGAGCACGGCGACGATCGCGCTCCACCCCGGCGCGGGTGTCCAGGCGACGCGCTCCGCCCACCAGAAGTCCGAGAATCGCCACAGGTGCCGGCCGGCCGGCCCCGTCAGCACCAGCAGCTCGGCGTTGCTGCGCGGCACGCCCGCCGCGACGATGCGTCGATGCCGGAGCTCGCCCCACCCGACGCCGTGCGCGCCGTCCGCCCCGCGATCGCGGGGCACCACGCCGAGGTACCGGGTCCGCCCGTGGGACCGGAGGAAGCGCGCAAGCCACGGCGATCCGGCGCCGACCTCCAGGATCCGCGTCTCGGGCGGGCACACGGCCAGCAGCTCGTGGCGCGAGGTCGCGCCGAACGCCAGCGCGACCAGCCTGGCCGTGGCGGCCTCGACGAGCGCCGACGCCCGGCGGAACGCCCGTGCCCGTCCGGACGGACGCCGGCGGGCGGGCCGCGCCGCGCGCATCACGCGACCGTCCCGGCGCGCTCCCGCGCGCGCAGGCGCCGGGCCTCCCGGGCGAAGACCAGCGGTTCGATCCAGGCGAGCGGTGCGGCCCAGAACGCGATCCCGACGGCGTGCAGCCGGGAGACCGGGTAGCCGGCGGCGCCGAGGCGATCGGACAGCCACCCCGGCCGCGACGGTAGGTAGTAGTTCAGCGTCCGGAACCGGTCCGCGAGGTGGCGGTAGCGCTCCGGATAGTAGTGCACCAGCTGCGCGGCGCCTCGCGCCAGCCGCCGCTGCTTCGCCAGCAGCGACCGGTAGCTGGAGCGCGCGGGGTGACTCAGCACGATCGCGTCGGCGAAGCCCTGTCGGAATCCGGCCGCGTGCACGCGCTGCCCGAACTCCATGTCGCCGCCGGACTCGAGCCGGTCGTCGAACGCGCCGACGGCGTCGATCACGCGCCGCCGCACGCACAGGGCGCACGTCGGGGCGAAGTGATAACGCTCGAGGTACTCGCGCACCGGGAACCCGACCGCGCGGTTGTACCACGCCGCGAGCGTCGGCGGGTTCGCGACGATCTCGACCCGGCAGCCGAGGTAGTCGACGGCGCCGTCGAAGGCCCTGGCGACACGCTCGACGTAGTCCGGCGGCGCCCACATGTCCGCGTCGACGAAGCAGAGGACCTCGCCCCGCGCCGTGCGGATCCCCTCGTTGCGCGCCGCGTACGAGCTGCGCAGCCGGCTCTCCCGGGCCGAGACGACCCGGTCCGGGTGCGCCGACCGCAGGCGGTCGGCCACTTCCGGCGTGGCGTCCGTGGACCCGTTGTCCACGACGATGACCTCGTACGGCCGCGAAGCCCGCTGCCGCACCAGCGAGTCGATCGTGACCTCCAGCCCCCGCGGATCATTGAAGACGGGCACGATCACGGAGATGTTCGGCTGCATCGTTTCCCGCTCGCTGCCCCCGGTTCCCGCGGCGCGCGTGCCGCGGCGCTGCCTTCCCACCCGTCGCACACCGCGCGCCACGCGCCCGTGCCGTCACGCGCCCGACGGCGCGCTCACGCCGATCGGCGCAGCAGCCGCGGCCGCAGGTCGTTCCAGACGCCGTGCAGCTCCGAGCGCAGCAGCGCACCGGCGACGAGCGCGTACGCCGCGCCGCTCGACAGCGCCTGCACCACCACGGCGACGGCTCCGCCGGGCGGCCACACCGCGAGCTCCAGCGTGCCGACGGCCGCGAGCGCCGCGCCGGCCGCCGCCGCCGGCGCGACGGCGGCCAGGATCTCCCGCTCCGTGACTCCGATGAACCGCCGCATGTAGTGCTGGAAGATCATCCGCGACGCGGCGAGGTGCGCGACCACGGCGAGCGCCGCGCCGTTGATCCCGGCCAGGCGGATCCCCACGACGAGCGCCGGGATCGTGATGAGCAGCGTCTTGGCGACGTAGATGCGGAAGTGCAGGTCCGGCCGGCCGATCCCGCGCAGCACCGAGGCCGAGGTCCCGCCCACGCAGTACACCATCGCCGAGACGGCCAGGATGCGCAGCGGCGCCTCCGTCGCGGCCCACTTCGGCCCGACGACGTGGTCGACGAACGGCCCGGCGAACACGATCAGCGTCGTCATCAGCGGGAACACCGCCGCCGCGCTGAACCGTATCGATGTCAGGTAGTAGCGCTTCAGGTGGGCGGGCTCGTCCTGCATCCGGCTGTAGGCCGGGTACATCACGCCGTCGAGCACGCGAATCAGCCGGTTCCGCAGCGACTCGACCAGGACGAACGCGAGCGAGTACGCGCCGAGCGCGCCGGAGCCCAGCATCTTCCCGATCAGCAGGTAGTCGATGTTGCCGGCCAGGAAGGTGAAGACGTTGTTCCCCGCGACGTAGACGCCGAAGCCGGCGATCTCGCGGAGCGCGGTCCACGAGAAGCACGCGCGCGGCGTCCACGGCCGCGCCCGGCGCAGGAGCGGGATCGAGACGGCCGTGCTCACGATGCTCTGGCACGCGATGCTCCACACGCCGCCGCCCGCCAGCGCGACGGCCACGGCGATGCTCCCCGAGGCCGTAACGGCGATCGCCTCGACCGACGCGATCGTCCGGAAATCCAGCTCCCGCATGAGCTGGATCCGGTAGAGCAGCGCGAACGGCTGGAGCAGCAGCGGGATGCTCAGCACGACCGTGAGCGGCTCGAGCAGCGGCTCGCCGTAGAAGCGCGCCGCGAACGGCGCGGCGACGAACGTCATCACGACGAACGTCGCCGCGCCGCTCGCCAGCGTCGTCCAGAACGCGACGTCGTAGTGGATCGGGTCGAGCCGCTCGTCCTTCCGCTGGATCAGCGCGGCGCCGAGCCCCAGCTCGTTGAGCGTCGTCACGAAGCCGGTGAAGACGGTCGCCATCCCGACCAGCCCGAAATGCTCAGGGAGCAGCAGCCGCGCGAGGATCAGCTTGACGGCGAAGCCGGCGCCGCCGCGGACGGCGGTGGCCACGAAGTTCCACGCGGCCCCGCGCAGCACACGGGTCCGGAGCGAGGCGGCCGGCGCGGGGCTCATCGCTTCCGCGCGCCGCCCCCCGCGGCGGACCCCCCGTACGCCGGCCGGAACGAGATGCGGATCCGGCGGCCGAGACGCAGCACGCCGGTCCGCCGCACCACGCGCGCGATGCGCCGCTCCCGGTCCAGCCCGATCCACCGGCACAGGACCCGGTGCGCCGCGTGCCCGGCGATCGCCTGGCGCCCGGCCAGCGCCTGCGCGCGCCGCTCGCAGTCGAGCGCGAAACCGCGGTCCGCGTCGTACGCCAGCTTCGCGAGTCGGTGGTACGCCTTGCCGAGCGCCGGCCGGTAGCGTTCAAAGCGGCCGTCCGCGCGCAGCAGCTCCGCCGCCCGGTCCACGACCTGGAGCCGCGAGCGGAGCGCCGCGGGCGAGATGTTCTTGCTGATCGAGAGCCGCGCCGCGCCGTGATCGCGGTAGTACGCGTGCCCGCCGTCGGCGATGGCGATGCCGACGCCCGCGATCAGCGCGCGCAGCATGAGGTCGCCGTCCTGATCGGCGAGGATCGACTCGTCCCAGCCGCCGGCGCGAAAGAACGCCTCGCGCGGCCAGAGGACCGCGCACGGCGGGATGTACCAGCCGCCGAGCCAGGCGCCGAGCGCGTCGCCGGCCGGCGCGGCGACCGGCAGGCCCTGCCGGATCCGCCACCGCGCGCCGGCCCGGACCAGCCACGACCATGCGCAGCCGGCCACGCGATCGGTCCGCCCATCCAGCGCGTCGACGAGCGCGGCCAGCGTATCGTCCGTCACCAGGTCGTCCGCGTCCAGGAACATCAACCAGCGCCCCGAGGCCAGCCGCGCGCCGTGGTTCCGCGCGTGGCACGCCCCGCGCGACGCCTGCCGCACGGCGCGGACGCGGTCTCCGAACGACCGGGCGATCCGCCAGCTCCCGTCCCCCGAGCCGTCGTCGACCACGATCGGCTCGACCGCCACGCCCCGCTGCGCCAGCACGGACTCGACTGTCTCGGCCAGGAACGCCTCCGCGTCCTTGCACGGGATGACGACGGAGACCCGGGCTTCACGCGCCACGGCGCGCCTCCCCGCGTGCGGCGGCGTCATAGATCTCGAGCAGCAGCGCGTGGTTGCGGTCCGCGGTGAACCGCGCCTCGAACACGGCGCGCGCCGCACGGCCCATCGCCGAGAGTGCCGGCGGGTCGCCGAACGCCCGCGCCACCTGCGTCGCGAGATCGGCGGCATCGCCGGGCGCGAAATGCAGCCCCGTCCGCTCGTGCTCGACCAGCTCCGCCATCGCGCCGAGCCGGCTCGCGATGACCGGCAGCCCCGTGGCGAACGCCTCGGCCAGCGCCAGTCCGAACGATTCGTAGCAGTTCGAGGGGAAGACGAGGACCGCGGCGTCCTTCATCAGCGCCAGCACCTCGTCGCGCGGCCGCCAGCCCAGGAGCTCGACCCGGGGCCCGGCGCGCGCCGCGAGCGCCGGCGCGAGCGGGCCGGCGCCGACGACCTTCAGCGGCGGCGCGGCGTCGCCCAGCCGCGCCCACGCATCGACGAGCGTTTCCACGCCCTTCTCGTGCGAGAGTCGCCCGGCGAAGAGCGCGTAGCCGCCGCCGTGGCCGCCCGTGCCGGGGTCCGGGTCGACGAAGTTCGGTTTCACGCGGATCCGCTCCCCCGGCAGCCCGCCATCCACGAACTTGCGCCGCGCGAACTCCGTCGGCGCGACGAAGACGTCGACCATCCGCGTCCACGTCCGCGCCGCGCGGTGCACGACCAGCATCGAGGCGACCGTCGCCGTCGCCGCGGCGCTGCCGCGGTAGCACCGGTGCAGCACGCCGGGCCACGGCACGGCGTGCTGCGTGCACGCCTCGCACGGCCGCCCGCCCCGCACGAAGTTCGCGCCCGGGCAGAGCAGCCGGTAGTTCGCGAGCGTCTGGACCACCGGCACGCCGGCGCCTCGACACGCGGCGTACGCCGACGGCGAGATCAGCGGGAACGTGTTGTGAAAGTGGACCACGTCCGGCCGGACGCGCCGCAACACCGAGCCCAGCCGCCGGTGCGCTGCGCGCGACCAGATCGTGTCCGCCGCCAGTCGCGCCCGCCCGACCCGCTCGACGCTGTCGTTGTGCTCCCGGTACTCGATGACCTCGTGGCCGTGCCGCCGCAGCAGGCGGCTCTCGGCGGCGAACGCCACATCCTCGCCGCCGTGCTGCCGGTAATGGTTATGCACCAACAGCACGCGCATCCCGACCGGCCTCCGCCTCGCGCTCCCGCCGCCGCGGCCCCGTGCACGCCAGCCCGATCCACGCCGCCGCGGCGAGCATCAGCCCCGGCTCCTCGAGGTAGCTGAAGACGACGCCGAGGCCCGATGTGAACATCAGCGTGATCCGCACCGAGTTGGCGGGGCTCCGCTCGAGGCGGCTCCCGGCCCGCCAGATCGCCAGGCCGGTCAGCGTGTAGAGCGCCAGGCCGAGCAGGCCGAGGTCGCCCCAGATGCCGACCCACGACGAGATGAGCGACCACGCCGACGAGCCGCCCGCCCCGGTCAGCTCGCCGATCTCGTTCTCGTACCACACCTGGCGCGTGATCGTCGACGCGTGCAGCTCGAACGGCATCGCCGAGATCCCTTCCGAGCGGTACCCCGGCAGCGCCATCAGCGCGACGCGGCTGACCGTGTTCCCCGGCCCCGCGCCGAGCAGCCAGTCCGTGGGCGCGTCGAACTGCGACGCGATCAGCGGGATCACCGAGAACTTGCTCTCGATCCCCCTCTCCAGCAGCCGCCGGTCCGTGAACTGGTTCAGCGGCGCGTGGTAGTTCGCGGCGAAGACGACGAGCCCCACGGTGGCGGCCAGCCCCAGTACGTAGCGCGGCCAGTGACGCGGCGAGTTCATGATCCCGACCGTCGCGATCGCGATGATGTACATCCCGATCGCCTGCTTCGCGTCGGCCAGGATGTTCAGCAGCAGCGCCAGCCCGCCGACGGCGAGGATCCAGCCGCGGTTCCGCACGTGGCGCGTCAGGATCGCGCCGGTCGCGCTGACCAGCGCCATCGCGCCCATGACGTGCGCGCCCGCGCCCTGGTCGAGGAACGTGCCGCGCACCGCGTCGCTGATCCCGAACTCGAGGAACTTCCAGATCGCGAACGGCAACTGCAGCACGAGCAGCGCGACGAGCAGGTGGCCGACGCGGCGGCGCGCCGCGGGCGACGGCGGGTCTCGCACCAGGCCGAACACGATCAGGAACGGCTCCATGAACAGCAGCCACGTGAGGCCCGGCTCGAGGAGGCCGCTGTCGTTCGCCATCCCCGAGATGTACGCCACCACGAGCAGCGTGCCGCCCGCCATCGCCATCTGCCGTGCCAGCGGCGTCCACGGCTTGCGCGAGATCACGCCGCGCGTCGCCGCGACGAGCGCCATCCCGAAATGCACGTGGTTGACCAGCCCGGGCGCGCCGACCTCCACGAGAACGCGGCTCAACACCACGGCGCACAGCGCACTCACCGCCCACAGGTACGACGCGACGGGGAACACCAGCGCCAACGGCCCGAAGATCATGGCGAGCGAGACGAGGTCGTAGCCACGACTCGCGCCGATGCCGAGCCCGAGCCCGATCAGGACGCTCAGCGCCGTGACCCCGGCCGTGACCGGCTGGACCGGGAGCCGCAGCGGCTCGCCCGGCCGCGCGCTGACCGCGCCGGCCCTCATCGCGGGCCTCCCGTCCGGCGGGCTACGGCGCCCGGCTTCGCGCCGTACTCCTCGTAACGCACGCCCCACAGCGCCGACAGCGCACCCGCGCCGCGAAGCACCCGGCACAACGCGCCGACGACGCCCGCTCGGCCGCGCAGCACTCCGACCGGCAACAGCAGCGCGCCCTGCCCGATCCGGCCGAACGCCTTCGCGATCCGGATCGCGATCCAGCGCCGCTCGCGCAGGACCGCGCGCTCACACCACACGATCGAGTTCCCCTCCCGGAAATGCCGCTGGAGCAGCCACCGCACCGTCGCGCGATGGCTGGGCACCGCATCCTCGACGACCGCGCCGTCCGCCCACACCATCCGTGCGCCCCGCCGCCGGGCGCGCATGAAGAAGTGCGTGTCCTCGCCGCCGGTCAGCGCGAATCTCACGTCGAACGCGCCGTCCGGCGAACGCAGCAGCCGGGCCGAGATGAGCACGTTGTTCGTGGCGGCGAACGCGAGCGGCGTCCCCGTCGCGTGCCGCGGCTGCTCGAAGAACCGGCCGCGCGCGACCCAGCGCGGCGTGCCGGCCTCGTACCGCGGCAGGACCGGGCCCGCCACGATGTCCGCCGCGTACCGCGCCTGGACGTCCACCAGCTCGTCCAGCCAGGACGCCGCCACGATCTCATCGTCATCCACGAACGCCACGAAATCCGCGCCGCCGTCGAGCGCCACAGCGACCGCCCGGTTGCGCGCATGCGAGATCCCCTGCACCGCCTCCACCGCGTACACGACCGGCCACGGCAGGGCGGGGCGCGCGCGCTCGACCACCTCGCGCGCGGACCCGCTCCCATCGTTGTCCACGACCACGATCATCACCTCCGGCGCCGGCCCTTGTCGGAACGTCAGCCGCGACACGCTATCCAGCAGCCGGGCCAGTCGATCCGGGCGACGGTACGTCGCCACGCACACGGCAACGCGCATCCGGTTCCCCTCGCTCGCTGCGACCGCGCGCCCGCCCACTCCGCTCCCCCCTCACATCGCGCCATCCCGACGCAGCACCGCCGGGATGGTCCTCGCGAGGATGCGCAGGTCCAGCAGCAGCGACCAGCGCCGGATGTACTCCCGGTCGAGGTTCACGACCGCCTCGAAGTCCCGCACGTCGCTCCGCCCGCTGACCTGCCACAGCCCCGTGATCCCCGGTAGCACCGTCAGCCGCTCCAGGTGGTGCGGTTCGTAATGCTTCACGTCCTCCGGGAAGAACGGCCGCGGACCGACCAGCGACATCTCGCCCCGAAGCACGTTGATCAACTGCGGCAACTCGTCCAGGCTCGTTCGTCGCAGCCACCGCCCGACCCGCGTCACCCGCGGGTCGTGTGAGATCTTGAACAGCCGCGGGTCACCGCTCTCGTTCAGGTACGCGAGCGCCGGCTTCATCCGGTCCGCATCCGGGACCATCGTCCGGAACTTCCACATCCGGAACGGCTTGCCACCCACGCCGACCCGAAGCTGCCCGAACAGCACCGGGCCCGCCGAATCCAGCCGGATCGCCACCGCGATCATCGCCAGCAGCGGCGAGATGAGCAGCAGCGCGACCGCGGCGAACGCCACGTCCATCGCCCGCTTGAGCGCCATGCGCGGCAAGGTCAGCCGCGCCGGGCGACACTCGATCACCGGCTGGCCGCTCTCCATCCGCACGACCGCGCGATGCCCAGCCGCACCGCGCGCGAACCACGCCTCGACTCTCGCGCCGCGCCGGATCGCGACGGTGGCGACCTCGTGCAACACCGGCGCCGGCACCGGATCCAGGATGATCACCATCTCCACCGCTTCCCGCTCCAGGACCCCGGCCAGCTCACCGGCGACGCCGCCCACCGGCTCGTCCCCCCACTCGACGTCGATCCGGCCACACACGATCAGCCCTTCCCCCGCGGGCCGGATCTGCGCGAGCCCCGCCGCATCGCCGCCCCCCACCAGCACCACCCGACGGCGACGCCCCGACCGGACCCGGACGTACCGCAGCACGCGCTCGCCCAGCAGCCGCAGCTCGAGCACGGCGACCATCGCCGCGCCCGTCAGCAGTACCAGCCGCTCCCACGCCATCCACCACCCCAGCAACGGCAGGACCGCCGCGTGCACGACACCCCCGAGCAGCACGGCGCCCGAAATCCGCCGCGGGTTCTTCCGGTCGTCGCCCGCGCGGTACCCGCCGCACGCCGCCAGGCACAGGATCGCCGTGTACGCGAAGAGCGCGTCGGCCGGGGCGCCGACCCCGTCCACCCGCGGCAGCACCAGCGCGTGCAGCCACCGTACGCCGTTGGTCGCCAGCCCCAACCCGAAGACGTCGAGCGCCACGAGCGCAGCGCCCCGCACCACGTCCCGTACCGCCGTGCGCACCATCAGGTAGAAGGCGGCATCGCCACCGTGGCGGATGTCCTCCGATCCGATCCGCATCACCCGCTCACCCGCGCACGTCCGTCTACCGTCGCCGCCGGGTGCGGCCGGGCACGTGCGGCGATCCCCGCACGCCGGCACCCCGAACGCCGGTCCGCCCCCCGAAACGCCCGCGGGGCGACAACCGGGTTGCCGCCCCCACGTTCCGGTTCCTCCGAATCGACAAGTTCTATGCCATGTACACCCGCGCGGCACGGCACAAAAAAATCGCCGGTCGTCATCGACGACCGGCGCGCCTCTCGGCTGCCTCGGGTCCGGGCTACGCGGTGAACGCCTCGCGGAGCCGGCTCCAGATGCCGCGCCCCTCCTGCTCCTCACCCGTCGCGCCCGGCGGCGGGTCCTCGACCTCGGCGAGCCGGCGGAGCAACGCCTTCTGCTCCGCGGACAGCTCGGTCGGCACCCAGACGTGGACTCGCACGATGAGATCGCCGCGCCCGCCACCGCGGAGCTGCGGCAGCCCCTTCCCCCGCACGCGCAGCAGCCGCCCGGATTGCGTCCCGGCGGGGATGCTCAGCCGCACCGTGCCATCGACCGTCGGAACCTCGACCTCGGCGCCGAGCGCCGCCTGCGTGAACGTGACCGGGAAGTCGTGGATCAGGTCGGCGCCGTCCCGGACGAAGCGCGGGTCGTCCTCGACCTCGAGCACCACGATGATGTCGCCGCGCGCCGCGCCCCGGGCACCCGCGTTCCCCTGCCCGCGCAACGTGATGTAGTCGCCCGACGACACGCCCGGCGGCACCTCGACCTGCACCTCGCGCTCCGCCCGCGCCACACCCTCGCCGGAGCACGCGCGGCAGACGTTCACGAGCTGGAACCCCTCGCCGCCACACGTCGGACACGGCGTCACGCTCACCAGCTGCCCGATCAGCGACCGCTGCACGCGCCGGACCTCGCCGCTGCCGCCGCACGTCGCGCACCGCTGCGGCGCCGCGCCGTCCGCGGAGCCCGTGCCCGAGCACGCCTCGCACGGGTCGAGCAGCTTGACCCGCAGCGTCTTCCGCACGCCCGCCGCAACGTCCGCCAGCGTGACCGGCAGCCGGAGCTGCATGTCGGACCCCTTGCGACGCCCGCCCCGGCCGCGCCGGCCACCGCCGAAGAGGTCGTCCAGGCCGAAGCCGCCGAAGTCGCGCATGAAGATGTTCAGCGCCTCGGCGAAGTCGAAACCGGTGAAGCCCGCGCCACCCGCCGAGCCGCCGGCCACGCCGGCGTGGCCGTACCGGTCGTACGCGGCCCGCTTCTGCGGGTCGCGCAGCACCTCGTACGCCTCGGTCGCCTCCTTGAACCGCTCCTCGGCCTCCTTCGACCCCCCGTTCCGATCCGGATGGTACTGGAGCGCGAGCTTGCGGTACGCCTTCTTGATCGCGTCCGTGTCCGCATCCCGCGGAATACCGAGGACCTCGTAGTAATCGCGCATGCCTCTCCGATACGGCGAAGGCGGATGCCACTGCCTCCCTGGTCATCCGCCGGATGTTCGTTGAACCGTTTTACGCTCGCGCCTCGCGCCCGCGCCTCCCGGCGGCCGGCGGGTCGTCCGGGCCCGGGTCGCCGAGCAGGCGCGTCAGCAGCGAGCTCGCCGTGTCCACGATCGAGACCACCTTCTCGTAAGGCATCCGCGTCGGCCCGATCACGCCCAGCACGCCGGTCAGATTGCCGACGCGGTACTCCGACGTGATCAGCGTGAACGTGCTCAGCTCCGGGTGCGGATGCTCGGCGCCGATCGTGATCTTGAGCGTCGCCTCGTGCTCGCGCGTGACCAGCACGTCGCTCAGAAGATCGCGACGCTCCGTCAGCTCGATCAGGTTCTTCAGGCTCGCCCCCGTCGCGAACTCCGGCTGGTTCGCCAGCACGCTCGTCCGACCGAGGTGCAGCTCGTCGCCGGCGATCTCGCCGCCGGCAAACAGCTCCTCCGCCGACTGGAGGAAGATGTTCAACAGCTCGGTCGCCGCCTCGTCATCCGACGGCGCCGCATCCCGCAGCCGCTCCGGCAGCGTCATCCGGATCTCGCTGAGCGTGCGGCCGGCGAGCCGCTCGTTCAGCACCATCGCCACCGGCACCAGCGAATCGGCCGGCACCGACATCGGCAGGTCGACGTAGACCGTCCGGACCACGCCGCTGCGCAGTGCCAGCACCAGCAGCACCTTGTCGGCGGAGACCGCGACCAGCTCCAGCCGCTCGAGCACCGCTTCGTTCAGCCGCGGCGCCGACGCGAGGCCCAGCTCGCCCGTGAGCAGCCCGAGCACCTGGACGGCGTGCCGGATCAGGCGCTCCAGCGCCGGCATCCCCTCCGCATCCCCGCCCAGCTCCCGGCGCAGCCGCCGGTGCTCGGCCGTGGTCAGGCGCTGCGGCCGCATCAGCGTGTCCACGTAGTAGCGGTACGCCCGGTCCGTCGGGATCCGCCCCGCCGACGTGTGCGGATGGTACAGGAACCCCTTCTCCTCGAGGTCCGCCATCGTGTTCCGCACCGTCGCCGGCGAGATCCCCAGCCGGAACCGCTTCGCGACCGTCCGGCTCCCCGCCGGCTCCGCCGCGTCGACGTAGCTCCGGACGACGGCCTCGAGGACGCGCTCTTCCCTTTCCGTGAGCAGTTCAGCGCTCATATCGCGATACTGCTGGTGGTCCGCATCGACCGCTTCTGGCAAAATTGCTGCCGCGCGCCGGGCCGCGTCAAGCCGGCGCGGCGCGCGCCGCCTCGTCGAACTCGACCGTGAGCCGGTCCAGGAGCAGCCAGCCCGCGGCCGTCAGCCGCACCGCGCCGGCCGCCCACTCCGCCCAGCCACGCTCGACCCACGCCGCCGCCAGCGACGCCTGCGCCTCGGTCCACCCGTCCCGCCGCAGCCCGTCCCGCGTACGAAGCGCCAGCCACGTCCGCTCCAGACCGAGCGCCGGGCCGGCCACCGCCTCCCGCCCGTCGATCGGCGAGCGACCCGACTCCACCGCACTTCGGTACGCGGCCCAGTCCCGCAGGTTCCAGCGGCGCACCGGCGGCAGGTACGAGTGCGCGCTCGGCCCCAGCCCCAGGTACGCCGCGCCGGTCCAGTACGCGGAATTGTGCCGTGACGCGCGCCCGGGCCGCGCGAAGTTCGAGACCTCGTAATGCTCGAACCCGGCCGCCGCGAGCCGCTCCGCCGCGAGCAGGTACTCCGCCTCGTACGTCTCCTCGTCCGCGAGCCGCTCGCGCCCCTCGCGCACCCAGCGGCCGAGCGGCGTCGCCGGCTCCGCCGTCAGTCCGTACAGCGAGACGTGCGGCGGTTCGAGCGCCAGCGCGCGCTCCAGGTCCGCCGCCCAGACGCGCCCCAGCCGCGCCGGCAGGCCGAAGATCAGGTCGAGGCTCCAGTTCTCGATCCCCGCGCGGCGCGCCGCCTCGACCGCGCGCGCGGGGCCCTCCGCGCCATGCAGCCGACCCATCCACCGCAACGCGCGCTCGTCGAACGTCTGCGCGCCCAGGCTCAGGCGGTTCACCCCGGCATCGCGCCACGCCCGGGCCAGCTCCGCGTCGAAGCTCTCCGGATTCGCCTCCACGGTCCACTCCACGTCCTCCGCCAGCCGCGCATACGGCTCCAGGCGACGCCGCAGCTCGGCCATCGCGCCCGCGCCCAGCAAAGACGGCGTCCCGCCGCCCACGTAGACGGTGCGAAGCCGCAACGGCCCCGGCCAATCGTCCGCCTCGGCCAGCAGCGCGAGCTCCGCCGCGATCGCGTCCAGCCACGACTCCAGCGGCGCACGACGCACCACGTCGACCGCGAAGTCGCAGTAGCTGCAACGCCGCACGCAGAACGGCACGTGGAGATAGAGGTGTTCGGGCGTCATGGAGCGATTCTACCCCGCCCGCACCGCCCGGTTGCGGGGTCGAGACGCTCGGCCGAGCGCGCCGCGCGCGCGGATGAGACCGGCGCCGCGATGCGGGAAGCGCCACACGCCGCGATGGCGACAGCGCCGCACGCCGCGCCGCCGGCTCCCGCGCCTCACGCCCGTACGAACCGCGCGCCGGCGAGCTGCCGCGCGTGGCCGCGAAGCTCCAGGTCGAGCAGCGCCGCCAGCGCGTCCCGCACCGCCAATCCGCACGCCGCCGCGACGGCATCCACGTGCCGGGGATCCGCATCGAGCGCGCGCCAGACGGCCCGCCCCGCGGCCGACACCCCGGCGGGCTCCGCCGGATCCTCCGGGTCGGCGGCCGCGGGGACGGGCGCGACGGGATCGATCTTCCCGCTCGTCACCAGCGCGTCGAGCACGTCGGCCGCGCAGAGCGCGATCGTCGCACCGTCCCGGATCAGCCCGTTCGTCCCCGCGCTCGTCGCGCGCACGATCGGGCCCGGCACGGCGAACACCTCGCGGCCCAGGTCCAGCGCGTGCTCGACCGTGATCATCGCGCCGCTCCGTTCCGCGGCCTCGACGACGAGCACGCCCATAGCGAGCGCGGCGATGATCCGGTTCCGCCGGGGAAAGTTGTGCGGACGCGGCGGCTCGCCGGGCAGGAACTCGCTCAGCAGCAGCCCCTCGGCCGACACCCGCGCGTACAGCCCGGCCTGCTCCTTCGGATAGGCGACGTCGATGCCGCAGCCGAGCACGCCGACCGTGCCCCCGTCCAGCGCGGCCGCGTGCGCCGCCCCATCGATCCCCCGCGCCATCCCGCTCACCACCACGAGCCCGGCGCGCGACAGCTCCGCGACCAGCAGCCGCGTCGCGCCCAGTCCGTCCGCCGTCGGCCGACGCGCGCCGACCACGGCGATCGCCGGCCGGTCGAGAAGCGCGAGGCGGCCGCGCGCGAACAGCACCGCCGGCGGGTCGTGGAGCTGCTCGAGCGACGGCGGGTAGCCCGCACCCCCCCGGGGCAGGACCACGATCCCCTCCCGCTCGATCGTCTCCAGCGCCCGCGCCACGTAGCCGAGCACCCGCTTCGAGCCCCGCGCGGCCGCGGCCCGCTCACCGAGCTCCGCCGCCGGCGCGGCCAGCGCGCCCCGCGCACTGCCGTACCGCTCGAGCAGCGCCGCGAAGCTCCGGTCGCCGATCCCGGGCAGCGCACGCAGGTGCAGCAGCGCCTCGAGCTCCGCCGGGGCCGGGCGAGCGGGACCCACCGCAGTGACAGGTTCGCGCATGGATTCGATCGTCACCTGAGCGTGGGTACGTTCGGCCGGGCGCGGCCCCGGGCGGCCGGGCGCCGCACCGACCCGGCGGCGTTGCGCCGAGCAGGCACGGGCGCCGCCTCTCCGGGACGCATTGCCGGGACCACGGCCGGCACGGACCGGCGCGGCGGCCGCTTTACGGCCGGTACATCTCCGGCTGGGGCTCGTCCTCCCAGGCCTCCGCGATCGCCTCGCGGACGTGCGCGTAGAGACCCTCCAGCAACGCGTCCAGCCCCCGTCGGCTCACGGCCGAGATCGCGTAGACACCCCACGCATCGGGCGCATCGATCGCCGGCGGCGCCTCGTCGGGGCCGAGCACGTCCGTCTTGCTGAGCACCACGCAGTGCGGCTTCTCCGCCAGCTCGGCGGAGTACGACCGCAGCTCCTCGCGCAGCAGGCGGTACTCCTCCTGGACGTCTTCCGCGTCGACCGGGATCAGGTACGCCAGCGTGCGGGTCCGCTCGATGTGCCGCAGGAAGCGCAGCCCGAGGCCGCGCCCCGCGTGCGCACCCTCGATGATCCCCGGGATGTCCGCGACGACGTACGTCCGAGAACCCGAGAGCTGCACCACGCCCAGGTTCGGCTCGAGCGTCGTGAACGGGTACTCCGCGATCTTCGGCCGCGCCGCCGAGATCGCGGACAGCAGCGTCGACTTGCCGGCGTTCGGCTGGCCGACCAGCCCGACGTCCGCGATCAGCTTCAGCTCGAGCGCGACCCGCCGCTCCTCGCCCTCCGCGCCCGGCTCCCAGTACGTCGGCGCCTGGCGCGTCGCCGTGGCGAACGCCGCGTTCCCCCGCCCCCCGCGCCCGCCCTTCGCCACGATCAGCTCGTCGCCGTCCTCGACCAGCTCGCCCAGCACCTCACCCGTGTCCGCGTCCTTGACCACCGTCCCGGGCGGCACCTTCAACACCAGGTCGGCGCCGTCCCGACCCGTGCGGTTCTTCCCCATGCCGTGCTGGCCCCGCTCCGCGCGGTAATGCTGCTGATAGCGGTAGTCGAGCAGCGTGCTGAGCTGCCGGTCCGCCCGCAACACGACATCGCCGCCCTTCCCGCCATCGCCGCCGGCCGGCCCGCCGCGCGGCACGCCCGCCTCCCGGCGCCACGCTTCCGCCCCCGAACCGCCCGTCCCCGCGTACACATTGATCACCGCGTAATCGACGAACATCACCGCTCCGTTCTCATTCGCCCTCGCGCCTCTCCTCCCAGCGCCGGCGCACGGCGCGCCAGACCTCCCGCGCCGCCGCCGCGCGCTCCGCCGGCAGCACGGGGAGGGCCAGCGAGAGCGCCTCCTCCACCTCCGCCGGCGATGCGCCCACGTTCAGCGCGCCCCGCAGGTGCGAATGGAGCTGCGGCGCCGCGTCCTGCCCCGCGAGCAGCACGACGATGCACAGCTCCCGCGCCTTCAGCCCCAGCCCGCGCCGGCCGAGCACCTTGCCGTAGCCCTCGGTCAGCATCCACCGTTCCATGTCCGGATGCAGCCGCGCCACGTTCGCCCTCAGCCGCGCGTACTGCCCGGCGTACACCCGCTCGCACACGCGCTCGCCGCGCGACCGCCAGCCGGGCCAGTCGTCCTCCACCGGCGCGGGAGCGGGCCGGCCGGACCGCTCCCGCCACAGCGCCAGCGCGTTCAGCGCCGCCGGGTACCCCAGAAAGAGGTAACTCTGGAGCAGCGCCTCCTCCACCGCGAGCGGGTCGGCCCGCTCCGCCGCCCGGTCCAGCGCCTCGGCGAGTCGCGCCCGATCCCCGGCGCCGAGCGCCGCCGACACCGCGACGACGCTGCGCGTCGCCTCATCCACGCCGCGCCTCCAACGCCACCACCGGCCGGATCCCCCCGACACGCTCGCCCCGCGTGTTCATCAGCGCCGGCTCCGCGTATCGCTCGAGCGCCGCGTACTCGTCCGCCGTGATCAGCTCCAGGCTCCGCAGCACGCCGAGCAGCGCCGATTCCGCCGCGCGCTTCGCGCCGTCCTCCACCTTGAGCGCCACACCCAGCCCCTCGGCCGGCGCGCCCGCGACGTACACGCCCTCCGCGCCGACCTTCGCCAGGATCCGCCCACCCGTCGCGCGCATCAGCGCCGTGCACAACCGGTCCGTCCCCGCGACGTACTCCGGGTGCCGCCGCAGCGCCGCCACCAGCCGCGCCGGGCCCGACGCCCCCGCGCCCGCTCCGCGCCCGCGGCCTCCGCCGGACCGCTCGCCGCCGCCCGCACCCGGCTCGCCCGCACCCGGCTCGCCCGCGCCCGCAACCGGCTCCTCCGCGCCCGCACCCCGCTCCGCCGCCGCGCCGAACCGCGCGAACGCCGCGGCCAGCGCCGACAGCGGCACCGCGAACGTGACCGCGCCGCACCCGTCCACGCCCGTCGCGATGCGCTCCTCCGGGACCTCCGTCCATCGCGCGACCTCCGCGAGCATGCGCCGCTGGACCGGGTGCGACGGCTCCGTGTAGCCCGTCATCGGCCAGTCGTGCAGCCGCGCCAGCGCCAGCATCCCCGCGTGCTTCCCCGAGCAGTTGTTGTGCACCCGCCCGGGCTCCGCGCCCGCCTCCGCCAGCGCCTGCGCCGACGGCCCGTGGAACGGCGCGTGCGGCCCGCACGCCAACGCCCCCTCCGACGCGCCCACCTTCCGCAGGATCGACCGTGCCGCCTCCACGTGGTACGGCTCCCCGCCGTGCGACGCGCAGCACAACGCCAGCTCCGCCTCGGTCAGACCGAACCGCTCCACGCCGCCGTCCTCCACGAGCGGCAGCGCTTGCAACGCCTTGATCGACGACCGCGCGAACGTCACGAAGGCGGGATCCCCCGCACTCGCCCGCACGCGCCCCACCTCGTCGACCACCGCGACGTGCACGACGTGGCGGGATTCGACCGTCGCCCCGCGCACCACCTCGACCTGAACTCCACGCGCCGTCCCGGCGCCGCCGTTCCCGTTCACAAGAATACACCGCGCTCGCGTTCAAACCATGGCTCGATCGGCCGCCGTACCCCCCGCTCCGGGTCGTTCCCGTCGAGCCCGAACTCAGACATCTCCGCTCCGTCTCCCACGCAGCCCGATTCCGATCCCGACCCCGATCGACACGCCCCCGACGACCACCTGCACCGTCGGCCGCTCCGCGATCGCCGGCAGCGCCCAGGCGATGATCGTCGCGCCGACCGGCTCCCCCAGCGTCGCGAGGTTCGCGACGTACGCCGGCAGGTACCGCAGCGCGTAATTCACCCCGGTGTGCCCGATCATCATCGGCCCGGCCGCGAGCGCGATGAACACGACCCAGTCGGACTCCGGGTACCCGGTCAGGGCGGCCGTCGGATCGAAGATCACGGCCGCGGTCAGCAGCGCGGCGGCCACGCCGTACACGAGCCCGATGTAGGTCCAGAGGTCGAGGCGCTGGCGCAGGTTGCGCCCGATGACGTAGTACCCGGCCGCGAACACCGCGCCGGCGACGGCGAGCAGGTCGCCGATCAGCGGCGAGGCGCCGCGGCCGAAGTCGCCCCATCCGATGATGACCGCGCCGGTCACGGCCACGGCGATCCCGAGCCACTGTCGCCGGCTCGCCCGCTCGCCGAGCGCGAATGCGGACAGCGTCGCCACGAAGACCGGCTGCGTGTTGACCAGCACCACCGAGCTGGCGACGCTCGTCCAGCGGAGCGACGTGATCCAGCTCCAGAAGTGCAGGGCGAGGAGCGCGCCGGAGGCGAGTGCGAGCAGCCAGGCGCGCCGGTCGAGACGCGCCAGCTCGCCCCAGCCGCGCCGCGCCGTCAGGACGATGGCGATCGCCGCGACGGAGAAGAGCAGGCGCCACGCCGCGATGACCAGTGCGGGCGCCGTCGCGAACCGCACCAGCGGCCCGGCCCAGCCCAGCGCGAAGACCGCGACCGCGAGGACGAGCCCGGGGGGCAGCGGCCGGTCCCGGGTGCGCCGGACGGGCGTCGCGGCCGTTGCCGTCATGAGGTTCTGCCGATTCATCGCGCGCGAATATATCGGGGCCGGCACGCGGTCGCCAACCGTCGCGCCGCCGGGTGCGGGGGCCGCCTCCGTGGGCGGCCGCGCGTCGACGGGGCCGCCCCGGGGCTCAGAAGAGGAGCGGCGCGTTCAGGAGGACGAGGCGGAGCCCCAGGAGGATGAAGACCAGCGCGAACACCGTCCGGAGCGACCGGGCCGGGAGCCGCTGGTTGAGGAGCGCGCCCCAACGTACGGCGAGGACGGAGCCGGCGAGGATCGGCAGCGCCGCGAGGAGGTGGACGTAGCCGAAGGTGCCCTCGGGGAGCGCCGCATCCGGGCGGCTCGCCGCGTACGTCAACGTCCCGGCCAGCGCCGAGCACATCACGATCGCCAGCGAGGTCGCGGCCACCTCGCGCACGCCCACGCCGATCACGTAGAGCAGGAGCGGAATCGCGATCGCGCCGCCGCCGATCCCGAGCAGCGCGGAGAAGAGCCCGACGACGAGCCCCGTCGCGATCGACTTCCACAACGCCACCGGCGAACGGCCGCGCCGGCCGGCGGCCGCGGACCGGTCCCGCAGCAGGTCCGTGCCGGAGAGCATGAGGAGCGTGCCGAACGCAACCTTGAGCGCGAACTGCGGCAGGGAAACGGCGAGGAGCGCGCCGCCGATCGCACTCGCCACGGACGCGAGTGCGATCGGCATGGCGGCCCGCCACTCGACGAGGCCGGCGCGGTGATACGAGAGCGTGCCCCGGATCGCCGTCGGCACGATGATGAACAGGCTGGTCGCGTGCGCCACGGTCGTCGCGACGTCCGAGCCGATGTGGACGCCGCTCCACGCCGGGTGGGCGTAGAACGCGTAGAGGAAGGGCACGATGAGCACCCCTCCTCCGATCCCGATCAGCCCCGACACCAGGCCGACGAGGAGTCCTACGCCGAAGAGCGTCAGCAGGACGGCAACGCTCATGTCGTGCGGCGCGGCCTAGCGCTGCATCGCGCCGGCAGGCGCCTCGACTCCGCTCGCCGCCTGCGCGCCCGCATCCGGCGCGTGCTTCTCCGCGTAGCGCGACGCCGCGGCGAACAGCGCCTTCGGCGTCCGCGCCTCCCGGAGCAGCTCGACCGCGACCTGGATCTGGCGATCCTCGGCGTTCCAGCGCTTCTGGTACGCCTCGCGGTTCCACTTCGCCAGCGAGATCTCTGCTGCCAGGTCGCTGCCGATCCAGCGGCTCGCGCCGTCGAAGAGCTCCCGATCCACTTCGATCCCCTCGGACCGGAGCGCCTGGTAGAAGCCGCTCAGCATCTCCGGCGTGAC
This sequence comes from Longimicrobiales bacterium, assembly GCA_036381255.1. GTDB lineage: Bacteria > Gemmatimonadota > Gemmatimonadetes > Longimicrobiales > RSA9 > CALBZE01. Next base: position 64,454 of record DASVDG010000124.1, on the reverse strand, counting down.
CTGGAACCCCGGCCGCAGCGAGGGATGATCGTGCGCGTACTGGATCGCGTAGGCGTAGAGGACGTCGCGGTACTTCGAACCGTGCTTCTGCACCGCCTGCGCGAATGCGAGCTCCTCGGCGTTCAGCCGCTCCGCCTCGACGACCACGTCCGGCGTGATGCCGCCGCCGCCGTACACGACGCGACCGGCATCCGTGTGGAACACCTCGCGCTCCGCCTTCTTCGCGGACGCTGCCGGCGTCGACGACTCCTCGTCCTCCTCGAGGTAGCCCTCCCGGTCGTACGGACGCTGGATCGTCCGACCGGAGGGGGTGTACCACCGCGCCGTCGTCAGCTTCAGCCAGTGCCCGGCCGGGAGCCGGTACAGCGACTGGACCAGCCCCTTGCCGAACGAGGTCTCGCCGACGATCAGCGCGCGGTCGTGGTCCTGGAGCGCGCCGGCCAGGATCTCCGAGGCCGACGCCGTCGACGGGCCGACGAGCACCACGATCGGCAGCCCCTCGAACCGGTCCTCGTCGCTGGTCGTGAACCGCTGGTTCATCTCCCGCGACCGGCCCCGCAGCTCCGCCACGACCTTGTCTTCGCCGAGGAACAGGTCCGATGCCGAGATCGCCTGGTCCAGCAGCCCGCCCGGGTTGCGCCGCAGGTCGAGGACGAGGCCGCGCATCCCCTGCCGGCGCAGCTCCTCGATCGCCTCGCGCAGCTCCTCCGTCGTGCTCTCGCTGAAGACCCGCAGCTGGACGTAGCCGATGCCGTCATCCATCAGGTAGCTGGTCTGGACCGCCTGGATGTGGATCTCGTCCCGGACGATGCGGAACCGGATCGGTTCGTCGACGCCCAGCCGCGAGACCGTGAGTTCGACCGGTTCACCCTGCGGGCCGCGCAGCTCGCGAACCGCGTCGTCCGCGCTCCACCCACGCGTCGACTCGCCGTCGACCTCGATGATCCGGTCACCCGCCTGGAGCCCCGCCCGCTCCGACGGCGAGCCGGGCAGCGGCGAGACGATCGTGACCCAGCCGTCGCGTACGTCGATCTCGGAGCCGATCCCCGCGTACTCGCCCTGGGTCTGCACCTTCAGCGCTTCGTACTCCTCCGGCGTCATGAACGCCGTGTGCGGGTCGCCCAGCTCGTAGATCAGCCCGTCGATCGCCATCTTGTAGAGCGTCGACGGATCCTTCGGATCCACGTACCGGTCCGAAATGTGATGCAGCACCTCGTCGAAGAGGCGGGCCTGAAAGTATACGTTGCCTTCCCGGCCCACACCCCGCTGAAGCAACCAACCGCCCGTGGCCAGCGCGACCACCGCGATCACCATCGGCGCCACCAACGCCCGCTTGATCGTCATCCATCCTCCATGACTACGCGACCTGCCCGCCACGAACCGCAGACGTACTAACCCTCCCCGAGCCACAATGTTTCTGGAAGCCGCGCCCGCAGCCGCCGCAGCACCTCGGCGTGCACCCGCTCCGGCGGCCCGCCGCCGTCGACTCGCTCCACCCGGGGCTCCGTCTCAGCAAGCAAGCGGTATGCCTCCGCCACCCGCGCGTGAAACGCCGCGCCCGCCTGCTCGATCCGGTCCGCGTGCCGCCCCTCCTTCGCACGCCGCGCCGCCCCGACGTCCGGCGGCACGTCCAGCACCAGCGTCACGTCCGGCGTCACCCCCTCCGTCGCGAACGCGTTCATCCGCCGCACTTCGTCGAGCGGGAGCCCACGGCCGTACCCCTGGTACGCGAGCGTCGAGAGCTCGTACCGATCCGCCACCACGACCGCCCCCCGCTCCAGCGCCGGCCGCACCACCTCGCCCACGAACACCGCGCGCGCGGACAGCATCAGCAGCAGCTCCGCCCGCGCCGGCACCTCCCCGCCGTGCAGCAGGATGCGCCGGATCTCCTCCCCTACCGACGTCCCGCCCGGCTCCCGCGTCACCAGGTGATCGACCCCGTGCCGCGCCAGCCGCTCCCCGAGCAGCCGCACCTGCGTCGACTTCCCCGACCCCTCCACCCCTTCGAACACGATGAAGATTCCCTGCCGCATGCCCCGGCTCCTGTACCGCCGCGCCATCCTCCCGCCCCTCCCCACGCCCCGCACGACATCATCGTGCAGAAAGGGGCGGGCCGGACCCCACGCCCGCCCCGCCCCTCGAACTTCAACCCGGGCTTTCCCCGCGCCTCATTCGTAGTACTCCACCCCGAGGTGCGTGATCTGATCCTCGCCCATCAGATGCCGCAGCGTGTTCTTCAGCTTCATCTGCTGGATGAAGATATCGTGCTCCGGGTACAGGCCGGGCGCCGTCATCGGGCTCTTGAAGTAGAACGACAGCCACTCCTGGATCCCGCTCATCTCCGCCCGCTTCGCGAGATCGAGGAACAGCGCCAGGTCGAGCACGATCGGCGCGGCCAGGATCGAGTCGCGGCACAGGAAGTCGACCTTGATCTGCATCGGGTAGCCCATCCACCCGAAGATGTCGAGGTTGTCCCAGCCTTCCTTGTTGTCGCCGCGGGGCGGATAGTAGTTGATCCGCACCTTGTGGTAGATCTCGCCGTACAGCTCGGGATAGAGGTCCGGCTGGAGGATCGTGTCCAGGACGCCGAGCTTCGACTCCTCCTTCGTCTTGAACGAGTCGGGGTCGTCCAGCACCGCGCCGTCCCGGTTCCCCAGGATGTTGGTGCTGAACCAGCCGCTGAGCCCGAGCATGCGGGCCTTCAGCCCGGGCGCGAGGATCGTCTTCATCAGCGTCTGCCCGGTCTTGAAGTCCTTCCCCGCGATCGGCACGCCGCGCTCCTTCGCGAGTTGCTGGAGCGCCGGGATGTCGACCGTCAGGTTCGGCGCGCCGTTCGCGTACGGCACGCCCTCCATGATCGCGGCGTACGCGTAGACCATAGACGGCGCGATCGCCGGGTCGTTCGTCTCCATCGCCTTCTCGAACGCCTCGATCGTCTGATGCGCCTCGGTCGGCTTCAGGTAGATCTCGGTCGAGCCGCACCAGACCATGACCATGCGGTCGCAGCCGTTCTCCTTGCCGAAGCGGCGGATGTCCTCCCGGAGCTGCTCCGCCAGCTCCATCTGGCTCCGGCCCTTCTTCACGTTCTCGCCGTCGAGCCGGCGCACGTAGTTCTTGTCGAACACCGCCGGCATCGGCTTGACCTGCCGCAGCGCATCCGCGATCGGCTCGAGGTGCCGCGCCTCCAGCACGCCGGCCTTGACCGCGCTCTCGTACGCATCGTCCGGGATCGGGTCCCACGCGCCGAACACCACCTGGTCCAGCTCCGCCAGCGGCACGAACTCCTTGATCTTCGGCTGCCGCCCGTCCGTCCGCTTGCCCAGCCGGATGTTGCCCAGCTGCGTGAGCGAGCCGATCGGCCGCGCCAGCCCGCGACGCGCCGCCTCCACGCCCGCCATGAACGTCGTCGCCACCGCGCCCAGTCCGGGCGTGAGAATCCCGAGCCGACCCGCCGCCGGCGCGATCTGACTACCTTGCTTCACGGTCTTCCTCGTTCGTTGAAGTCCCGGCAGACACGGGCGCATCCAGCGGCACGCCGCCGGCGTGCTTGTAGACCCACACGATTCGCTGGAACGCCGTGATGTTGGTCAGAACGGCGAGGACCACGATCACTCCCTTCAACACCAGCCCGTCCCAGGCCCCGCCGAAGAAGAGCGAGGCGGCGCCGATCAGCACCACCCGCTCCGCCCGCGGCATGAGCCCGACCCGACAATCCAGGCCCAGCGCCTCCGCCCGCGCCCGAGTATAACTGATCATCAGGGATCCCGCCATTGCAAGCATGATCAGGTAGATCATGCCCACGTCGCCGAGCTCCAGGCGGTAGTCGTTGTACAGGGAGAGCAGCCCGAAGTAGACCGCGATCTCGCTGATCCGGTCGAGCGTCGAGTCGTAGAACGCGCCGAACTTGCTGCCCAGATGCGACAGCCGGGCGACGCGACCGTCCAGGATGTCGAATGCACCGCCGAGCAGCACCAGGAACCCGGCCAGCCGGATCTGGTGCTGGTGGAACGCGAACGCAGAGGTCATGGTGACCAGGAACCCGAGTGTCGTCAGGAGGTTCGGATGCACCTCCCGCCGGACCAGCACGTCCGTCAGCGGACGGACGGCCCGGTACACGCTCCCGCGCAGTGACTCTAGACTGACCATGGCGGCCGATTCTCAGGAGGGGAGGATGATCCTCGACTTCGCAGCGGCTTCCATCCCGTTCGCGATCTCCTCGTTGACCCGGCCCAGCACCCTGTCGAAATTCGCCTGGGCGGCCACGAGGCCCTGGTACACCGGGCTCGCCTGGAGCTGGGAGACGACCTGCTCGTACTCCTCCCGCACCGACTCCTCCGGCGCCTCGCCTCGCTGGAGCGACCGGGCGATCGCCTGCTCGAGCTCCGCCACCCGGTTGACCAGGCCGACGACCTCGCGGTCGTCGCTCAGCCGCTGCCGCGCTCGCTGCAGCGCCTGGTACTCGTCGGTCTGCCCGATCAGCCGCCCGAGGTCGCGGGCCTTCTCCATCGTTGCGTCCTGCATGATCTGCCTTTCTCGTCGACTACGCAAGTGGCCCGGCTTCCGCGAGCACCACGCGCTCGCGCCCCGCCAGATCCTTCACCACCCGCGGCCGCCCGTAGGCGCCGCGGCGCTCGATCCGCTCCACCACCGCCTCCGCCTGGCCCAGCCCGATCTCCAGCGCCAGCAGCCCGCCGGGTCGCAGCCGGTCCGGCGCGCCGTCCACCAGCGCGGCGATGACGTCCAGCCCGCCGCCCGACGCGAACAGCGCCTGCGCCGGCTCCCACTCCGCCACCTCCGGCGCGAGCGACGCCCGCTCGGCCTCGGCGACGTACGGCGGGTTCGACACCACGACGTCGAAGCGCTCGCCCGGCCGCAGCGCGTCCCAGAGCGCGCCGTGCCGGAACTCGACCCGCGCGTCCAGCTCCAGCCGCCGCGCGTTCTCCCGCGCGACCTCGAGCGCGTCCGCGGAAACGTCCGTCGCGACGACCCGCGCGAACGGGCCCTCCTTCGCCAGGCTCAGCGCGATCGCACCCGAGCCCGTGCCGATGTCCACGGCGCTGAGCCCGTCCGCGCTGTCCGCGCCGTCCCCCGCCCTGGCGCTCGCCCACTTCAGGACTTCGCCGACCAGCACCTCCGTCTCCGGCCGCGGGATCAACACCCTTGGGTCGACCCGCAGCCGCAGCTCCCGAAACTGCGCCTCGCCCACGATGTACTGGAGCGGCTCGCGCTTCAGGCGACGCCGGACCCGCGCCCGGAACGCCTCCTTCTCCTCCGCCGTCAGCGGCCGGTCGTGCTGGAGGTACAGCTCCAGCCGGCTCAGCCCGAGGACCGACGCCAGCAGCAGCTCCGCCTCGAGTCGCGCGTTTTCGAGCCCGCGCTCCGCCATGTAGTCCGCGGCCGCGCGGGCCAGCTCCAGCGGGGTGTCGGCCACGGTCCGTCGCTTACGCCGCCGGCGACGCCTCGAGGTGCTCCTGCTCGCGCGCGAGCTTGAGCGCGGTGACCAGCTCGTCCAGGTCCCCGTCCAGCACCTCCTGGAGCCGGTACAGCGTCAACCCGATCCGGTGGTCCGTGACCCGCCCCTGCGGGAAGTTGTACGTCCGGATCTTCGCCGACCGGTCGCCCGTGCCGACCTGCGTCTTCCGCTCCCGCGCCCGCTCCGCCTCCTGCTCCGCCAGCTTCGCGTCCAGCAGCCGGCTCCGCAGCACCTTCAGCGCCTTCGCCTTGTTCTTGTGCTGCGACTTCTCGTCCTGGCACGTCACCACGACGCCCGTCGGGATGTGCGTGATCCGCACCGCCGAGTCCGTCGTGTTCACCGACTGCCCGCCCGGCCCCGAGGAACGGTAAACGTCGATCCGCAGATCCTCGTCCCGGATCTCGATGTCGACCTCCTCCGCCTCCGGCAGCACCGCGACCGTCGCCGCCGACGTGTGGATCCGACCCTGGCTCTCCGTCGCCGGAACCCGCTGCACCCGGTGCACGCCGGATTCGTTCCGCAGGTCGCCGTACGCGTCCTTCCCCCGGACCACGAACACGACCTCCTTGTACCCGCCGACCTCGCCCTCCGACACGTCGACCAGCTCGACCTTCCACCCGCGCCCCTCGGCGTAGCGCGTGTACATCCGGAACAGGTCGCCGGCGAAAAGGCCCGCCTCGTCGCCGCCCGTGCCCGCCCGGATCTCGACGACCGCGTCGCGGTCCGCCAGCGGGTCCTTCGGCAGCAGCAGGCGACGCACCGCCTCGCTCAGCTCCGCGTCCTCCGCCTCGAGCGCCTCGATCTCCGCGCGCGCCAGCTCGACCAGCTCCGCGTCGTCGCTCGTCCGCGCGACCTCCCGCGCATCCGCCAGTTGAGCGCGCACCCGTAGGAGCCGGCCGGCCGCCTCGGCCGCCGGTGCCAGATCCGCGTGCTCCCGCGCCGCCTCCCGGAGCTTGTCCGGGTCGGCCAGCACCGCCGGGTCCGCGAGCCGCTTCTCCAGCTCCGCGAACTTGCGGACCACTTCCTGTACGCGCTCTTCCACTACGATCACCCGCTCCCCGCTTCAATGCCGAAAGAGCCGGGATCCCCGCCCGGCTCTCTCCATCCTCACTTCGCGGCCTGCTCGCCCCACTTCTTTCGGAACCGCTCCACCCGGCCCGCCGTGTCCATCAGCTTCTGTCGGCCGGTGAAGTACGGGTGGCACGCCGAGCACACCTCCACGTGAACGTCGTCCAGCGTGCTCCGCGTCTGGAACGTGTTGCCACACGCGCAGTGCACGGTGGCCACCTTGTACTCGGGATGGATGCCCTGCTTCATCGCCGTACGCCTCGCCGAAAAAGGAACGGCCCCGCAAAAAGGGCCATTGCAAACCATGGAAATATAGCGAGATCGACGAGGGGAATCAAGATGGCGCAGCCGACGCGCGTCCCCGCGGGCGCATGCGATTCGCGAGGTCCGAAGCGCGGGCGAGGCGCGCGGGGCACGCGAATGCGGTGATGACCTGAGCGGGCCGGGGGACAGATGCAACGCGGCGCGCGCCGGCGCCGGTCGCGGCGAGCCCGGGCGGCGGCCGCGGTCGGGCGCCGGGCGACGCGCCGGGCGGTCACCGCACGGGCGCCGCAAGCTCGCTCGGCGGACACCTGCGGCAATGTACGCACCCGGAGGGCGTCAACCACGGCGTCCACCCGGCGCGGCGCGCCGTCGCCCGCAGCTGCCGATCGCCATCCCGACCAGCACGGACGCCGCCACCGCCGCCGTCGTCCCCACCCAGTCGCCCCAGCGCGCGAACAGCGTCGGTGCATCCGTCGTGTAGACCGTCGCGACGCGCACGTCCGGCTCGAGCAGCGCGGTCCGCTCGTACATCCGCCCCAGCGGGTCGACGAACAGCGAGAACCCCGTGTTCGCCGCGCGCGCGATCCCGACACGCAGCTCGATGGCGCGCATCGCCAGGTGCGCCGGGTGCTGCCAGAGTGCGCTGGTCCGCGCGTACCACCGCTCGCGGCCGTACCACGCGTCGTTGGTCATGTTGACGAGGAAGTCGGCGCCCGCGCCTCGCAGGGCGCGGGCGTGGCGGGCGAAGATCGACTCGAAGCAGATGAGGACGCCGTAGCGCGCATCGCCGAGCGCGAACGTGGGCGCGCCACGGCCGGGGCTGAGCCCGCCGAAGCGTCTTGCGTCGCCGAAAAGGCCGTCCAGCCACCCCGGGTCGACGAACGGCACGCGCTCGACGAACGGCACGCGCTCGACGAACGGCACCAGGAACCGCTTGTGGTACGCCTCGCCCGTCGGCCCGTCCGGCGCGACGACGAACGCGGAGTTGCGGAGCGCGACATCGGCAGGCGGGCCGCTTTCGATCCCGCGGCCCGCCTGGCCCGCCCCGTCCGCCTCGTTCCCCCCGGCGACTCCGTCCACCGCGTACGCCCCGACGAGCAACGGCGCGCCGGCGCGCGCGCTCATCGCCCGCACCGCCTCCCGCAGGCGCCGATGCTCCGGTCGCTCGAACGCGACCGGGAACGTGACCTCCGGCCAGACCACGAGGTCGACCGAGCCCGGCGGGATGCGCGCCATCAGCGTCCGCAGCGCGGCCAGCGTCGAGTCGACCGCGGCGGCGGCGTCCATCTTCAGCTCCTCCGGGATATTCGGCTGCACCACGGCGACGCGCGCCGCCGGCCGCATCTCGAGCGTCTCGACCCGCCACGCGCCGTACGCCACCGGCAGCGCGACGGCGACGAGCGTCGCCGCGGCCGCCCGGCGCACCGGCCGCCGCGCGCGCCACGCGACGATCCCGCTCGCGACCAGGCCGTTGACCGCCGCGATCCAGAGCGACAGCCCGCGCGCGCCGGCGAGGTCCGCGGCGCCGGCCACGCGGGGGTACGCCGCGACCGCGGTCCCGAGCCCGAGCCAGGGGAACGAGAGGTCGCCGAGGTGGCCCTGGACCCATTCGGCCGCGGTCCAGAGCACGGCCGCGGCGAGTGCGAACGACACCGGCGTCCGCTCGCGCACGAGGTGCAGCGCCGCCGCGAACGCGGCCGTGAACCCCGCCAGCACGAGCACGATGAGCGCGAACGCGGGGACGGCCAGCTTCGAGAACGGGGCGAGCGCGATCGGCACCCAGTGGAGCAGCAGCCCGAAGTAGACGAGCCCGAGGAGGTACCCGCCGCGCAGCGCGCGCCATCGCCCGACCGGCCCGGCCGGACGCTCGGCGATGAACACGAGGAACGGCACGAGCGCGACGAAGGGTGGGACGAGCAGCGTGAACGGCGGGAACGAGGCGACGAGGAGGAGGCCGGAGAGGACGGGGAGCGCCCAGTCGCGGGAGGCCCACGCCGTGCCGGGCGCATCGGGCGCCCGGTGGCGCGGCGCGTCCCGCGTTTCCGGCGCCACGTGACCCGGCGCATCCCGCGTATCCGGCGCCCCCGCCGCGTCCGGTCCGCTCATACGCAAACCGGGTAGAGCCCCCCGTAAACGTTCCAGGCGCCGCCAGGCGCCGTTCCCGTTCCCGTTCCCGGCCGTCCGGTTCGGGAACGGGAACGGGAACGTTTACGGGGGGAGCGCGGTTCGTTCACGCGAAATCCGTGCGTGCCTCGATCTCGCGCCCCTCCGCCGCGGACCGGTAGGCGAGGGCGACGAGGCGCATGAGCTCGATCTGGTCGCGCGGCGGTGCCAGCGTCTCCGCGCCCCGTGCCGCCGCGACGAAGTGCCTCAGCTCCTGGCGGTACGACGCCGTGTACGCGTTCTCCGGTCCCGGCGCCAGCTTCGGCGTCACATCCAGCAGCCCGTGCTCGACTTCCTTGTAGACCATGAGCGGCGAGACAGAACCCGTGCCGTGGCTGCCGAGCACCTGGAGATAGTGGCGGTCGCGCTGGGCGAGCAGGCTCCACGTCACCTCGACCGAGACGACGGGGCCGTTCTCGAGCCGCAGCATCAGCGCCGCCGCGTCCTCGACCTCCATCCCCTCGCCCGGGTGCAGGTACGCGTTCACGCGCTCGACCTTCGGGTATCCGAGCAGCCAGAGGCAGAGGTCGAGCGCCTGCGTGCCGAGGTCCATGAGCACGCCGCCGCCCGCGGTCTCGCGCCGGTGCCGCCACGTCGGGCGCACCGTCCGCACCTTGCGGTTCAGCCAGCCGGCCTTGACGAAGAACACCTCGCCCAGCTCGCCGCCGCGCAGGAACGGCGACAGTGCGCGCACATCCGGGCGGTAGCGGTTGTTCAGCGCCACCATCAGCGTCTTTCCCGCGCGTTCGGCGGCCTCGACCACGCGTCGCGCGCCGTCGGCGTCGAGCGCGAGCGGCCGTTCGACCAGCACGTGCTTCCCGGCCTCGAGCGCCGCGATCGCCTGGCGCTCGTGCAGGTGGCTCGGCGTGCAGATGACGACCGCGTCGACATCGTCCGACGCGAAGACCTCCTCGTCCGCGCGGAACACGCGCGGCACCTCGAAGCGGCTCGCGATCGCCTTCGCCTTCGGCCGGTCGACGTCGCAGACCGCGGCGAGCTCCACGCCGTCGAGCCCGCTCAGCACCGGCAGGTGCACGATCTGCGCGATCGCGCCGGTCCCGAGGATCGCGACGCGCACGTCCCGCCCGTCGCTCACCGCGCGCCTCCCGCTGCCGCGCCGGCCGGCAGCGCGAACGACGCGCCGATCCGCGCCTCCGGGTAGCGGATGTCGTCGAGCAGCGTGTACCGCCCCTCGATCCCGAGCCGCAGCCGCTCGGTCGGCGCGACTTCGACGCCGGCCACGGCGTTCACGCCGGCCGTGATCGAGTCCAGCAGGTCCTCGATGAACGTTTCTTCGACCGCCGCGCCGCGCCCGTCGAACACGTGGACCCCGGCCCCCAGCCCCAGGTACGGCTGCACGCGCGCGCTCGCCTGGATCACGTACTGCCCGTCCACGTTGAGCGAGACGTCGCGCCATTCGATGCGGCCCAGGTCCTCGGCCGTGAGCGGCGCGCCGAGCCGGCTGAGCTGGTCGGCGAGGCGGCTCAGCTCATCGTCGTCCATCGCCGAGCTCCAGTAGCTGAGCGAAGGCGTGATGCGGACGCCCGGCCCGAGGAAGCCGAGGTCCGCCTTCACCGTGTACGCGGCGGTGGGCTCGACCTTCGTCGGCCAGATGCGGCCGTACTCCAGGCCGATCCCGCGGAAGGAGAGGTTCTCGTAGTCGTAGTCTTCGAGCGTCTGCGCCGTCGCGGCCGTCGGCACGGCCACGAGGCAGAGCAGCGCCAGGCTCCAGCGGCGGATCATGCTCGGCCCCCGTTCGGGTGGAGGGTTCAATACAGTCTCGTGATCTCGGTGTCGCGGTAGTACGTCGCCAGGATCTGCCGGTAATCCTGCCCGGCGCGCGCGCGGCCGATCGCGCCCATCTGGCACATCCCGATCCCGTGGCCCCAGCCGCCGCCGCTCGCCGTCACCCCGGTCACCTCCCCGTCCTCGCGCTCGACGTCCAGCACGAAGAGCGCGCTGTTCAGCAGCCGGCCGGCCTCCGGCCGCAGCACCCGCCGCGTCGAGTCGGGCGGGGTGATCAGGTACTCGCGGCCATCGGCCACGATGCGCAGCGCCCGGACGCGCCCCGACGCCGTGTGGCCGGTCACCTCGATCTCCTCGATCTCGCGGATCGGCGCCGATGTGCCCATCCGGTCCGCGAGCGTCCGGGTCAGGATCTCGCGAAGCCGCTCGCCCGTCCAGTGCTCCGTCCACCGGAACCGGTTCGAGATGTCGCAGTAGTACGCGCCGTCGCCCCCCTCGACCCGGTCCGACACCGACTTCAGGTACGGCAGCGGCGCGTGCCGCCACGCCTCGTCGATCGCGGCCGTCCGCCCGCCGCACGTCGAGTGGTAGTACGCCAGGATCGGCGAGCCGCGGTACGTCACGATCTCACCGCGCGTCTCCCGCACGGCACGGCTGACCACGTCGTGCTCCCGCGACACCCCGCCGTACACCTGGTCGGCGACGGTCGCGTAGAAGTCGAAGCCGAGCGATTCCCTGCCGCCGAGGTGCGAAATCGCGTACGTCCGCGCCGCGACCGCCTGCGCCTTGACGGCCTCGATCTCCTCGGCCGGCCGCGGCCCGATCTCCATCGGCACGACGCCGAGCAGGTAGTCCTCGAGCGCGAGGACGTTGATCGCCGTCACGCGCCCCGCGCCCGCCGCGCGCAACAGCGCGCCGCCGCGGTACGGCTCGCCGTCGATCAGGACCGGCGCATCGTCGTCGCGGACGCGGATCCGGACCGGCCCTGTGAACGGCCCGATCCGCCGCCCGTCCGACCGCCGCGCGACCAGCCGCCCGGCCGCATCCGCGGTGAACGTCCAGCGCTCCCCCGCCTCCGCGCGGACCGCCGGATCGCGCCCCGGCTCGCCGATCTCGAAGCGCGCGGTCGAGCCGACCGTGACCGCCTCGGCGTCGACGGCGATCCCGACCCGCACCGGCGGCTCCTCGTCCGGCAGCGCCGCCCGGACCACGGGCGGCGGGCCGCCCACGCGGCACGCCGCGAACGCGGCCGCGACGAGCGCGCTCCAGGCCACGCCGCGCAGCGCCGAACGCCCCCGGCGAGCGCCGCGGGTCATCGCGCCACGCCGAACCGTCCGGCGCTCGACCCGCCGGCGGCGGCGAACCCCGTTCGTGCCCCCGCCCGGTTCCGGCATGCGCCCCCTCACCCCACCGCCTCGCGGAGCGCCGCGCGAAGCGCTTCCACCGTGAACGCGACGTCGTCGTCCGTGTGCGCCGTCGAGAGGAAGCACGCCTCGAACGCCGACGGCGGCAGGAACACGCCGCGCCGCAGCGCCGCCTGGAAATAGCGGCCGAACAGCGCGGCGTCCGCACGCTTCGCGTCCTCGAAGCTGCGGACCGGCCCCTCTACGAAGTGCACGCCCCACATCCCGCCGAACGCGTCGCCGGTCGCGGGGACGCCCAGCTCGCGCGCCGCGTCCAGGATCCCGTCCACGAGCACCCGGCCGCGGCGCTCCAGTGCGGCGTACGTCCCGGCGTCCCGCAGCTCGTCGAGCTGCGCCAGCCCCGCCGCCATCGCCAGCGGGTTCCCCGACAGCGTGCCGGCCTGGTAGATCGGGCCCGCCGGCGCGACCTGCTCCATGAGATCGCGCCGCCCGCCGTACGCGCCGACCGGTAGCCCGCCGCCGATCACCTTCCCCAGCGTCGTGAGGTCCGGCTCGATGCCGTAGCGCTCCTGCGCACCGCCCCGCGCCACGCGGAACCCCGTCATCACCTCGTCGAAGATCAGCAGCGCGCCCGCCTCCCGCGTCACGCGCCGCAGGCCTTCGAGGAACCCGGCCGCCGGCGCGATCAGCCCTGCGTTCCCGACGACCGGCTCGAGGATCACGCAGGCGATCCGCTCGCCGTGGACGCGGAACAACTCCTCCACGGCGGACAGGTCGTTGTACGGCGCCGTAAGCGTCAGCGCCGCGAGCGGCGCCGGCACGCCGGGCGAGTTCGGCAGGCCCAGCGTCGCCACCCCGCTCCCGGCCTGCACCAGGAAGCTGTCGCCGTGGCCGTGGTAGCACCCCGTGAACTTGACGACGAGGTCGCGGCCCGTCGCGCCACGCGCCAGCCGCACCGCCGCCATCGTCGCCTCGGTCCCGCTGTTGACGAAACGCACCATCTCGACGGACGGCAGGATCTCGACGACCCGCTCCGCCAGCGCGACCTCGGCCGCGCACGGCGCGCCGAAGCTCGTCCCCCGGACCACCGCCCGCTCCAGCGCGCCCGTGATCGACGGGTGCGCGTGCCCGAGCATGAGCGCGCCCCAGCTCATGACGTAATCGAGCAGCTCGCGCCCGTCCGCGTCCACGAGCCGCGCGCCCGCGCCGCGCTCCACGAAGAACGGCGCGCCGCCCACCGCGCGGAACGCCCGCACCGGCGAGTTCACGCCGCCCGGGATCAGCTCCTGCGCCCGCGCGTACAGGCGGGCGCTCTCCGTATCGACCGCAACCTCAGGCATCGCCGACGATCTCCCCCATCAGGTCGTCCTCGTCCACATCCGTGATCCGCGCCCGAACGAAGCGACCGGGCACCGCCGCCCCGCCGCCGAGCAGGTGCACCACGCCATCCACGTCGTACGCCTGCCCCACCGTCCGGCCGACCGCCGGCCCGTCCTCGTCCGCCGCCCGGTCGACCAGCACGTCGACCTCCCGGCCGATCCACGCCTCGTTCTTCTCGAGCGTGATCGCGCGCTGCACGTCGAACAGCCGCTCCAGCCGCTCGCGGCGCACCGCCTCCGGCACCGCGCCCGGCATCGCCGCCGCCGGCGTCCCCTCCTCGACCGAGTACGCGAACGCGCCGACCCGGTCGAATCGAATCTCCTCCAGCAGCTCGAGCAGCGTCTCGAACTCCTCGTCCGTCTCCCCCGGGAACCCCACGATCACCGTCGTGCGCAGCACCAGCCCCGGGATCGCCTCCCGCAGCCACCGCACGCGCTCCCGGATCGTCTCCTGACGCTCCGGCCGCCGCATCCGCTTCAGCACCGAGTCCGCCCCGTGCTGGATCGGCATGTCCAGGTACGGCAGGATCCGCTTCTCCGCCGCGATCTGCTCGACCAGCTCCGGGCGGATCCCCGACGGGTACATGTAGAACAGCCGGAACCACGGGATCTCCGTCTCATCCAGCAGCGCCCGGAGCAGCGCCGGCAACGCCCCGTACCGCGAGAGCACGTCGCCCGCGCCGTCGCTCCCCACCCCCTCGCCCCGCGCGAGCGCGGTCGCGGGGGACCGCCGCCCCCGCTCCGCCGCCCCCTCTCGACCGAACGGCCTCCCCACGAAGTACGATTCGGTCGCGCCCGACGGCACGCCCGTCCGGACCCAGTCCCGCCCGTACCACGTCGTGTCCTGGCTGACGAGGTTCAGCTCGACGACGCCCGCCGCCTCGAGCTCCCGCGCCTCGCGGACCAGCAGCTCGATCGGCGTCGAGCGGTGCCTCCCGCGCATGAGCGGGATCGCGCAGAACGCGCACGAATGGTCGCAACCCTCGCTGATCTTCAGGAACGACGTGTGCGGCGTGGCGGTCGTGAGGACGCGGAGCGGACGCTCCATGGTCGGCACGAAGTCCGGCGGCGGCACCTCGAGCAGCCCGCGCGCCTGCAGTTCCGGGATCAGTCGGTCGGCCTCGGTGAGCCCGAGGAACAGATCGACCTCCGGGATCTCCGCCGCAAGCTCGTCCTTGTAGCGCTGCACGAGGCACCCCATCGCGACGACCGCGCGCGTTCGGCCCTCGTCCTTCAACCGGACGGCCTCCAGGATCGCCTCGATCGACTCCTCCTTGGCCATCTCGATGAAGCCGCACGTGTTGACGACGACGACGTCCACGCCGTCGACGTCGTCCGACACGCGCGCGCCGGCGCCGACCAGCCCGCCGAGGATCCGCTCGCTGTCCACCGTGTTCTTGTCGCAGCCGAGCGTGACCAGCCCGATGCGCGGCCCCGCCGCGCCGCCGCCCGGCACCGGCGGCGACGGCCGGTTCGAGAGCACCGGCAGCTCCTGGCGACCCGTCTTTTCGACTCGATTCATCCGATTGCGCCATTCGTGAAAAACCGCAGGCCGGGCAATATACCGGGCCTGCGGAGTCGGTTCAACGGAACGGCCGCGCGTGCTTCCGCGACGTTCCGCGGCTCAGCCGCGCTCGACGATGCGCACGCCGTCGGGCGGCGCGAAGCGGAACAGGGAATCCGGGATCGACGGGTTGAGCTCCAGCCGCTCCAGCTCGATGTGCCGCCTCACGCCGCTGTCCTCCACCATCTCGAAGCGGCGCACCAGGTAGTCCTCTGCATCGATCCACACCTTGAGCGACCGGTAGCCCGTCGCGACGCGCGGCGTCAGCAGGAGCACGTACGCCCGACGCCCGTTCACGGGCTCCGTCCCCTCGAGCCGCGGCGTGAAGCGCTCGAGCGGGTCGCCGAGGAACTGCGCCTGGAGGTCCGCGCCACCCGCGCCCGCCGCGCCGACCGGCGCCCGGATCACCTGGTCCTCCTCCACGCTCGGGTAGTAGATCCAGATCGACGAGCCGTCGCTCACGATCACGTCGCCCGCCGGCTCGCTGAACTTCATCAGGAACCGGTCCGGCCGACGCTGGTACAGCGTGCCCCGGCTCGTCACCTCGCTCCCGAGCAACGGGTTCTTCGCCGTCTGCACGAACTCCGCCCGAAGCGAACGGACCGCCTCGTACGCCGCCGACGCACGACGCAGTACCGTCTCCGCATCCGGATCCTGCGCCTCACGGTCGCGCGCCGCCGGCTCCGTCGCCCCGGAGACGGCCGCTGCGGACACGCCCGCCCCGGCACCGCCCCCCATCGATGCGCTCGCGCCCATCCGGCCCGCGCGCCCCGCAGTGCCGCTCGCCGCGCCATCGGAGCCGCCCGACCGCGTAGCGTCTACCGCTACGGACGACGTGGGCGCGTCCCGGCCCGCAGCGCGGCCCGAGCCGCTCGGATCGCCGGCCGACGCGCCCCCCGACGCGCGCGACGCGCCCGCACCGGGCTCCGACGCCCCGCCCGCCGCCTCCGCCACGCCCGGCGAAGCCATCGCCGCCGGCGCCATCGCGCCGGCCGGCGGCACCGACTCGACGGCAGTCGCGCCGGCCGCACTCGCCGGCCGCTCCACCACCGCATTGCGCACTCCGAGCGCGACCGCGCCCCCGATCACCACCGTGACCGCCCCGATCAGGATCTTCTGCATCACTACCAACGGAAAGGGTTCCGGAAAAAGAAAAGCTCCGGCTCCGTGCTCCTACACGGCCTCCGGAACCGACGTTCCCCCGCTCCCCTCCCTCCAACCCCCCGGGCACACCGACGCCACCCCCGGCGCTGCACACCGTGCAGCCGCCGCCCCCGCGGCCTCCGGCCGCGCCCCCGGGCGCGCAGCGCCCGCCCCCGGACCCGCCCGGGTCCGTCCCGGCCTGGCGGCCGGCGCTCCCGCCGGCCGCCAGGCCGGCGCTCCCGCGGCCGCCAGGGCGCGCTCCCGGCGCCACCGGCGCCGCTCCCCGGCGGCCGCCCGGCCGCCGGCTCCCGGCGCGCGCGCAGCGCGCGCCGCCCCTACTCGCCCCCGCAGATGTGGTCCAGCGACTCCAGCCCGACCAGGACTTCCCGCGGCTTCGACCCATCCGGCGGCCCGAGCACTCCGGCGTTGTGCAGCTGGTCGATGATGCGCGCCGCACGGCCGTAGCCGATCCGGAGCCGGCGCTGCAGCAGCGACGTCGAGCCCTGCTGGAACTGGATGCAGACCTCGGCGGCCTGGCGGAAGTACGCGTCGCGCTCCTCGTCGACGGCATCCAGCGCGTCCTCCGCCGCCTCGGCCTCGTGCGCGCGGACCACCTCGAGGATGTCCTCCTCCAGCTCCGGCCGCTCCTTCGCGCGCTCGCGGTACCACTGCATCAGCCGCTCGGTGTCCTCCGTCGCCAGGTACGCGCCCTGGATCCGGACCGGGTCCGACGTGCCCGGCGGCAGGAACAGCATGTCGCCGTTGCCGAGCAGCGCGTCCGCGCCGTTCTGGTCGATGATCGTGCGCGAGTCGACCTTCGAGCTCACGCGGAACGCGATGCGGCACGGGAAGTTCGCCTTGATCAGCCCCGTGATCACGTTCACGCTCGGCCGCTGCGTCGCCACGATCAGGTGAATCCCGATCGCCCGCGCCTTCTGCGCGAGCTGCGCCAGCGGCCGCTCGATCTCCGCCTGCACCGCCATCATCAGGTCCGCCAGCTCGTCGACCACGACGACGATGTACGGCAGCGGCCCGTCCCGGTAGATCCACCGGTCCGGATCGCCCTCCTCGCCGTCCGCCTTCGGCAGCCGCAGTGGCTTCCCCTCGGCGACCCGACGGTTGAACTCCGGCAACGAGCGCACGCCGTTCTCCGACAACAGCGCGTAGCGGCGCTCCATCTCGAGGACCGCCCACTTCAGGACCACCGCCGCGTCGCTCGGATCCGTCACGACCGGGTGCCGCAGGTGCGGCAGGTCGCCGTACATGCTCAGCTCGACCATCTTCGGGTCGATCATGAGCAGCCGCAGCGTCTGCGGCGAGTGACGGTAGACCAGGCTCGTGATCACCGTGTTGATGCACACCGACTTCCCCGAGCCCGTCGCGCCCGCGATCAGCAGGTGCGGCATCCGCGCCAGGTCCGCGACGTACGGCATCCCCGTCAGGTCCCGGCCCAGCGCGAGCGGGAGCGGGCCGCGCGCCCGCCTGAACGCCGGCGCCTCGAGGATCTCCCGCAGGTAGACGACTTCCGGCGTCGGATTCGGCACCTCCACGCCGACCGCGCCCTTCCCCGGGATCGGCGCCACGATGCGCACGCTCGGCGCCTTCAGCGCCAGCGCGAGGTCCGCGTCCAGCGCGGCGACCCGGTTGACCTTGATCCCCGGCGCCGGCACGAACTCGTACTGCGTGACGACCGGCCCCGTCGTCCGCCCCACGACCTGGCCCTCGACCTTGAACGTCTTCAGCGTGTCCAGCATCACCTCGCCCAGGCGGTCCAGCTGCTGCTCGCTCAGCGACGCGTCGCGCGGCGGCGGCTCGGACAGCAGCGACAGCGGCGGCGTGTCCGGCGAGTCCGGATCGCCCGGATCGTCCAGCACGGCCACTTCCTGCTTGCCACGCGACCGCTTGCCGCGCTTCCCGCGCTTCCCGCCCGGCGCCTCGTCCCGCGCCTCGATCGGCGACTCCACCACCGGCGCCGGCGGCATCAACGCCGACGACTCGATCGCCGCACCCACCGCGTCGTCGCCCTGCGCGCGCCGCGCCTTCAAACCCGCCGTCGCGCGACGCCCCCCCTGCACCACCGCCCGCGCCGGGTTCCAGCCGATCGTCGCGATCGGCAGCGCGAACGCCGCGAAAAAGACGACGAGCCCCGCGCCGAGCACGCCGAGCAGCGCGACCAGCGGCAGCCCGAGCACCTGGCCGAGCCACCCCGCCACCCGCTCGGGGACGAGCCCCGGGCCCGCGGTCGGCGTCAGGATCGACGCCGCCGTGGGCAGCAGCGCCGCCAGCCCCACGAGGAGCGCGGAGACGCGGATCCCGGTCGACCGCCGCATCCAGCCGAAACACACCGCGCCGCCCACGAGCGGGAACAGCGGCAACAGCGGCGTGCCCACGCCGAGGAACGCATAGCCGTAGCGCGCGAGCAGCGCGCCGGCCACGCCCATGATGTTGCCCGATGGGAATTCGCGTGCGCTGGCCGCATCCAGCACGGCCGTCGGCACGAGACTCAGACCCAGGATGATCGCGAGCGCCAGGAGCGCCAGTCCCAGCAGCTCGCGTTTCTGCTTCTCGGACATGTCGGCGATCCCGCTACAGGGTGATCTGCCGGTCGTGGAGCTCCGGGACCACCGCGTGGCGGTCGACCGTCGCGCAGAACCCCACGTCCTCCCCCAGACCGGCCTCGTCGAGTTGTCGGCCGGCGGCGGTCCGCGCCAGCGCCGCCGCGAGATCGCCGCCGTAGCGGCGCGCCAGCTCCGCCGCCGCCAGCCCGGCATCGTTCAGCTCGAGCGCCACGCCCGCACGCTCCGCCAGCCGCGCGATCAGCAACCCCGCGCCGAGCGCGTCCTCCAGCGCGAAGCGCCGCTCCCGCCCGGCACAGACGACCGCTACCGGGCCGCCGTCACGGGCGAGCGCGTCGGCCACCGCCGTCAGGTTCAGGAACGAGCCGATCACGACGCGGCGCGCGCCCGCACTCGCAAGCACCGCACCCGTCCCGTTCGTCGTCGTCAACACGACCAGCTTCCCCTCGACCCGCTCCCGGGTGAACTCCCGCGGCGAATTGCCGAGGTCGAACCCCTCGATCGGCAGCGACCGCCGTTCGCCGCACAGCAACGCCCGGTCCCGGCCGATCCCTTGCGCCACCCGCACGGCCTCGTCGATCCCCGCGACCGGCGAGACCGACCGCGCGCCGTTCGCCAACGCCTCGACCACCGTGCTCGTCGCGCGCAGCACGTCGAGCACCACCGCCACCCGGCCGCCCAGGTCGACCCCGGCCAGCTCGGGCGGCATGAACGCCACATCCAGCTTCACGATGCTGCCGCCGCCGCCCGCTCCGCCATCCGCCGGTCGAGGAACTTGGTGTCGATCGTCCCCGCCACGAAGTCCGGATCATCCAGCAGTTCGATCAGGAACGGGATCGTCGTGTGCACGCCCTCGATGATGAACGATTCGAGCGCCAGCTTCATGCGCGCGATCGCCTCCTGCCGCGTGTTCGCGTGCACCAGCAGCTTCGCGAGGAGCGAGTCGTAGTGCGGCGGGACGTGGTACCCCGCGTAGACGTGCGTGTCCAGCCGCACCCCCGGCCCGCCCGGCGGGTGGAAGATCTCGATCCGGCCCGGGCTCGGCGCGAAGTTCCGCGCCGGGTCCTCCGCGTTGATCCGGCACTCGATCGCGTGCCCGCGCAGCTCGACCGGCCCGTCCGGCACCGCCATCGGCTCGCCGGCCGCCACACGGATCTGCTCCTTCACCAGGTCGATCCCCGTCACCAGCTCCGTGACCGGATGCTCCACCTGGATCCGGGTGTTCATCTCCATGAAGTAGAAGCTGCCGTCCTCGTCGACCAGGAACTCGATCGTCCCCGCCGACCGGTAGCCGATCGCGGCCGCGCCCCGCACCGCCGCCTCGCCCATCCGCTCCCGCAGCTCCGGCGTCATCACCGGCGACGGCGCTTCCTCCAGCAGCTTCTGATGCCGCCGCTGGATCGAACACTCCCGCTCGCCCAGGTGGACCACCCGGCCGTGCCCGTCGCCCAGGAGCTGGAACTCGATGTGGCGCGGCCGGACCAGGAACTTCTCCAGGTAGACCGACGGATCGCCGAACGCCGCCTCCGCCTCGCGTTGCGCGCCGACGAACTGCTTCGCGAACGTCTCCGGATCCGCGGCGATGCGCATCCCCTTGCCGCCGCCGCCCGCCGCCGCCTTGATCAGCACCGGGAAGCCGATCTCCTCCGCGACCCGCGCCGCCTCGTCGACATCGGCGATCGCGCCGTCGCTCCCCGGCACCGTCGGCACGCCCTGCTCCGCCATCGTCCGGCGCGCCACCGCCTTGTCGCCCATCAGCCGGATCTGCTCCGCGGTCGGCCCGATGAACGCGATCTGCGAGTGCTCGCAGATCTCCGCGAACTCCGCGTTCTCGGCCAGGAAGCCGTACCCCGGGTGGATCGCGTCCGCGCCCGTGATCTCCGCCGCCGCGATGATCCGCGGGATGTTCAGGTAGCTGTCCCGCGCCGGCGCCGGGCCGATGCAGACGTCCTCGTCCGCGAACCGGACGTGCAGACTCTCCCGGTCCGCCTCGCTGTACACCGCGACCGTCCGGATCCCCAGCTCCCGGCAGGCACGGATGACCCGCAATGCGATCTCGCCCCGGTTGGCGATCAGTACTTTCCGAAACATGGATCGCGCCGCCCTACGCCCCGACCGGCTCGATCCGGAACAGCACCTGCCCGTACTCCACCGGCTCCGCGTTCGACACCAGGATCTCGCGCACCACCCCGTCGACTTCCGACTCCAGCTCGTTCATGAGCTTCATCGCTTCCAGGATGCACAGCGTCTGACCCTTGCCGACCCGGCTGCCGACTTCCACGTACGGCGGCGCCTCCGGCGCCGGCGCACGGTAGAACGTCCCCACCATCGGCGACTTCACCTCGATCAGGTTCGACGGCGGCGCCTCCGTCGGCGCCTCTGCCGCCGCCTCCGCCGCCGGCGCGGCCGGCGCCGGGGCGGCCGGGGCCGGCGCCGGCGCGGCGCCCACCCCGGGCGCGGGCGGCGCGACCGCCATCACCGGCGCGCCCTGCGCCGCCGGCGTCTTCGCGATCCGGATCCGCGTCCCCGCCCGATAGATCTCCAGTGAGTCGATCCCGCTCTCGTCCACGGCGGCGATCAGCCCGCGGACGAAATCGAGGTCCATGAGCACCCGGCCCGTGGCCGCGGAGTCCACCGCGCCCGGCCCGTTCCGACTCGCCTCGGCCCCCTTCGCGGAGTTCTTCCCGCTCCGGCCCGACCGCTTTCCTCCCGTAGCTGGCATTGCACTCCCTCCCTCGGTTCCCGAACGTCAGCCGCGCGCTCGCAGCCGCGCCACGAGGCCACGCAGCCCCAGCAGATAGCTCTCGGCGCCGAACCCGCAGACCACCCCGACCGAACGGGGCGCCAGCAACGAGCGGTGCCGGAACGACTCTCGCGCGTAGACGTTCGAGAGATGCACCTCCACGAAAGGACGCCCGACCCCCACCAGCGCATCCAGCAGCGCGATGCTCGTATGGGTGTAGGCCCCCGCGTTCACCACAAAGCCGGCGACCCGATCGCCGAGCTCCTGGACCCGGTCGATCAGCTCGCCCTCCCCGTTCGCCTGGTAGCACTCGACCGCGACCCCAAGCTCCGCGGCCAGACTCGCCAGACGCCCGTCGATCTCCTCGAGCGTGACCCGGCCGTACACCTCCGGCTCGCGCCGACCCAGGAGATTCAGGTTCGGACCGTGCAGGACGCCGACCGTCAATGCTTCAGGTTCTGAAGCCACGCTCGGAACATCTCCAGGTCCTCGTCGTCCTCCTCATCCGATTCCGCACCCCCCTGCCCCGGCGACGGCGCGGCTTCGGACGCTGCCGCCCCCGCCACACCTGCGGCTACGCCCGGCGCCCCGGCGCCCGCCGCATCCCCGGCCGGCGACGATGGCGACGACGGCGCCCCGCCGAAGAGCCGGTCGAACTCGTCGGGACCGTCCGTCCCCTCGCCCACGATCGCGCCCTCGTCGAGGACGATCACGCCGTCGTCGGCAGCGGGCTCGCCACCCGGCGCCGCTCCGCCGCCCGGCGCCGCCGCGGCCGCAGCCGCCTCCGCCGGCCCGCCGAACGCGAGGAGCGCCTTCAGATACTCCCCGATCGTCGGCTCGGACGACGCCGACGCCGACCCGGCACCCCCGGCCGCGGCCGACGCAGCGGCCTCGAGCGGGCCCGCACCGCCGCTCTCGGGCTCGGCCGCGGCCAGGTCCAGCTCCGACAGCACCAGCTCGGGGACCATCTCGCCGGCGACCGCCCCGTCGGGAGCCGATTCCGCCGGTCCATCGGCGCCGGCGCCCCACGGCGCCACGTCCGAATCCGACAGTGTGAGCTCCGGGAGCGACGCCGACTCCTCCCCGCCCTCTCCGGCCGGCCCGGCACCCGCTTCCGCCGACTCCCCGCCTTCCAGGCTCTGCCGGATCCAGTCGACCTCCGCCTGCGACGGACGCCCCGGAACATCATCCGACGCGTCCGCGGCGTCCAGCCCCTCGGGCGTGGCCTCGGGCGCGGCCACCCCTCCCGATGACTCCGCAACCCCCGGTTCCGCCACATCCCCCGCACCCGACGCGGCTGGCCCATCGACGCCCGTCAGCGGATCGACGCTCACCAGCGGATCGACGCTCACCAGCGGATCGACGCCCGCCAGCGGATCGGCGCCCGCGGCCGGTTCCCGACCCGCGCCCGGATCGATCCCGGGCGACGGTTCCAGCCCCGCCAGCGGCTCGAGTTCGGGGAGCGGCTCGAGCTCCGGCAGCGGCTCGCCCTCCGCCGACGACGCCGCCTCCGCGACCGCACCGGCCTCCCCGAGCCCGTCGAGCCCGGAGATCTCGAGCCCACCCAGCGGATCGGCCTCCACCGCGCCCGCGGGGCCCGGACCGTCGAGCCCCGCCACCTCCAGGATCGCGGCATCCGCGCCGGGATCCGCCGACTCGCCGCCCGCCGGCTCCTCCGTCATCAGCCACGCCGCATCCAGACCCATGTCGAGCCCCGCATCCGGACCGCCATCCGGAGCGGCATCGGGACCGGGGTCCGGGCCGTCATCGAATCCGAAGCCCAGGCCGATGTCCAGCTCCGCTCCCGGCTCGCCGACCTCCGGGCCCGCCGTGTTCGCGGCTTGCGCCTCCGCCTCGCGCAGCTTCGCCTCGAGCCCCGCGTCGCCGACCCGCGTGCGCAGGAGCTCGCGATACACATCCGCGGCCTTCTGATACAGCCCCTGCTGTGCGTACAGGTCGGCCATCGTTTCCGTCACCACCCCCGCGTCGTACCCGTCACCGTCGTCCACCGCGCTCCCCGCGTCGAGGCCGGGGATCTCGAGAGCCGCGAAGCCATCGGCGTCGCCGTCGATGTCCCCAGCCGAACCCCCGTCGCCCGCACCCCCGACGACGTCCAGCCCGAGATCCGCGCCGCCGACCCCGAGATCGACTGCCTCGAGCCCGAGGCCGGCCGGGTCGATGTCGAGCACCAGACCGTCGCCCGCCGCTTCGCCTACGCCCGCCACGGCCGAATCCGTCTCGTCCGCCGCGCCCTCGATCCCGCCGCCGAGCGCCGGCAGCGGATCGATCTCCCCGTAGGCCGTCGGCTCGAAGCCCAGGTCGTCCGCGGCCGCCGCCGCGCCGCCGACCCCGGCCTCCTCCTCGACCGCCCGCGCCAGGTCCGCCACCTCCGCGTCGTTCGGATCGAGCAGCAGGATCGCGCGATAGTGCTCCAACGCCTCGGCGGCTCGACCGGACGCCCGTTCAATGTCGCCGAGCTCACGCAGCGCGACCCGGTTCTCTGGGTCCAGCTCCAGCACCCGTCGGAACGCCCGCTCCGCCCCCGCCGCGTCACCCAGGTCCTCCAGCACCCGACCGAGCACCACGTGCGCGCTCGGGTAATCCGCGTGCCGCTCCAATCCCCGCTCCACCGTCTCCCGCGCCCGCTCCAGCTCGCCCGCCTTCCGGTACGCCTCGGCCAGGTGCGTGAAGATGCGTCCTTCCGGATTCGCCGCAAACAGCGCTTCCAGTTTCGCGATCTCGTCGCGATGGGGATCCGCCATGCCCTTAGACTCCACGGAGATTGCGCGGCAAGTGTATCGGCGAGGTGAAGAAGATAGAAACGCCCGCGGACGCGTGTCAACGCGCCCACCCGGCCTTCGGGAACCTCCACACCGGTGTCGGGTTGAAACTACCACCGCGGACGGTTAAATTTCAAGCTTTCGCGTAATCCCTATTTTCAGTCGCCGCAAGGTGGTGGGAGCAGCCGGCCTATGATGCGCACAATGCGTGAGAACACGAAGGTGATCATGCTGGTCACGGCACTCGCCTTCGTGGGACTCATGGTCTTCGAGTGGGGGATGGACCTCAGCGGGCGCAGCAGCGCCCAGGCCAGCGGCGGCGAGGTCGGCCGCGTCAACGGGGAGCCGATCTCCTACGAGGAGTACATCCGGGTCTACAACGGCCTTTACGAGCAGCAGAGCCAGCTACAGGACGGCCCGCTGACGCCGGCGCAGACGCGCCAGCTCGAGGATGCCGCCTGGGAGCAGGTCGTGCTCGACCGGCTGTTGAGCCAGGAAGTGCGCGAGCGCGGCCTCGAGGCGTCGGACCGGGAGATCCGCCAGGCCGCGCGGATGGCGCCGCCGCCGGAGTTCTTCACCAACCCGCTCTTCCAGACGGACGGCCAGTTCGATCCCGAGAAGTACGAGCAGTTCCTCGCCTCGTCGGGCGATCCGATGCTGCTGCTTCAGCTCGAGGCGTACTACCGCCAGATGATCCCGCGCAACAAGCTGTACCGGCAGGTCGTCTCCGGCGGCTTCGTCTCGGACGCGGAGCTGTGGCGCGCCTGGCGGGACCAGAACGAGCAGGTGCGCGTCCGCTATCTTGCGCTGGATCCCGACGCGGTGGTGCCCGACGGCACGGTCACGGTGACCGACGAGGAGGTCCGGGCGTACTACGACGAGCACCGCGAGGAGTTCGTGCGCCCGGCGCGCGCCGAGGTTCGGCTGACCGTGCTCGACAAGTCGCCGACGCCGGCGGACACGGCCGCGGCACGCGAGCGGGTGGCGGAGATCCGGCGCGAGATCCTGGACGGCGCGGACTTCGCCGAAGTCGCGCAGCGCGAGTCGGCGGACTCGGTCTCGGCGGCGAAGGGCGGCGACCTGGGCACGTTCGGCAAGGGCGTGATGACGCCCGCGTTCGAGCAGGCCGTCTGGTCGCTGCCGCTGCGGCGGGTCAGCGAGCCGGTGCAGACGCCGTTCGGCTTCCACATCATCCAGGTGCTGAGCCGCACGGCCGATGAGGCGCACGCGCGCCACATCCTGATCCCGATCGAGCGGACCGAGGAGAGTGAGATCGCGCTCCTCGACCGGGCCGACTCGCTGGAGGTGCTCGGCGAGACGCGGTCGCTGGAGGAGGCCGCCGCGGAGTTCGGCCTGAGCACGCGCACGGCCGCCTTCAACCTGGAGCTTCCGCTCGTCGCCGGGCTCGGCCAGGTCTACGACGGCGCCGACTGGGCGTTCTACGAGGCCGAGCCAGGCGACGTGAGCCCGGTGTTCGAGACGCCCCGCGCGTTCTACATGTTCGAGTTGATCGAGCGTGTCCCGGAAGGGATCTTCTCGTTCGAGGAAGCGGCGACGGGGATCCGCTCCCGCCTCATGGGCGAGAAGACGCTGGAGAAGGCGCGCCAGATCGGACGCGAGCTGGTCGACCAGCTCCGCGGCGGCGCCTCGCTCGAGGAGGTCGCCGACGCCCGGGGCATCGAGCTCCGCGAGGCCGGGCCGTTCAGCCGGAGCGATTTCGTGCCCGGGCTCGGCCGGGCGAACGCGGCGATCGGCACCGCGTTCGGCCTCGAGGCCGGCGAGACCAGCGGCCTGGTCGAGGCGAACGGCTCGCTGTACATCATCCAGACGACCGAGAAGGTGCCGGCCGACAGCGCCGCGTTCGAGGAGCAGAAGGAAACGCTCCGCGCCCGCGTCGCCGCGGGGATGGAGCAGCAGCGCTGGACCCGGTTCCTGGCCGCGCTGAAGGAGCAGGCGGACATCGTCGACCATCGCGACGCGGTCCTGCGCGGCCCACGGACGGAAGCGTAGCGCGGGCCCGGCCGTCGCCGGACACCCGAGCGCCCCCGGCCGGGACGACGGCCGGGGGCGTTTTGCATCGGCGCGGCGACCACCGGGCCACGGGGCTCCCGCCAAGACGTGGAGGCCCGGTGCCGAACCGGCACCGGGCCTCCTTTCATCGCGACTCGGTCGGGGCGCGGCGCCCCTTGATCGCTCTCGTCGTGGTCGCCCGGCGTTCGCTCAGCCTTCTTTCGCGCTCGCCTGCTCCGCATCCCGGGCCTTCGCCTCGCCGCCCGTCGCGGCCGGCTTGGCCGGGTTCAGCTCCTTCCTGTCCGAGCCCGCCTGCGAAATCTCCGACCGGATGTCGGTGATCGAGCGCCGGAACTCCCGGATCCCCTTGCCGAGCGCGCCGCCGAGCTCCGGCAGGCGCCGCGGGCCGAACACGAGCAGGAGGACCAGCAGAATGAGGAGGACCTCCCAGATCCCCAGGCCGCCGAATGGCATGGCACCAACTCCGCGTTGAATTCTATAGCCAAGAACGCACCACGAGCGCGACCAGCAGGATGCCTACCAGGCTGAGTACGTTCAGATTGATCGTCAGTGGACCGAGCACGACCGCCACGGCGAGCAGATCGATCGCGAGCGGCCCCAACGACGCGGAAATCGAAGTCGTCAGGAACCGGCGCGTCGCGCTCTCGGGCATGTAGAGCACGGCCAGCTTCGTGAAGAGCGCGCCGAGGAACAGGCCGACCACGATTCCCAGGAGCAGCCGCCCCCAGCTCCGCCGTCGCGAGCCGATCATCGTACAGCCACGAGAAATTGAGGTTCCATGCGACTACCGCCGTCGATCGATGACGTACGCGATGGCGTCACGGAGCGCGTCCGTCGCCTCCCCGGGCGGAAGCGGCGCGAGCGCCTCCTCCGCGCGGCTCCCGTACTCCAGCGCGCGCTCCCGCGCATAGGTCAGGCCACCGTGCTCGCGGACGAGCCCGACGATCCGCGCGATCCCCTCATCCGTCGGCTCCGGGTCCGCGAAGAAGGCCTCGACCGTGCGCCTCGCCTCTCCGCCCATCTCCGCCAGCGCCGCAATGAGCGGGAGCGTCACTTTGTGCTCCCTCAGATCGTGGCCGGATGGCTTCCCCGTGACCGCCTCGCTCTCCGTGTAGTCGAGCAGGTCGTCCACGATCTGGAACGCCATCCCCAGGTTGTGCCCGAAGCGCGCGAGCGGCTCACGGTACCGCTCCACGCCGACGAGCGCGCCCATTTCGCACGCCGCGGACATCAGCGATGCCGTCTTGCAAGCGATGAGCCGGTAGTATTCCTCCTCGGTGTATTGCAGGGCGTCGCACGACACGAGCTGCCGCATCTCGCCGACGCTCATCTCGTTGGCCGCCTTCGCCAGCACGCCGATCAGCTCGACCCGGTCGAACCGCGTCAGCTCGCTGACGGACCGGCTGTAGAGGTAATCGCCCATGATGATGGCGCTCTGGTGGTTCCAGAGCGCGTTCACCGTCGGCATGCCGCGCCGCAGCACCGAGTGGTCCACCGCGTCGTCGTGGACGAGCGTCGCGAGGTGGACCAGCTCCACGGCGGCGGCGAGCGTCTCCGCTTCGGGGCTGGGCGCGCCGCCCACTTCGTTGGACAGCAGGAGCAGCGTGGGACGGAACAGCTTCCCCCGGGCCAGGAGCAGGTAGTCGTTGATCTCCGCGATGGCCGGGAAATCCGAAAGCACGATCCGCCGGAGCTCCTCGGTAATCCCCTCGAGCCGGGCGTGAACGGGTTCCTGGATCTGCGCGAGCTTCGGCGGCGCCGTGCGGAGCATCGCCCTCCTAACGAGCCATTGTCCTGGTTTGATCGCGCGACAAGCTACGCGCTTCGACGCATGTTGTCAAAGACGCGCGAGCCTCTCGGCCACGTCCCGGAAGATGCCGCCCAGGTCGACCACACGCTCGAACGCGTCGCGCGCCGCTTCCCGCTGGCCGAGCTCCTCGTAGCACCGGCCCAGGTGATAATAGACGCCGAGCAGCTCCCGATCATCCGTGCGGGGGACCTTCAGCGCGCGGCTCAGGATCTTGCCGGCCAGGTCGTACTGCTCCTTCAGCATGAAGCACTGGCCGAGCTCTTCGTAGATCTTGAGCTGCTCCGCGCCTCCGCCCAGCGCCTTCTGGAACTCGACGATGGCCTCGTCGATCAGCCCCATCTCCTTGAACGCAAGGCCGAGGTCGTAGTGGCTGCCGGGGTCGTCCGCCTCGGTCCGCTCGGTCGCCTTCGACTTGTACTGCGAGAGCAGCTCCGTGAAATCCGCATCCTCGCCCGCGCCCGCGCCGACCGCACCCTGCCCGTCCGTCAGCTCGCCCATCAGGTCGTCCGCGACGAGCGCGCCGAGGTCGACGTACTCCTCCCGCGCCGCGGCGGCCGGGCGGGCGGCGGTCGGTGCACGGCCGGCCCCGCCGACCTCGGCCAGGCCGGCCCGCGCCCGCTCGTTCGACGGATCCATGGAAAGCACCTGCTCGAACACGGCCGCCGCCTTGGCCCGTGCGCCGGCAGCGCTCAGGCACGCGGCGAGGCCGAGGTAGGCCTCGACCAGGTGGCCCGGATCGGCGGCACGGGTGGCCAGTTCGACGCGCATCTGGTGCGCCGCCATCGACCCGGGCGACCGGCCGACGAGCTCCTCGAGGACCGTGAGCGCCCGCTCCAGCGCCCCGTCGTCGTGCAGCCGGTCCCGGAGTGCGCCGAGTTCCGCCAGCGCATCGGCTTCGCGCCCCGCCGCCGCGGCGGCGAGCGCCCGGTCCAACCCGACGTCCAGCTCCGGACGCGCATCCTCCAGCCCATCGCCGGCGACGCCGACGTCCACGGCGCCGTCGCCATCGCCGATGCCCGCATCGCCGTCCATGCCGTCGAGCGCGATGGAGAGGTCCGGCATCGCATCGAGCGCCGGCTCGACGGCCGCGTCCACCGGCGCATCGAGCGTCAGATCGAACGCATTCACGTCGATGGCGGGCGGCGGCCCTCCGCCGGTCCTCGCACCGTCGCCGTCGAGGAGCGGCAGCGGCTCGGGCGCCTCATCCGGTTCGGGATCGTCGAGCGTGGGCAGCTCGAGTGCGCCGTCGTAGTCGTCGTGCGGTGGGCCGGACCCGACTCCGGAGGACCGGCCGGGCACGGCGGCCCGTGCATCGATCCCCGCGGCGCCAGCCGTCGACTGGAGATCGAGGCCGGGGAGCTGCGCGCTCCCGCCGTCGCCCGCACCCGGCGCGCGAGCGGCGGCGCTCGACGCCGACACTTCGGCACCCGGGTCGAGCTCGAGGATGCGCTGCTTCACCGATTCGGCAGCGGCGCCGTCGCCGGCCGCCAACCGGAGCGCGTACGCCCGCTGAAGCTGCTGCACCGCGAGCGCGGTCTCGCCGTGTCGCGCCAGCTGCTGCGCGAGCATCTCGCGCAGCTCCGGGTCGTCGCCCAGGTCCGCGAGCTCCTCGAGCGCGCGGAACGCCTCGGCGAGCTCGCCGGCCCGCTGCATCCGTTCGGCGTATTCCAGGAAATAGCGGCGCGCGTCGGTGATGAACCCCTGCGCTCCACTGTAGCGGCCGAGCTTGCGGTACAGCTCCGCGCGATTCGGCGAATAGCGCAGCGCCTTGTTGCACAGCGCGATGGCGTTGTTGTAGAAGCCCGCCTCCGCGTAGCGGTCCGCCGCCTGTTCGTAACACCGGACCGCATCGGCCTGGCGGCCGCGCCGGAGGTGCAGGTCTCCGATCCGGTTGAACAGCTGCAGCTCCGCCTCGCCGGGCCCCTCCTCCGAAAGGCGGAGCGCCTGCTCGTACGCGAGAATCGCCTTCTCCCACTCCTCCTTCTGCTCGTGGAGGCGGGCCTGCTCTTTCAACTTGGCGATGGACTTCATCGCTCGATATCCTCGACCGCACCGGCCACCAGATGCTCCAGGACGCGACGGGACAGGATCCTGCCGGGGGCCGCGTCCGCGAGCCGCAGCCGACTCGCCGCGGCGGACAGCAGCAGCTCATCGGGGAGCATCCCGATCACCTCGGTCTCGATCACGCGGCCGCCGCGCTCCGCGACGAGCGACTCGATCGCCTCGAACACGTCGAGCGGCGAGACGAGCCGCGGATCTTCCAGGTTCATCGAGATCTGCACCGCGCCTCGGGCGGGCAGCTCCAGCGCGAGCGCCCGGAGCCCGGCGAACCCGCCGCCCGTCTCGCGGATGCGCGCCGCAATGCCGCGGGCGTCGGCGAGCGGGACCCCGTCGACGAACACGTTCCAGGCCAGGAGCACCGGCCGCGCGCCCACGCACGTCGCGCCGGCCGTCGGGTGGGCGCCGGGGTGCTGCCAGTCGACCGGCAGCAGATCGGGCGGACGATCCGCAGGCCATCCGGCCGCCAGCGTCTCGAATCCGCCCCGTCGCAGCTGCGACAGCGTGCGCCCCGGCGGATCGGACGCCTGGCCGTAGAAGTACACGGGCACGCCGAGCTCCTCGGCGATCGTCCGGCCGACTCGCCGGGCGCTCGCCCGTGCGTCCGCCATGCTCAAGCCGGCGAGGGGGACGAAAGGGAGGACGTCCAGCGCGCCGATCCGGGGGTGCACGCCCCGGTGTCGGCCGAGATCGATGCGCTCGACCGCAACGCGCGCGGCGGCCACCGTCGCCCGTTCGACGGTGGCCGGCTCACCGATGAGCGTCACCACCGATCGATGGTGATCGGGATCTGCGGACCAGTCCACGATCTCGGCGCCGGCGGCCCGGATCGCGTCGAGGATGGCTTCGACCACCGCCCGATCACGCCCTTCGCTGAAGTTGGGCACCGCTTCCAGGATGCCGCCGGTCATCGGATCGAAGATAGAGCCGCCCTTTCCTGAGTACAAGCGTTCACGCCACGCACGCGCCCCGCTTCCAGACGCGCCGAATCCGGTGCACGCCGAAGAGATACGGGATCTCCCGGTAGTCGGAAACGTCCCAGAGGATCAGGTCCGCGGGAGCGCCGGGACGCATCGTGCCGCGGCCGTCCTCCAGGCGCAGGGCGCGGGCACCGCCCGCGGTGGCTGCGACCAGCGCCTCCAGCGGATCGAAGCCCATCTGCGAGCACGCCATCGTCAGGACCAGCGGCATGCTCGGCGACGGCGCGGAGCCCGGGTTGAAGTCCGTGGCCAGCGCGACGGTCGCGCCGGCGTCGAGGAGCCGCCGGCCCGGCGCGTACTGCTTCTTCCCCAGGAAGAAGAGCGTGCCGGGCAGCAGCGTCGCGACCGTCTCGCTGCGCGGGAACATGCGGATCGCCGCGTCGCTGACCTGTCCCAGGTGGTCGGCCGACGCCGCGTTCATCTCGATCGCGAGCTCCGCGCCGCCCGAGTTCTCCAGCTCGTCCGCGTGCAGCTTCGGCCAGAGGCCGTGGGCGAGCCCCGCCTCCAGGATGCGCCGCGTCTCGACCGGGTTGAACACGCCTGGTTCCATAAAGACGTCGCAGAAGACCGCGAGCCCGGCCTCGGCGACGGCCGGGATCATCTCGCCGACCACCAGATCCAGGTAGCGGCTGCGCTGGCCGCGGTGCTCCGGCGGGATCTCGTGCGCGCCCATGAACGTCGGCACCAGGTCGAGCGGCCCCTCCTCGTTGAGCCGGCGGATCACGCGCAGCATCTTCAGCTCGTGCTCGGTCGCGAGACCGTACCCGCTCTTGACCTCCGCCGTCGTCGTGCCGCACCGCAGCATCTCGGCAAGGCGCGGCCGCGTCAGCTCGACGAGCTCGTCCTCCGACCGGTCACGCAGGTCGCGCACCGACGCGTTGATCCCGCCGCCCCGGCGCGCGATCTCCATGTACGGCACGCCCCGGCACCGCAGCGCGTACTCCTCGGCGCGCCAGCGGCCGAAGACGGCGTGCGTGTGCGAATCCACGAAACCCGGCGTGATCACGCCGCCGTCGCACTCGACCCGCTCGGCATCCGGATACCGGGACACCAGCTCCGCCTCGGGGCCGACCGCCGCGATGCGTCCGTTCGACACGGCCACCGCCGCCGATGCGCGGACGCTTTCCTCCGTGGCCGACTCGCAGGTGACGACCTGGGCCGCGCCGGTGAGAAGTAGCGTGCTCATGCGCGGACCACCCCCCCGATCTCTGCGAATGCGCCGGATCGGACGAGGGTTTCCAGCGCGGCGATGTCCGGCGCGAGCGCCCGGTCCGCATCGAGGGCCGGCACCTGGTCGCGGACCATCTCGTACGCGGCCGCGACGCCGCGCCCCGGCTTGAGCGGCTTCAGGAACTCGAGCGCCTGTGCCGCCGTCAGCAGCTCGATCGCGAGCACCGTCTCGAGGAGCCGGACCGATTCCCGCAGCTTGAGCGCCGCCGCCACGCCCATCGACACGTGGTCCTCCTTGTTCGCGTCCGTCGGCACGGAGTCGACGCTCGCCGGCTGAGCCCGCAGCTTCAGCTCCGTGACCAGCGACGCGGCCACGATCTGCGCCATCATCAACCCCGAATTCACGCCCGGCTCCCGGGTCAGGAACGCCGGCAGCTCGGAGAGTCCGGGGTCGACGAGCCGCGCGATCCGCCGCTCGCTGATGCTCGCCAGGTCGGCGCACGCCATCGCGACCAGATCGAGGACCTGCGCGACCGGCTGCCCGTGGAAGTTACCGCCGCTCAACACCCGCCCGTCATCGGGGAAGATCAAGGGGTTGTCGGTCGCGCTGTTGACCTCGATCTCCAGCACCTGCCGGGCGAAGCCCAGCGCCTGCCGGGCGGCGCCGTGGACCTGCGGCATGCACCGCAGCGAGTAGGCATCCTGGACCCGCGGATCGTTCTCCCGGTGCGATTCGCGGATCTCCGAGTCCCGCAGCAGCGCGCGCAGCCGCGCCGCGCTCGTCGCCTGGCCGGGGTGCGGCCGCACCCGCTGGATCGCCTCGTCGAACGCGACGGGCGTGCCCCGTAGCCCCTCCAGGCTCATCGCGCCGGCGACCTCGGCCGTCTCCACCGCGCGCTCCGCGGCCAGCAGCGCCAGCACGCCGATCCCCGTGTGGACCTGCGTGCCGTTGTTGAGCGCGAGCCCCTCCTTCGCCTCGAGCGTGACCGGCTCGAGCCCCGCCCGGCGCAGCGCCTCGCCGCCCGGCAGCCGCTCCCCCCGGTGTTCCGCCTCGCCCTCGCCCATCAGCACCAGCGCGAGGTGCGACAGCGGCGCCAGGTCCCCCGACGCCCCCACGCTGCCACGCTCCGGGATCACCGGATGGACGCCCCGGTTCAGCAAGCCGAGCAACAGCTCGATCACCACCGGCCGCACGCCCGAGTGGCCCAGCGCCAGCACGTTGGCGCGCAACAGCGTGACCGCGCGCACCTCCTGCTTCGGGAGCGGATCGCCGACCCCCGCCGCGTGGCTGCGGATCAGGTTCACCTGCAGCTCGCGGATCCGGTCCGGCGGGATCACCACGTCGGACAGTGCGCCGAAGCCGGTCGTGATGCCGTAGACGACCCGGCCCTCCGCGACGATCCGATCCACGAGCGCCCGGGCCGCATCGACCCGCGCCCGGGCCTCCGCGCCCAGCCGCACCTCCGCGACCTCGCCGCGCGCGACGCGCTCGACGTCCTCCAGACGGAGACGATCACCATGAATTTCGAGGATTTCAGTCATGGCGGGAAGATAGAGCCACCGGAACGGCGCCACAAGCGGCCACGCCGCCCCCACGACCCCCCCTGCCGTCCGCGCCCGCGCCCGGACTCAACGGGGGCCTCCCTCGCGACCATCGGTGGCGCGTCCAGGCGGTCCGGCCCGCTCCCGGCGCGCTGCGTGCGCCGCTCGCCGGGTGCATCGCCTCGTCGTCAGCGGAGCCCCGCGCCCGGCCCCTCGTACCGCTCGTCGTACTCCAGCTTGAGGTCCGGATTGTCCAGCAGGTTGACCCGGAAGTTGAACACGAAATTGCCCGTCCGCGTCTTCACGAAGTCGAAGCTGGCCTGCCAGCGATGGATGTCGCGGCTGAACGTCAGGATGTGGTCTTCGAACTCGCCGTCCGTGAAGCTGTAACTGGTGCGCCAGCTCACATTCCAGTGTTCCGTCGGCTGGAACGAGATCGACCCGCGCAGGAGCTGGTTCCCCTCGGCGCCCTCCGCGCCGGCCGCCGGCCGGACCAGCGAGTAGTCCAGGTTCGCGCGCCAGCTCCCGACCGTGCCCATCTGCCTCGAGCGGGTGTCGATGTCGTTCGGGCCCATGAAGGGATTGCCCAGGTCGCCGGCGCCGGCCACGGCGCCGGCCGGGCCGGCCGCGGCGGAGTCCACCGCGGTCGTGTCGGCGTCCTCGATCGCGGCGCCCAGGCCGAGCACGCGGAACAGCCAGGAGTTGCTGTCCAGCGAGAACGAGGCGTTCACCCGACGCAGGCGCGGCGAGAACGTCCGGACCTCCCGCTCCCCGTCCGCGCCTTCCTCGATCCGGAACAGGTCGTACCCGATCGAAAGGTCCAGCCCCTCGAGGAGGTCGGACCGGATGCTGTGGCTGATGTCGGTGGTGCGGAACCCATAGTCGCCCTCCTTCGCCAGCGCGAAGTCGTACACCAGCGCGTTCGTCGTGAGGGAGAGCAGCGTGATCTTCTTCGACTGCGGTAGGCGCCGCGGCTCGCCGGGCGCGCCGGTCGCGGCCGTGTCCGCCGCCGCGGCCGCCGTGTCCTCCGAGGCGTACTTCGCCTCCCACGTCTGGTTGATCGAGAGCGAGAGCCGGTTCGTCTCGCGGCCCGCCTGCTCGCCGAAGATCGCGACCTGCCGCTCCGTCACCTCCGGGACGGGCGAGTAGTCGTAGCTCAGCCGCGGGTCGATCCGGTGGCGCAGTCGGCTGAACGGCCCGAAGCCCGGCCAGAAGCCGTAGATGTTCGTGTTCAGCGACGCGCCGAACGAGATCCGCGTCGGCCCCGGCACGGGCTCCATCCCATCCGAGTCCGCGATCTGGCCGCGGAGCGAGAGTCTCGGATTGAACGTGCTCGTCCCGATCAGCCGCTGGGAGTAGCCGATCGAGGTGTTCCAGTCCAGCAGCCGGCTCACTTCCAGCGACAGCGCGGTGTCCACGATCGCCACCGGGTTCTTCGGGTCCGGGATCCGTGGCTTCGCCCCGTGGATGTCCTCCCTGAACTGCGCCGACTGGCTCAACGACAGGTTGCCGAGACTGAAGCTCGATGACACACTCGCCGAGCGTTGCCGGCTGTCCCGGTTCGTCGCACCCGGGAGCAGCTCGTTCAGCTCCGATGACTGGTCGGTGAAGCTGATGCTCCCGCTCCACGTCGCATTGTTGTACCAGCTCGGCTCGCCCGCCGCCTCGAACAGCGTCACGGGCGTGAAGTTCAGCGAAACCGACGGCAGCGTCATGGTGGTGCGCGCGTCCGTCAGGTACTGCGTCCGGTTCGCGGACACGTTGAGCGAGCCCCAGTCGAAGCGGTGA
Organism: Longimicrobiales bacterium; assembly: GCA_036381255.1. Classification (GTDB taxonomy): domain Bacteria; phylum Gemmatimonadota; class Gemmatimonadetes; order Longimicrobiales; family RSA9; genus CALBZE01. Next base: position 28,812 of record DASVDG010000124.1, on the reverse strand, counting down.
CTCAACCCGGCGTTCGACTGGATCGAACGATCGAGCTGCCGCGGGTCGTACGAGAACTCCTCGACGAACTCCGACGACTGGAAGTTCGCGCTGATCGAAACCGACGTCCGCTCGCCCGGCTGCCACCGGTGGTTCGTCCGCAGCGACAGCTCCGTGCTGCCGTCGTCCTTCCAGTACCGCGTGAGGTCCACGTTTCCGTTCAGGAACTGGCGCTTCCAGTTGTATTGGAACATGCCGTTGAGCGCCAGCCAGTGGTCGCTCCACCAGTCCATGGCGACCTTGGCGCCCAGGTAGTCGTTGACCGACCAGTAGAAGCCGATGTTCGAGATCCTCCGGTCGTAGCCGGACCGGTTCCGCACGATGTCGGTCAGCTGGAAGTCCGGCGTGAGCAGCCCGCTCCGCCGTCCCTGCTTCATGCTCTGCACCATGAAAGGCAGCCAGAACACCGGCACGTCCTGGAACGTGAGCGTGACGTCGCGCGCGACCAGGATCTCGTCGTGCACGATCTTCACGCTCTTCGCCGCGAAGTGGTAGTGCGGCGTCTCGAGGTCGCACGACGTGAAGTTCGTGTTCGCGCCGTAGATCCGGTCGTTCCCCTTCGTGTACAGCTCCTCGCCGTGGACGAACCAGGTCGCGTTCTCCGTGAACTGCGTCCTGGCGCCCAGCGCGACGCCGACCTCGCGGTCGATGTTGTAGCAGACCTGCTCGCTCTCGACCGGCTCGCCCCTCGTTCCTTCGAGGACCGGCTTGCCGTAGCCGCACAGGATCGCCTTCGGCTCGTTGTAGACCAGCAGCGAATCCGCGTGGATCCCCTGCCCCTGGCGCGACAGCGACGGCGAGCCGATCAGCTCCAGTCGCCCGCTGTCGGCCGCGAACCGCGCGCTCTCCGCGGCCGTGTACTCCGTGAGTGCGTACCCCTCCAGGTCGCGCAGCGCGGCGGCGAGCGAGTCGGGCGGGACGTGCACGATCACCGGCACCCTGCCGGGCCCCGCGGCCAGCCCGCCAGCCGGCGCGTCGGCCGCGACGCCGGGCGGGCTCACCCCACCCGCCGCCGGGCGCGTCGCGCCGACGCGCCCGGCCCCCGCCGCCCCGCCCGCACGCGCATCGCCGCCGGGCGTTCGCGCCGCGGCCGCTCCATCCGCCGTGGGCGCGGCCGCGGCCGCGCCGCGCGCCGGCGAGTCACCGGCCACGGCGGCCGCGGAATCCACCCGCGGCCTGCCGGCGCGCTCCAGCGCGCGCAGCTTGTTCAGCACCCGCTCGCGCACGTCCTTCGCCGCCGGCCGGCCGGACGGCTTCGCCCGGTCCTGCGCCGCGGCCGGCGCCGCGGCGATCGCGAGCGCCAGGGCGAGGAGCGTCGCCGCGCGCATCACATGGTACCGGGCGCCCATTGCTCCGACTCGACGTCCTCGGCCGCCGCACGGCGGCGCTCGACCATCCGGCACAGCGTGATGCTCAGCTCGTAGAGCAGGATGAGCGGCACCATCAGGAAGAGCGTCAGCAGGATGATGTCGCCCGGCGTGATCAGGCTCGCGACGATCACCATCAGCACGATCGCGTGGCGCCGCTTCGCGACCAGCATCTGCGAATCGACGATCCCGAGCACCGAGAGCAGCAGCATCACGACGGGCAGCTCGAAGACGAACCCGAACGCGAGCAGCAGCCGGATCACGTACCCGAAGTACGGTCCGACCGTCAGCATCGGCTGGAGGCTCTCCTCCTGGAACCCCATCAGGAAGCGCAGCGACACCGGCAGCGCGGCGAAGTAGGCCATGGCCACGCCGCCCGCGAACAGCACCAGCCCCAGCGCCAGCGTCGGCACGATCGCCCGCTTCTCATGCGGCAGCAGCGCCGGCGAGACGAACGCCCACATCTGCTGGACCACGACGGGCGAAGCCAGGAGCGCGCCCACGATGATCGCCAGCTTCAGCGTGATCATGAACGCGTCCATCGGCCCCAGGACGTGCAGCTTGCCGTCCGTCAGGTACGGACGCACCGGATCGATCAGCAGCCCCAGCACGTCGAATCGCATCACCAGCCAGAAGCCGATGCCGACGCCCACCAGCAGCGCCGCCAGGCTCCAGAGGATGCGCGTGCGAAGCTCCTCCAAATGATCGAGGAACGGCATCTCCGCGGCCGGTCCCGGCGCGCCCGTCCCGCCCCGGATCCTGCGCATCAGAGGGGCAGCTCCACCTGGTTCTCGGCCAGCACCGTTCGGGAACGCCGCGCGCTCAGCTCGCGCAGCTCCTCGACGAACTCGTCAATGTCCTGGAAATTCCGGTAGACCGACGCGAATCGGACGTAGGCCACGTGATCGCGCCGCTTGAGCCGCTCCATCACCATCCCCCCGATCACCCCGCTCTCCACCTCGTCCTGGGTCCGGCGACTCAGCTCGTCCTCGATCTCGTCGACCATCGCCTCGATCTCCGAGAGCGAGATCGCGCGCTTCGCGCACGGCAGCCGAATCGAGCGGAGCAGCTTGCGCCGGTCGTAGGGCTCCGACGAGCCGTCCCGCTTCGTCACCTGTAATGGCCGCTCCTCCACGTACTCGTAGGTCGTGAAGCGACGGCCGCAGCTCAAGCACTCGCGCCGCCGCCGCACCGCACGGCCCTCCCGGCTGGTGCGCGAATCGACGACGCGATCCTCGGTCTCGTGACAGTAGGGGCAGCGCATGGGCGTAAATGAAACGTTCCACCGGGAGCGCCACGGACGCCGTCGCCCCTCGGCGGCGACCGCGACTCCCGGTGGAACGGTCGAGCCGGCGGCCTCAGCGTCCCTGGAGGCTCCGCAGACGGTCTTCGGCGAGCCGGGCCTCCTCGCTCCGGGGATACCCGCTCACCACCCTGTTGAAGTATCTGCGCGCGTCCGAAATGTTCCCGCGTTCCTCGGACACCACGCCCGCACGGTACAGCGCCTGCGCCGCCCGAGGCGAGTTCGGGAACAGCTCGATCACGCGCTCGAACTCCTCCAGCGCGCGATCGAATTCCCCTTCCGCGACGTACGTCTCGGCGATCTGGTACTGCGCCTCCGGCGCCCTCGGATGCGTCGGAAACCCGCTCACGATCTGCTCGAACGCCGAACGCGCCGTCACCGCGGCACCCTCCTGCAGCTTCTGGCGCCCGAGCGCGTACAGCGTCTCCACGTCCGTGTCCGCCGCTTCCGCCGGACCCGCCGCGGGCAACGGCGCGGACGCGAACTGCTCGGCGCGCCGCTCCCACTGCTGCCTCAGCTCCGCGAGCCGACGCTGACTCTGGCCGGTCAGCTCCTGGATCTGGATCAGCTGCTGCTCCATCTGCTGGAGCTGGTAGCCCAGCTCGCCGCGCACCCGCATGACCAGGTCGCCGCTCGTGCGCAGCGTGTCCAGGATCGATGCGTTCTGCTCCTGCAGCAGCCGGAACAGCGAATCCTGCCGGACCTGCATCTCGACGACCTCGTCCCGCAACTGCTTGAGATCGTTCTTCGTCGCACACCCGCCCGCGACGACGGCGACGCCGAGTGCACACAGGGAAGCACTGCGGCGCAGCGGCCGCCACGTCCGTTCGCCGGGACCCCGACCGCGGCCCCGCCCCGTTGGATTCATTGCGCCACTGCGCCGCACGCTCCCCTCCTTCCTACATTCCGGTCTTCGTGGCTTCGCCCGCCGTCACGTGGAACTCGGCACGGCGGTTCTTCGACCAGGCCATCTCGTTCGACGCCGGGTCGATCGGCTGCTCCTCGCCCATGCTCACCGTCTCGAAACGGGCCGCATCCAGGCCGAAGCCGACCAGGAAGTCCTTCACCGCGTTCGCACGGCGAAGCCCCAGTGCGAGGTTGTACTCGTCCGAGCCGCGCTCGTCCGCGTGACCCACGATCCGGACGCGGACATCCGGGTTCGCACGAAGCACGCCGACCTTGCGCCGCAGGATCTCCTGGTCCGACGCGCGGATGTCGTACTTGTCGTAGTCGAAGTGCACCATCTCGGCGAGGATCTCACGCGCGCGACGCGCCTCCTCCTCGGCGCGGCGCCGGGCCTCCTCCTCACGACGACGGCGCTCCTCCTCCAGACGACGACGCTCCTCCTCCGCGCGGCGCGCGGCCTCGATGCTGTCCGCCCGCGCCTGCGCAGCCAGCTCTTCCGGCGTCGGTCCCACCTGCTGCGGCGGCTCGTTGCCGCTGCACGCGCCGACCAGCAGCGCGCCGATCAGGGCCGGGAGGATGATTCGCTTCTGCATCTCGCGTCTCCTTCTGATGTAGGTGGACTCGTGGAACATCCGCGGCCGCGGCGCCCTACTCGCCGCGTACCGTCAGGGCCGACGCACGCACCAGCGCCGGCGACCAGTCGGGCATTCGATAGCGCCCGCCCAGAACGAGCGGCCTCGTCCGGCCGCTCACTGCATCGATCACGTACAGCCCGTACCCGGTCGAACGCGTGCCCAGGAACACGATGTGCCGCCCGTCCGGCGCCCAGCTCGGGTCCTCGTTCCGCCCCTCGTCCGTGAGCTGCTGCACCGTGCTCCCCGGCTTGGACGCATCCGCGACCATGATCTGGTGCTGCCCGCGCGACCGGCCGTGGAACGTCACGAACGACGTCTCCGGCGACCAGTCCGGCGCCGCGTAGTGTCCCGGCTCGCCGTAGGTGTACGGCGAGAGCAGCGTCGCATCTCCGCCGTCCGCCGACATCACGTAGATGTGCGGCTGCCCGATCCGATCCGAGTTGAACGCGATCAGCCGACCGTCCGTCGAGTACGTCGGCGACATGTCCGCGCCCGGCCCGCCGCGCACCAGCCGCGTCCGACCGGTCGCCACGTCCAGCTCGAAAATGTCGAGCCCCGACCCGTTCTCGATCGCCAGCATCAGCCGCTGCCCGTCCGGCGCGTACGCGGGCGTCGCGTGCAGCCCGCGCCGCGTCGCCAGGTTCCGTTCCCGGCCGGTCTCCAGCTCGCGCTCGATGACGTCCCAGCTGCCGTCGGCACGGCCCACCGTGTAGGCCACGCGCCGCCCGTCGGGCGCCCACACCGGCGACATCAGCAGACCGTCGACGTGCGCGATCCGGCGTACGTTCTCGCCGTCGGAGTCGACCACCATCAGGTCGCGCCCTCCGCCGGCGCTGTTCCGGAAGAACAGGATCCGCGAGGCGGCCATCCCCGGCTGCCCCGTGATCCAGCGCACCACCTCGTCGGCCGCCGCGTGCACCGCCATGCGATGCCCCGGCGCCGAAGGCGGCGGAAGCCGGAACGCCTGGATCTGCTTCACATTGCCGTAGACCACGTCGTGGAGCGTGAGTCGCAGGAGGAGTCCATCATCCTCCAGCGGCTCGACTGCGCCGTCCAGGACGTAGACGACGTTGAGCCCGTTCCATGCGACGTAGTCGACAGGCCCCGAGGAGAGTTGCGGCGGCACGTCGAACATCTCGAAGCGGTCGCTGTAATCCAGGTCCCGCCGGACGATGTCCCCGATCTGCCCGGCCGCCGCCGGGTTCGCGGTGCCGGTGAACGCCCGCACCGCCAGCGCCGGACGTCTCAGCGTCTGGTAGATCATCCCCAGACGGACGCCGGTCGGCAACCGTGTCGTATCCTGCTGCGCCGCGAGCGGCGTTGCGAAGACGAGCAAAAAGAGCAATGAGAAGCGATGCATGTGATCTTACGTCGCGATCGGCGTGATGTAAAGTCCGAAATGGTCACCGGGCCGGACGGAAATAGAACAGCACCGGCAGGCGGTCACCGGAAAAGTCGTCGGGCAACGGGCCGAATGCGGCTCGCTTGCCGGCCTGCTCGATCGCCGCCATCGCCTCGAGGTTGAACACCGCGTCCCCCGAGCCGCGCACCAGTCGCATGTCCTCGATCGTGCCGTCCCGGCGGATCACGAAGTAGATCTCCGCCTCGAGACCCGAGCGCCCGGACCAGCGGAAGTACCGCCCGATCTGGAGCTGGATGTTCTCCAGGTAGCCCGGGAACGGGAACTCCTCGCCCTCGATCCGGACGTCGATCCCTTCGCCGCCGGTCTTCGCGTCCGGATCGGGATTGCGCCCCTTCGGCGGCGACGCCGGCGGGTCTTCCTCCGGTTCCTCCTCCTTCACCGCCGCCGTCTTCGCCGGTTCGGGCTTCGGCTCGGGGTCCGCCTTCGGAGGCTGCGGTTTCGGCTCCGGCTCCGGCTCCGGCTCCACCGGCTCGGGCTCCGGCTTCGACACCTTCGGCGCATTCACCGCCACCGGCTCGGGCGGGCCGGCCTCCAGCGGCGGCGGCGAGACGATCTTGAGTTCGTAGACCTTGAACGCCGGGAGCGGCGGCGGCGCCGCGAACGCCGTCGACAGGACGAGTGCGGCGGCACCGCCGTGGACGAGCAGCGATGCGGCGAGCGCGAACCCGCCCGGCCGCGAGCGCCGCCCCCCCGCCCGGTCTCCGCCGACGCCGAGCATCGCTAGCTCCCCGCCTCCGGCTCGTAGACCAGCCCGACCTCGGGCACCTCGAGCCGCTCCATGAGCGCCAGGACCTCGGCGAACGTCCCGTAGGAGACCTCCCGGTCGACCTTCAGGTACGCCGTCTTCACATCCTTCTGCTTCACCACCTGGGGGTACATGACCTCGAAGTCTGCGACGGACTCGACCTCGACGTCGCCGATGTAGATCGTGCCGTCGCGCGTGACGGAGACGACGACGCCTTCACTCTGCGTGATCGCCGGCACGTCGCCCTTCGGAAGCTGCACCTCCACGCCGCCCTGCATGATCGGCGCGGTGATGATGAAGATGACCAGCAGCGTGAACGCCACGTCCACCAAGCTGGTGACGTTGATGTCCGCCGTGAGGGGGAGCGAGCCCTTCTTACCGCCGTTGCCCTGCGGCCACACGGTCTACAGCCTCCCCTCGCGCGCGAGCGTGCCGATGAACTCGCTGGCGAAGCCCTCGAGCTCGCCGCTGAACGAGCCGAGCCGGCTGACGAAGTAGTTGTACGCCATGGCCGCGGGGATCGCGACCGCGAGCCCCGCGACGGTCGTGACCAGCGCCTCGGCCACACCGGGCGCGACCGCGCTGATGTTCGCACTCCCCGACGCCGCGATCCCGAGGAACGAGTCCATCACGCCGATCACCGTGCCGAGCAGCCCGAGCAGGGGCGATACGGTCGCGGAGATCGCGAGCCACGACAGGCCGGCGGCCAGGTCGTCGCGCTCCTGCGCCTGCTCCTTCTCGAGCACCAGCCGCAGCGCCTGGAGTTGCGCCTCGGACAGCCCCGGCGTCGGCGGCGCGTTCTCCTTCAACGCGCCCGGCCGCAGCTCGCTGAAGAAGTTGATCCCCTGCCGGAACACCCGCGTGTACGGCGACTCCGGCAGGCGCACCACCGACTTGTACGCGTCCTCGAGGCGCTGCGTTCGCTCGAGCGAGCGCACGAAGTAGGCGCCCTGACGCCGCACCCGCCGGAACTGGCCGATCTTCCAGAAGATGATCACCCAGCACACCAGCGACAGCACTGCGAGCACGCCAAGGATGATGTGCGTCGACAGCCCGCCGTGGGCGATGATGTCCAGCGCGCCCCGCTGCGGCGCGACAAGGCCGACTTGCACCAGAGAGGTCACTTCCCCGTCCCCCGTCCTGCGATGTATCGATAGGTTGCGTCCAGCCCGTCCGCGAGCGAGGTCCGCGGCGCCCAGCCCAGCGCCCGCAGCCGGGACGCGTCCAGGCACGACCGCAGCAGCTCGCCCGCGCGCGCCGGCGCGTGCCGCACTTCGACCTCGCGGCCCGTCGCCCGCATGAGCGCCCGCGCGAGGTCGTTCACCGACGTCTCCACGCCGGTCCCGACGTTGAACGCACACGCGTCGAGCCCAGCGCCGTCGCCGAGCGGCGCGTTCGTCAGCAGCATGTTCGCCGCGACCACGTCGCCGACGTAGACGTAATCCCGCGTCTGCTCGCCGTCGCCGTACACGACGAGCGGCTCGCCGCCCTGGAGCCGGGTCGAGAAGATCGCGACGACGCCCGCCTCGCCGTGCGGGTCCTGGCGCGGGCCGTACACGTTCGAGTACCGCAGCGCCACGTACTCCAACCCGTGGACGCGGCGGTAGTAGTGCAGGTAGAACTCCGCCGCGAGCTTCGTCACGCCGTACGGCGAGAGCGGCAGCTTCGGCGCCGTCTCCGGCGTCGGCCGCAGCTCCGGTTCGCCGTACACCACGCCGCCCGACGAGACGAAGAGGATCCGCCGCGTGCCGAAGCGCCGCGCCAGCTCCAGCACGTTGAGCAGACCGTCCACGTTGACGCGCGCGTCGAACCGCGGGTCGGCGACGGACTTGCGCACGTCCATCTGCGCGGCGTGGTGGTTGACGATGTCGAACCCGCCGGCGTCACGGAACACGTCTTCCAGCCGCGGGTCGCCGATGTCCATCTGCACGAACGCCGCGCTCTCCGGGACGTTCTCCCGCTTGCCCGACGAGAGGTCGTCCACCACCCACACCTGGTCGCCCCGGTCCGCGTACGCCTGCGCCACGTGGCTGCCGATGAACCCCGCGCCTCCCGTGACCAGCACTCGCCTCGGTTTCATTCCCCCTCGAGGTCGTCGGTTCCGGACGTTCGCGGTTCCAGCTCGAACAGGTAGCGCGCGGCGTGCACGACCGCCGCGCCGTCCCCGTTGCTTGCCGCCTCGCGCAGCCGCACCGTCGGCCGGTGCAGCACCTTGTTCAGGATCTGGCGCGTGAGCTGGTCGACCACCGCCCGGTCGTCCGGCGCCAGATGCCGGAGCTTGCGGAGCGCCTTCTCGACCTCGCTCCGGCGCAGCGCCTCGGCGCTGTCGCGCAGCTCGCGGATCACGGGCACCACGTCGAGCGACGCGTACCAGCCCCAGAAATCGTCGACCGCCTCCGCGACGATCCGCTCCGCGACCGGGATCTCCGCCCGCCGACGCTCCAGGTTGTCGTCCACGATCTGGTGCAGGTCGTCGATGTCGTAGAGGAAGACGTTGTCGACCTCCGCGACGGCGGGGTCGACGTCCCTCGGGATCGCGATGTCGACGATCAGCAACGGCCGCTGCGGGCCGCGCGGCAGCGCGCGGTCGAACAGGTCGCGCGTCAGCACCGCGTGCGGCGCCGCCGTGGCCGTGACGACGATGTCCGTTTCCGCCAGCGCGGCGCCAAGCGCGTCGAAACGCGCCGCCCGCCCGCCGAAGCGGCCGGCCAGCTCCCTCGCGCGCGCCTCCGTCCGGTTCGCCACGACGACGCTGCGGATCCCTTCCGCCGCCAGGCATTCGAGCGCGAGCTCGCTCATCTCGCCCGCGCCCAGCACCAGCGCCCGCCGCCCGCGCAGCGGGCCGAAGATCTTCTTCGCGAGCTCCACGGAGGCCGCCGGCACCGACGCGGCGCCCGTGCCGAGCGTCGTCTCGCTGCGCACCCGCCCACCCACGGAGAGCGCCATCTGGAACAGCCGCGACAGCACCGGGCCGACCACGCGGGGCGTCGCGTCGAGCGCCGCGGCATCCTGGTACGCCGCCCGGACCTGCCCCTGGATCTGCGCCTCGCCCAGGATCATCGAATCGAGGCTGGTCACCACCCGGAACAGGTGCTCGACGGCGCCGCGGCCCCGGTGACAGTAGACGTACGCGCTCGCCTCCTCCGGCGTCGTCGCCGCCCGCTCGGCGAACAAGCGCACCACCGCCTGCACCGCAGGCGACGGGTCGGCCGGGTCCACCGCGCCGCCGGGCCGGCCGGGCCCGCCCGGCAGTCCGTCCCGCCCCCGCGCCGCCCGGGCCGCGCCGTTCGTCGCGGCGCCGGCGTTCCGCGACGCCGGCTCGACCAGGTAGAACTCCGTGCGGTTGCACGTGGACAACACGATCGCCTCGGCGGCCACGTCACGCTCCGTGAGCGCTCGCAACGCCGCCTCCGCGGCCGCCGGCTCGAAGACGAACCGCTCGCGCACACCCACCGGCGCCGAGTGGTGGCTCAGCCCTACCACGACCAGCGACATGCCCCCCCGTCCGGCGAGACCCCGGGTCCGCTCGCCGCGGCCCGGCTCTGTTGATACCGCGGCATCGACGCCGTGAGTTCCGACCGGCACCATCCCGCTCGACACCACTCGCTCACAGGAACGACGGCCCTTCGGCCGTCGTGAGGCGGAGGACCACGTACGCCAGCACCACGACCGCGAACCCGACGACCGACGCGAGTGCGCCCCGACGGCCACGCGCCGCCCCACCGACCCGCGCCCCCATCACCGCCAGGAACGTGAGCCAGGTCAACACGCCCCAGATCACCTCCGGGTTCCCGATCGCCAGCGAGTTCTGGAACCGGACCGTCCACGCCCATCCGAGCGCCAGCGCCAGGGTGAGCGCAGGGAACCCGAGCGCGACTGCCCGCCGCCCCACGACGTCCAGCGTGTCCAGCGAGGGGAAGAACCGGAACGCACGGCCGAAGCGCTTGACCTTCAGCTCATGGAACTGGAACAGGTAGACCAATCCTGCGGCGGACGCGACCGCGAGCCCGGCGTAGCCGATGAACGCCAGGACCACGTGCAGGTAAAGCCACGGCCCGCGGAACGCGAGCGGCTCGCCGGCCGGGCGGATCCCCATCCCGAGCGCCGCCGTCAACATGACCGCGACGAACGGCAGCAGCACCACGCCGAGCGTGCGCGCCTCCCGGAACACCGCCATCGCGAGCAGGAAGAGCCCGATCAGGAAGGCGAACGCCGAAAGCGACGGCGCCAGCCCGACCAGCGGCAGCTCACCGAAGTCGAGCGCGTACGCGGCCAAGGCGCCACCGTGCACGACGACGGCCGCGGCCAGCGCTCCCGCGCCGCCGCGCGGCACCCGCGGACGCCCGCCGGCCAGCGTGCGGACCAGCACGCCCGCCGCGACCGCGTACAGGATCAGTGCAAGGCCGTGGAATATGGCCACCATCTCCTTCACATGGCGACGGGCGCCGACGGGCGCCCGTCCTTCGAGCTACCTCTGTTCCCGGCCGGCACGGCGGCCGTGACGCCGCGTCAGGGTCGCTTGGCGACCAACCGCACCGGCATGCCCGGGCGCAGCGTCGCCTGGTCCAGATCGATCACCTGGACGGTCGCGCTGCGCTCCGCGACCCGGACGACCCTGAGCCGCGCCACCTCCTCGGGGGGGAGCATGACCCCGCCCCGGGGCGCCGGACGCGAGGGCCGGTACGCCACCAGCTCGTCGCCGACCTCGATCCCGTCCTCGCGGCCCAGGTCGATGAACGCACGGTCGCGCGGCGCCAGCAGCGGCTGCGGCACCTCGAAGCCGATCAGCGTGCCCTCCGGCCCGCCGTCGACCGGCTGCGGCGGCAGCACGACCAGACCCGGGAACTCCTCGAGCGCAACGGCGTAGCCCCCCTCCTCGACCAGGCCGTACTGCTCGATCACCTCCGCGGACACCGTCTCTTCGTGCAGCGCCGTGACGGCGACGATCGCCATCGGCTCGACCACCCGCCCCCAGCCGCCCACCTCCTCCTCGAGGCGGACGACGAGCAGCCGGTCGCCGACCGCCGGCGCGGCGCCGCCCAGCGGTCTCAGGTAGATCGTGTTGTACCGGTTCGCCGTTTCGGGGAGCCGGCTCTCATCCGTGCTGCGGCCGACCACGGCGACCACCTCTGCGACCCGCTCCAGCTCGTCCGGCTCCGCCAGCCACGGCGCCGAGTAGAACTCGCCCGGCCTCACCTGCGGCACCTCGAGATCGTGCCGGATCTCGTCGCTGACGATCCCCGCGGCCGAGTCCGCCGGCTGCGCCACCGACGCGGCGCGCCCCCGATAGAACCGCGTGCGCCTCGGCCGGCTGGCCTTGACCGCGGCGCCGGCCGCGTCGGCCGGGATCGGCGGCAGCCCGGGGATCACCAGCCGCTCCGCCGGGAAGATCCAGTGCGGGTCCTCGACGACGCCGCGGTTCGCCTCGTAGATCACGCCCCAGAGGAAGGGGTTCCGCAGGTAGAAGCTCGCCAGGTCCCAGAGCGTGTCTCCGCGCCGTACCACGTGCTCACGCCCCGACGCCTGTTGCGGCGCCTCCGCCGCGGCGCGGCGAGCCTCCTCTTCCTGCCGACGCCGCGCCTCCTCCTCCGCCGCGCGACGGCGCTCCTCCTCCAGACGACGACGCTCCGCCTCCGCGCGCCGCGCCGCCTCGATGCTGTCCGCCCGCGCCGCGTCGGCCGGCTCCGGACCCGGCTCCTGCGCCGGCGCACGCGCCCCACCGCACGCCGCCGACCCCAGCGCCACGGTCAGCGTCACGATCCCGCACAGCGTCCGCATCCGTCGATCGTTCGACTCTTGCATCCAGGGGCACTCCGTCAGGCTGGGAAATTCGCTTCGGCCCTCGGGCCGTCGAGCAGGATCAGCTCCTGTGCGATGATCTCCGTCGCGAAGCGGGCGTGTCCGGCGGAGTCCTCCCAGCTGCGGTACTCGATCCGTCCTTCGACGAACAGCCGGTCTCCCCGCTTGACGAACCGCTCGACGACGTCCGCCAGCCGGTCCCAGGCGATCACGCGGTGCCAATCCGTCTTCTCGTGCGCTTGCCCTTCTCGGTCGGACCAGCGTCGGTGGGTCGCCAGCGAGACGCTGGCCACCCGCGTCCCGCTCGCCGTCGTGCGGACCTCGGGATCCGCGCCGACGTTGCCGATGAGCATCGCCTTGTTGAGACTCCGGCTCATAACCGGTGGCCTGGGCGCTAGCCTCACGGGGAGAATACGGGGAAGATAGAGCGCAAGTGCACGGGTGTCAATCAAATGGACAGCCGGCAGCCCGCCGCTACCACCGCAGCCCCAGGTGGAGCCGGCGCGTGGCCCAGCCCTCGAGGCCGAGCTCGGCACCGAACGCGGCGACGAGATCCAGGCCGCCGGCCGCCGTGTAGCGAACGTCCAGCGCACCGCCGATGCTGGCGCCCGGTTGCCGGTCGAAGAGGATGTTGCCCTCGCTGCGCCGGCGTCGAAACGCGGTGAGGAGCACCCGCAGGCGTGCGTCGTCCGACCACATCCCGGCTTCGACGCGGTGTTCGTAGCCGTAGCCGCCGAGCGGGTGGCCGATCGGCGTGCCGTCCTCGTGGACGTAGCGGTCGCGGATCCCGGCCAGGTGGCGGTACCAGTCCCGCGAGAGGAATTCTCCGCCGGGGAAGAGCAGCGCGTGCTCCCCGAACGCCGTGTACTCGTACCGCAGTGAGACGCCGGGCCAGCCGGGGATGGCGGCCGCGAAGATGCCGGTCACGATCCCCGGGTCCTCCTCCAGCCCCGCCGTGTCCTCGAAACCCCACTCCAGGTACGGCTGGAGCGCCCATCCGCCCAGCTTCGTGCGGAGCCGCAACCCGACGGAGGCGCGCTGATCCTCGAACTCCGTATGCTTGCCCACGAGGATCAGCAGCACGTCCCGCGGCGTCAGCTCCGCCGCGCCGTGCCGCCGCGCGACCAGCGTCGTCCGGTTCAGGTGGAGCTGGAGCCACGGCGCTGGCGTCAAGCTCACGCGCGCCGCGCCGAAACCCGCGACCTCGCCGTAGCCGTCGCCGCCGATCCGGCTCAGGTACACGAGCCCGTGCAGACGGCCGATGCCGGGCACGACGATCGGATCGACCACGCCGATGCCGATCCCGTCCAGCGGCGCCCGATCACTGAGCGTGACGCCGCCACTCGCACCCGTCTCGAAGGCGAGGCGCTCGCGGCCGGCGAAGAGCCAGAGCCGCTTCCAGCGCACGGCGAAGCCGAAGCGGCCGTGCCCCGCATCCGTCGTCGCTCGCCCCGCGCCGGCAGCGCCGTGGCGCAGCTCCGGCTCGTAATGCAGCGCGAACGGCGCGCCGGGCGCCCAGACCAGGCGCGGCCGGAACACCACGCCCCGCCACCGCCCGTCCGCGTCGACGCTCTCCTCGTAGCCCAGCGAAAACGCCGAGGCCAGCGCGTCGGTCGGCGGAAACTCACGACGGAACCGCGCCCAGGCGCGGCGCGCGAATTCGGCGAGGGCACGCGACGTCGCATCGTCGCCCGCGGCATCGGCCGCGCCGGCGACGGCCGGGGCCACGGCTCGCCGCGCCGTCGAACCGCGCCGCACCGTCCCGGCGCCGCGCCCGTCGCCGGCGGCCCGCGCGGCGGACTCGAGCGCCGCAGCGACCGCGCCGATCGGGAGCGGGCGCGCGCCGTCAACCCGGCTCGCCTCGATCCAACCCGCGGCGACGAGCCGGTCGAGCGCCGCGTACGCCCAGTGCCCGGCCGCGAGCGGCGTCACCGCGCCCCGCCACGCCTCCGCGGCCGCGGGCGCCTGCGCCGCCACGGGGCGCGTGGCCAGCAAGGTCGCCACGATCCAGAAAAAAGCGGGCGCCGGAACGGAATCCCGGCGCCCGCGAAGACTTCCCCACACGCGTCGGATCCTCATCTTCGAGCGAATTCCTTCGCCCAGTACGTGATGATCATGTCTGCGCCCGCCCGCTTGATCGCGACCAGCGACTCGTGGAGCACCGCATCGGCATCGAGCCATCCCCGCTCGCCGGCCGCGCGCACCATCGCGTACTCGCCCGAGACGTGGTACGCGAAGACCGGGTACTCCGTCCGCCGCTTCACTCGCCACAGCACGTCGAGGTACGGCAGCGCCGGCTTGACCATGAGGATGTCCGCGCCCTCCTCGATGTCGAGACCGACCTCGCGCAGCGCCTCGTCACCGTTCGCGGGATCCATCTGGTAGGATCGCCGGTCGCCGAACTGCGGCGCGCTCTCCGCCGCCTCCCGGAACGGTCCGTAGAACGCGGACGCGTACTTCGCCGCGTAGCTGAGGATCGCGACGTCGGCGAAGCCCTCGTCATCGAGCGCGCGGCGGATCGCGCCGATCCGCCCGTCCATCATGTCGCTCGGCGCGACGATGTCCGCGCCGGCCCGCGCGTGACTGAGCGCCTGCCGCGCGAGCAGCTCCAACGTCTCATCGTTCGCCACGGCGCCGTCGCGCACGACTCCGCAGTGCCCGTGCGACGTGTATTCGCACAGGCAGACGTCGGTGATCACGATCAGGTCGGGGAGCTGACTCTTCAACGCGCGGACCGCGCGCTGAATGACACCGTCCTCCGCGTACGCGGCCGAGCCGACCTCGTCCTTCGACTCCGGGATCCCGAACAGGATCACCGCGGGGATCCCCAGTTCGTGCGCTTCCGCCGCGTCGCGCACCATCTCGTCGACGGACAGCTGCGACACGCCCGGCATCGCGCCGACCGGCCGCCGCACGCCGCTGCCCGGAACGACGAAGTACGGCAGGATCAGGTCACTCGGCGTGAGCTGCGTTTCGCGGACCATGCGCCGCAGCGCCTCGGTCCGGCGCAGCCGACGCGGACGGTACTCCGGGAATCTCGGCATATCCTTCACCACCAGGTCTTTACGTGGAATCGAAACTGTCCGGACGCTCGATGCGCCTTCTCATGACGATCGCGTCCTCGATGGGGCTCGTGTAGTAGTTCGGCCGGCAGCCGATCTCGACGAAACCGTACTGCTCGTACAGGTGCTGCGCCACCGTGTTCGTGACCCGCACCTCGAGGTAGAGCTCGTGGACGCCGCGCTCGCGCATCTCCTCGATGACCGCGTCCATCAGCCGCTTGGCGACCCCCTGCCCGCGATGCCCGGGCGCGACCGCGATGTTGCCCAGCTCGCCCTGGTCGAGCACCGCCCAGCTCGCCGCATAGCCGACGATCTCGCCCTCGTTCTCCGCGACGAAGATCGCCGCATCGGGCCGCCGCAGCAGCCCGCGGAAGCTCGCCTCCGGCCACGGCGCCGTGTACGACGCGTTCTCGATCTCCATCACCTGCGGCAGATCCTCCCGCCGCATCCGTCGGATCGCGACCGGGCTCACCCCCGAACCCCCCGCTCCGCACCCGCGGCCCGGAGGTATTCCGGCTCCCACGACCGCGGCTCGGCGACGGCGCCGAGGCCGGGCGCCACGTCCGCGAGCCAGAGGAGCGCGCCGGCGCGGGGCACCGCCTGGTGCGCCGGCGCGACGCGTCCGCCCGCGGCTTCGATCCGCCCCCGGTACCGCAGCGCGCCCTCGCCCACGTATCGCGGCGCCTCCGGCGCGAGCTCCCGGACCACGTCCTCGACGGACGCCGCGCGCGGGCCCATCACGACCTCGACCGCGCCGTCCCCCGGAAACCTCCAGCAGCCGGCGTACACCTCGCCGCGCCGCGCATCGAACAGCGCGCACACCGGCGCCGCGCCCGCCCCCGTGCCCGCCGCCAGCGCGAGCAGCCCCGAGTAGGCGAAGAGCGGTACGTCGAGCGCGCGCGCGAACCCTTTCGCCGTCGCGCCCGCGACCCGGACGCCGGTGAACGAGCCCGGCCCCCCGGCCACCACGATCCCGCCCAGCGCCGCCGCCTCGATCCCGGCCGCGTGGAGCACGAAGTCGATCGCCGGCAGCAGCGACTCCGAATGCTTCGTGCTCACGCCCACGACGACTTCGGCGAGCAGCCCGGCCCCCCGCCCCACCGCCACGCTCCCCAGCGCCGTCGACGTATCGATCGCAAGGTACGGCTTCGTCATGTCCCCGCAACCACGCTAAGCGTCCACCCCGCCGAACCCACCGGCATCACCGGCCCCACGCGGCACGTCTGGCACCGCCGGCGCGTCGCCCCGCCGAACCCCCCGCACCACCCTCACTTCCCGTACGCCTCCGACTTCGGCGTCCCCTTGGCCAGGCCGTTCAAGATAGATATCCCACCGGTCCTCCGGCAGCAACGACTCGGCGCGTTCGGGCCATTCGACGAGGACGATCTCGGCATCGGAGCCCAGCTCGCGCCAGCCGAGCTCCCAGACCTCGTCGGGGTCGTCCAGGCGGTAGAGGTCGAGGTGCACGATGTCGACGCCGCGCGCCGCGGCGTAGCGGTGGACGAGGTTGAACGTGGGCGAGGGCATCGGCCCGGCCACGCCGGCGCCGCGCGCGATCGCGCGCGCGAGCACGGACTTGCCGGCGCCCAGCTCGCCGCGCAGGGCGAACACGACCGGCACCGCGACGGTCGCACCGATCCGTTCGCCCCATGCGACGAGCTCCGGTTCCGTCAGCTCCAGCGGCCCGACACCCGCCGCATCACGCTCCTCAGCAGCCATGCCCCATCTCCCACCCCGTTCGCTCCGTCCGGCCGGCGCCCGGCCCGCGTCCCGATCCCGGCTCCGCGTGCGTCCGTGCCTGCGCCTACGCCTTCGCCTTCGATTCGCCCAGCTTCGCCTTCGCCTCGAGAAGCTGGTCGCGCAGCACCGCGGCGCGCTCGAAGTCGAGCGTGGCGGCGGCCTCCTTCATCTGGTGCTCGAGGATCTTGACCCACTCCTCGAGGTCGACCTCGGCCGCGTAGCTGGCCTTCGGCTCCGCGACCTTCCCCACGACCTCGCCCCGCGCATCGGCGACGCGCGTGCTGAGCGTGACCTCCTCGACGCTCTTGATGATCGTCTGCGGGATGATGCCGTGCTCTTCGTTGTACCGCTTCTGGATTTCGCGGCGGCGGTTCGCCTCCTCGATGCACCGCGCCATCGAGCCGGTGATGCGGTCGGCGTACAGGATCGCCTTCCCCTGCGCGTTGCGCGCCGCGCGGCCGATCGTCTGGATCAGCGAGCGCTCGTCGCGCAGGAAGCCCTCCTTGTCCGCGTCCAGGATCGCGACGAGCGAGACCTCGGGCAGGTCCAGCCCCTCGCGCAGCAGGTTGATCCCGATCAGCACGTCGAACTTGCCGAGCCGGAGGTCGCGCAGGATCTCCATGCGCTCGATCGCGTCGATGTCGGAGTGCATGTAGCGGACGCGGATCGCGACCTGCTGGAGGTAGTCGGTCAGGTCCTCGGCCATCCGCTTCGTCAGCGTGGTGACGAGCACGCGCTCGCCCTTCGCCTCGCGCTCGCGGATCTCGGCGATCAGGTCGTCGACCTGCCCCTTCACCGGCCGGACCTCGACTTCCGGGTCGAGCAGCCCCGTCGGACGGATGAGCTGCTCGACGACGACGCCGCCCGACCGCTCCAGCTCGTAGTCGCCCGGCGTCGCGGAGACGAAGATCGCGCGCGGCACCAGCGACTCCCACTCCTCGAACCGGAGCGGGCGGTTGTCGAGCGCGCTCGGCAGCCGGAACCCGTGCTCGACGAGCGTCAGCTTGCGCGCGCGGTCGCCGTTGTACATCCCCCGGAGCTGCGGGATCGACTGGTGCGACTCGTCGACGATGACGAGGAAGTCCTCGGGGAAGTAGTCGAAAAGGCACGCCGGCCGCTCGCCCTCCGCCCGGCCGGTCAGGTGTCGCGAGTAGTTCTCGATCCCCGGGCAGGTGCCCAGCTCGAGCAGCATCTCGATGTCGAAGTTCGTGCGCTGCTCGAGCCGCTGCGCCTCGAGCAGCTTCTCCTGCGCGCGCAGCTCCCGGAGCCGCTGCTCGAGCTCCTCGCGGATCCGCTCGACCGCCCGCTCGACCGTCGACTTCTGCGTCACGAAGTGCGTCGCCGGGTAGATCGCCGTGCGCGGCAGCCGCACGATCGTCTCGCCCGTCAGCGGGTCGAAGCGGCTGATCCGCTCGATCTCGTCGCCCCACAGCTCGATGCGGACGGCCTGCTCCTCGTACGCCGGGAACACCTCGATCACGTCGCCGCGCACGCGGAACGTGCCGCGCGTGAACTCGAAGTCGTTGCGGCTGTACTGGATCCGCACCAGACCCTGGAGGATGTCGCGCCGCGCGATCCGCTGCCCGGCCTCCAGCGTCAACATCAGCTCCCGGTACTGCCGCGGGTCGCCCAGGCCGTAGATGCACGAGACCGACGCGACGACGATCACGTCCTCCCGCTCCATCAGCGACGACGTCGCCCGCAGCCGCAGCCGCTCGATGTCCTCGTTGATCGAGCTGTCCTTCTCGATGTACGTGTCCGTCGCCGGGACGTACGCCTCCGGCTGGTAGTAGTCGTAGTACGAGATGAAGTACTCGACCGCGTTCCGCGGGAAGAACTGCTTCAGCTCGCCGTAGAGCTGCGCGGCGAGCGTCTTGTTGTGGCTCATCACCAGCGCCGGCTTGCCGTGCGCGGCGATGACCGACGCCATCGTCACGGTCTTCCCCGAACCGGTCACGCCGAGCAGCGTCTGGTAGCGGTCGCCCCGCTCGAGCCCGCGCGACAGCTCCTCGACCGCCTGCGGCTGGTCGCCCTTCAGCGGGAACGGAAGCTGTAGATCGTAAATCGACATGGTTGGTTGCTACCCCCCAGCAGCGTACGGGATCGCGCCCGTACGCGCAAGGCGCGACGCCGCCATCGGCGGCCCCGGAGCGCGCGGCCGCGCCCGCATTGCCCGCGCGGAACGGCGGGCGGCCCCGTGGACGCCCCGGCCGTCGCGGCAGCGCCGTGATAGGTCGAGGCGATGCCGCGTCATTGCCCGCAGAGGCCAGGTCGAAACCATTGTGGTCCCGATCGGCGACACATTATCTTGGGGCCCGTTGCGCTCGAGAACCCACCCCCGTTGCCGGGCCCCTTCCCGCCGCCCGACCCGTGGGGTGGTCGCGGCGTGCCCATCGACCCGGCGCCCGCTCCCGTACGACACAGCAATGTCACGACGACGTCTTCGGCCGCCGGCGTGACGACGAGACCGCGGCGCTCGAACCCCTCAGGGGAGGGAGGACCCTGATGCGTAAGCTTGTCGGGACGACGACGTTCATCCTGCTCGGCACGGCCATGGCCGCCCCGGCCGGGGCGCAGGAGATCCAGGCGGGCATGGTGTTCGGCCCCGCCTTCTCGAACATGACGTTCGACGACCCCACCGGTACACTGGACCCGCGGATCGGCGCCACCTGGGGGCTCTACTTCGTCATCGGCGCGGACGGGCGGTTCGCCATACAGCCCGAGCTCGTCATGACGCAGAAGGGGCTCGTATTCCCTGCGATCGATACGGAGGGCAACGAGTTCGAGGCCACTTACAGCGTCGGCTACCTGGAGGTACCGATCCTTGCCCGTGTGAGCTACGATGCGTGGGCGGTGCGGCCGTTCCTGCTGGCTGGACCGGTCGGTGCGTACCGCGTGACCGCCAACTACATCGCCGATGGCTACCAGGACATCGACGCCAAGCTCGCCACCGAGAAGTTCGACCTCGGCATCGCCGTCGGGGGCGGCGTCGAGCTCGATGTGACGGGCGGCACGATACAGGCCAGCCTGCGCTACAACCAGGGGCTTTTCGACGTCGAGGACACCGACGGCGGTGCGAGCTCGACCGGCCTCTGGCTCGATGATGTCGACGGCGTCGATGCGCCCGGCGGCGGCAAACACCGCTCGATCAGCCTGGTATTCGGGTTCGCGCGCATTGTGAATATCTTCTGAGCCGGCCCGTTCTCGTTTGCTCCCGCGATGGCCCGCCGGTACTTTCCCCGCCGACTCGATCGGCTTGCTGGCGGTGGCGATGAACGACGCAGCGCAGCTTTCCGAGCGAAGCCCCATCCCGGAGCCGGGCCCCATCCGCGGCGGCGAGCCGCCGTCGGTTCCGATTTCCGTGCCGGCGATCGTCGTCGGGGTCTGCGCGGTCGTCGTGCTCGTGATACGCCGCACCGTGGCCGTCTGGGCGGGTGATGCGGTCATCCACCTGCGGATCGCGGAGCTCATGGCGCAGGGCCGCCCGTTCGAATTCAACGCGGGCGAATCCGTCGGCGCATCGACGAGTCTCCTGTGGACGTTTCTGCTCGCGGGGCTCTTCCGCGTGCTCGACCCCGCGGCCGTCGCATGGGTGGTCAAGGCCGTGTGCATCGTGGCCTGGTGCGGCACCGCGCTGGTCATGGCCGTCTGCTGGGCCCGCATCTACGGGAGCCGGGCCGCCGGCCTCCTGGCCGCATCCGCGTACGCGCTCAACCCGTCCGTCTTCCGCAACGCGGTCACCGGGATGGAGGCGAGCGCGTTCGCGCTGCAACTGGTCCTCCTGTTCGCGGCGGTGTTCGCCGCTCCGCCCGCCGCCCGGCGCGTCGCGCTCGCGTTCTCGCTCTCTGCGCTCGCGACGCTCACGCGCCCGGAGGGCGTGATCTTCACGACGGTGCTCGCCGGCTACCTGGCGGTGCGCGACCGCGGACCGTCGCGGCTCACGCTCGGCGTGATCGCCGGCGCTGCGATCGGCGTCGTCGTCTCGATCCTGGCCAACCTCCATGCGACGGGCTCACCGATCCCGGATTCCGCGGCGGCCCGGCTGGCGACCGGCCTTCGAGACAGCGTGCGGATCGGATCGATCCACGCCGACCCGAGCTCGCTCCTCCTCCTGGTCGGCTACCTGCCGCTGTCGCTGGGGCTCGCCGTGAGCCGGGTCGGCCGGATCGCGCCGGCCGCGATGCACGGCGTCCGCCGTACCGTGGCGCCGCCCTGGCGCGCGCCCGCGACGTTCACGCTGTTGCTGACGGCGGCGATGCTGGCGTTCTACACGTTCATCGCGGGGGCGGCCCACACGAGCCGTTACTGGCTCCCCTTCCTCCCGTTCGTCTTCGGCGTCGGCAGTGGGACGCTGGTGCTCCTCCACCATCGGCTGCGCGCGGCCGGCATGCGCCGCGTCGCGGGAGTGGGCGCGGCCGCGTGCGTGGCGTGGCTGGCGGCGTTCCATCTCGCGGACGGGCTTCGGCGGCGGGGCGCCCCGATCGGGCACCCGCACGGCGCGGTCGCGGCGGCCGTGAGCGAACGACCGCGCTTCACCGCGCGTTTCCTGCGGGAACTCGGCGTGACGGACGCGGACCCGCGGCCGATCTCCATCGCCGTCACGGAGGTCCAGCTCCGGTACTTCCTGGCCGATGACGGCACGGTCCGAATCCTCAGCCTGGACGGGCGGACCGACGCCGACTTCGGCCGCTACGTCGACCCGGAGACCGGGCTGCGCCGGTTCGATCGTTACCTACGCGAGGAGCGGCCGGACTTCGTCGAGCTCGGTCAGTTCGACCCGGCCGAGCCGGTGCTCCCCGCCGTGCTCGCGGCGTGGGAACGAGGCGAGCGGGCGATGAACGTCGACGGATTCCGCTTCGTCCGGACGGACCGTCCCTACGTCGTGCGCTACCTCCACGACCGATGATGCCGCCCCTGACGCGAGACCCTCCGGCCGAGGCGCAATCTCCCGCTGCCGCGCCGCGCACGCGCATGCGACGCCTCACGCTGGTCTGGCGTTCGCTGCGTCCGCGGCAGTGGCTCAAGAATCTGGTCGTCGTCGCCCCGCTCGTCTTCGCGGAGCGGCTCGAGGATCCGGCCCACGCACTCCGCGCGGCGATCGCGCTCGTCATCTTCTGCGCCATTTCCGGCGCGGTCTATCTGTTCAACGACCTCGTCGACCGCGAGGCGGACCGTCGACATCCGGGGAAGCGGACGCGCCCGCTCGCGTCCGGCGCGCTCACCCCCGGAACGGCGATCGGCGCGCTCGCGCTCCTCCTCCCGCTGAGCTTCGCCGGCGCCGCCCTGCTCGACGCGCTGTTCGCCTTGGTGTGCGCCGCCTACCTGCTGGCGAACATCGGGTACACGCTGGTCTGGAAACACGTCGTCATCCTCGACATCTTCCTGATCGCCGCTGGTTTCGTCCTGCGCGGCATCGGCGGCGCCGCCGCGCTCGACGTGGCGATCTCGCCCTGGCTCCTGCTCTGCACGCTCTTCCTCGCGCTGTTCCTCGCGGCAGGGAAGCGGCGCCACGAGCTGGTCGCGGTCCGGGACGCCGCGGCGCACCGGCCGATCCTCGCCGCCTACAGCGCCGTGCTGATCGACCAGCTGATCGCGATCCTGGCCGCGGTCACCGTGAGCACGTACGCGCTGTACACGATCGCGGAATCGACGCGCGCGAATTTCGGGACGGAGCGGCTCGCCTATACGATCCCCTTCGTCCTCTTCGGGATCTTCCGGTACCTGTACCTCGTCTACCAGGAGGACGGCGGCGGCCATCCGGAAGAGGCGCTGCTGACCGACCGCCCGCTCCTCATCAGCGTGCTCCTCTGGGGGCTGACGGCCGTCGTGATCATCTACGTCCTGGATTGAGGCCGTATGACCGGATTGCCGTCCGACGCGCGATCGACGGAAGTCTCGGCCGCGACCCCGCGCTGGCGCGCGGCCGCCGTGATCGGGGCATCCTCGGGGATCGGCGCCGCGCTGGCGGACCGGCTGGTGGCCGGCGGCACGCGCGTCGCGCTCGTCGCCCGGCGCGGCGATCTTCTGGAAGCGCGCGCGGCCGCACTCGCGGAGCGATTCGGCGCCGGCCGCGCCCACGTCGTCGTCCACGACGTGACGCAGGTCGACACCGTTCCGAGCGTGTTCCGCCGCATCGACCACGACCTCGGCGGCCTCGACCTGGTCGTCTACGCCGCCGGGCGGATGCCCCGGATCGGCTGGGACGAATACGACACGGTCCAGGACCGGGCGTGCATCGAGGTCAACCTGATCGGCGCCGTCGCGTGGCTGAACGAAGCCGCCGAGCACTTCCGCCGCCGCGGCGCCGGCACGATCGTCGGCATCGGGTCGATCGCCGGCGACCGGGGCCGCGGCGGCAACCCCGCGTACGGCGCGTCGAAGGCCGCCTTCTCGCACTACCTGGAATCGCTGCGACACCGCCTCCGATCCGAGGGCGTCACGGTCAGCACGATCAAGCCCGGCTTCGTGGACACGCCGATGACGGCGGGGCTCCCCGGTCTGCGGGGGATCGTCTCCGCCGACCGGGCGGCCGAGCTGATCCTCCGTGCCGCGGCGCGAGGCCGCGCCGTCGCGTACGTGCCCGGGCGCTGGCGCCTGGTCAGTCTTGTCGTCCGGGCCATGCCGTCGGCGCTCCTCGCGCGGCTGAGGCTCTGATGGACGCGAGGCGAAGCGTGGAGCGCCCGCCCCGCGGCGTGTCGCGCGCCGGCGCCCCGGTCCCGGCCGTCGCGCCGGCCCCGGTCCGGCCGGAGCGCGTGACGTCGTGGGGCGGCGCCGTCGCGGGCGAGGCGCTCGTCTTCCGACCGGGCACGTGGGAGGAAGTCGACGCAGCCATCGAGCTGGCGCGTCGGCGGGGGCGCTCCGTCGCGTTTCGCGGCGCGGGCCGCAGCTACGGCGACGCCGCGCTCGCCACCGGCCACGTCCTCGTCGACCTCGGCCGGCTGCGCTCCATCCTCGCCTGGGACCCGGAGCGGGGCATCATCGACGTCGAGCCGGGTGTAACGATCCACGAGCTCTGGTGCCGCACCCTGCCGGATGGCTGGTGGCCGCCCGTCGTCCCTGGCACCGCGGCGGTGACAGTTGGCGGCGCCGCGGCCATGAACGTACACGGCAAGAACCACTGGAACACCGGCTGTTTCGGCGATCACGTCCTCGAATTCGAGATCGTGCTCCCCTCCGGCGAGCGACGCGTCTGCGATCGCAGCCGCGAGCCGGACCTGTTCCACGCCGCGATCGGCGGGTTCGGCATGTTCGGCCACTTCACGCGGCTGCGGCTCGGGATGCGAAGGGTCGGGACCGGGTACGTCGACGTGCGGGCGTTTCCGACGCGCGATCTGCCGCACGCGCTGGACGTGTTCGAAGAGCATGCGAACGAGGCCGATTTCCTGGTCGGCTGGCTGGACGGCTTCGCCCGCGGTGAGCGACTCGGTCGCGGGATCGTCCATCGCGCGGACCACGCGTCGCCGGGACCGGCGTCGGAGTCGCCGCCGTCGCTGCGCCCCGAATACCAGCTCGCGCCGCGGGGGCTCCTCCGCGTCCTGCCGAGGTCGCAGATGTGGAGGCTCCTGCGCTTGTTCCGGCACCGGCCCGGGATGCGGCTGCTCAATGCGACGAAACACGCCGCCGACCGCATCGCGCACCGCGGCTCGGAACCGACGCAGCAGCCGCTGGCCTCGTTCTCCTTCCTGCTCGATGCGCTCCCCAACTGGGAGCGGTGCTATCGGCCCGGCGGGTTGATCCAGGTCCAGGCGTTCGTGCCGGCGGCGGCCGCGCGCAGCGTCTTCACCGCGCAATTGCGACTCTCCCAGGCGCGAGGCCTGCCGCCCTACCTGGCCGTGTTGAAGCGCCACCGGGAGGATCCGTTCCTCATCCGCTACGCCATCGACGGGTACTCGCTGGCGCTCGACTACCCGGTCACCCGGCGCAACGGCGCCCGGCTCCGCGCGTTGATCCGGGAGATGAACGAACGGGTGTTCGATGCCGGAGGGCGATTCTACTTCGCGAAGGATGCCGTGCTCGAGCGCGGGAGTCCCTCGCGGTTCCTCCCGCCCGATCGTCTCGAGCGCTTCCTGGAGCTGAAGCGCCGGTACGACCCCGAGGGCCTCGTGCAGTCGGACCTGTCCCGCCGCCTGTTCGGCGACTTCGGCGCCGCTGCCGGGAGCGCCGCCCGGGCGTCCGCGCCCTCCTGAGCGCGGCCGCGCGCGCCATCGGCGGCCGCGGGTGCCGGCCGCGCACCCGCGCACCCGCGCACCCGCCCCGCGCGGCCGCGGCCCCGGGTGTCCGGCCGCGCCCCGCCGCTACTCCAGGTCCGCCTCCGCGAAGTGCTCGCGACGCTCGACGGAGATCACGCCGGCCACGCGGCGGATCGCCTTCATCACCTTCTTGAGGTGGGACAGGTTCTCGACCTCGACGACGAACGCGCCGGTCATCCCGCCCTCGATCGCCTTGATCTCGGCCGAGCCGATGTTCGTGCCGGTATCCGTGATCGCGGTCGCGATTTCGGAAAGCAGGCCGCGGCGGTCGTCGCCTTCGACCAGGAGCCGGACGTAGAAGCGGTCGCCGGCCTCCGCCTGCCATTCGATGTCGATGCGCCGCTCCGGGTGCTCGCCCAGGTTGAGCACGTTCGGGCAGTCGGTGCGGTGGATCGAGATCCCGCGGCCGCGCGTGATGTAGCCGACCACGTCGTCGCCGGGCACCGGTTGGCAGCACTGGGAGTAGCGGACCATCAGGTTGTCGAGCCCCTGGATGCGCACGCCGCGCCCGCCGCCGCGCACGCGGTCGACGAGGCGTTCGAACGCCGTCGGCGGGCGCGGCGCGATCGGCTCCTCGCCGGGGTAGAGCTCCTTGAGGATCGCCGACATGCCGAGGTCGCCGCGGCCGAGCGCGGCGAAGACGTGGTCGAGGCTCGCCAGGCTCAACGCCGCCGCGACCTGCTCGAGCGCCTCGTTCGTCGGGCGCTCCTTGCGCAGCTTCTTCAGCTCCCGGTCGAACAGTTCGCGCCCCAGCGCGACCGAGGACTCGAACTCCTCCTGCTTGATCCACTGCCGGATCTTCTGCCGCGCGCGCGCCGTCTTGACGAAGGCGAGCCAATCGCGCGACGGGCGCTGCCGTGCGTCGGTCACGACCTCGACCGTGTCGCCGTTCTTCAGCTCGCGGGCGAGCGGCACGATCCGCCCGTTCACGCGCGCGCCCGAGCAGTGCAGCCCGACCTCCGTGTGCACCGCGAACGCGAAGTCGATCGGCGTCGCGCCCTTCGGCAGCTGCTTCACGTCGCCCTTCGGCGTGAAGACGAAGATCTCGTCCTGGAACAGGTCGATCCGGAGGAACTCCATGAATTCCTCCGGCTCCCTCGTATCCTGCTGCCATTCCAGGACCTGCCGGAACCAGGAGAGCGTGTCGTCGACCTCGTCCGGCGCGCCCTTCAGCCCCTCCTTGTACCGCCAGTGCGCCGCGATCCCGTACTCCGCCGTCCGGTGCATCTCGTAGGTCCGGATCTGGATCTCGTAGAGCCGTCCGCCCGGGCCGAAGATCGTGGTGTGGAGCGAGCGGTACATGTTCGACTTCGGCGTGGCGATGTAGTCGTGGAACCGCTCCTGGAGCGGCGTCCACCGGTTGTGGATCACGCCGAGCGCGTGGTAGCAGTTCGCGACCGAGTCGGTCACCACGCGGACCGCCATGAGGTCGTAGATTTCATCGTACGGCCGCTCGCGGTACACCATCTTCCGGTGGATCGACCACAGGTGCTTCGGCCGGCCGTAGACCTCGCACGGGATCCCGGCCTTGCGCAGCTCCTCCTCGAGCGGCGCGCGCAGCACTTCGATCTGCTCCTCGCGTTCCTGCCGCTTCTCCGCCACCTTCGCGGCCAGCTCGCGATACGCCTCCGGCTCGAGGTGCTTGAACGCCAGGTCCTCGAGCTCCCAGCGGATCTGCGCCATCCCCAGCCGGTGCGCGAGAGGCGCGTAGATCTCCCGCGTCTCGAGCGCGATGCGACGCCGCTTCTCCGGCCGCAGGTGATCCAGCGTCCGCATGTTGTGCAGCCGGTCGGCGAGCTTGATCAGGATCACCCGCGCGTCCTGCGCCATCGAGAGGAGCAGCTTGCGGTAGTTCTCGACCTGGTGCTCCGTGGTCGAGCGGAACTGCACCTTCCCGATCTTCGTCACCCCGTCCACGACGAGGGCGATCTCCGCGCCGAACGCCTCGCGGATCGCCTCCAGCGGCGTGTCCGTGTCCTCGACGACGTCGTGGATCAGCCCCGCCGCGACCGAGACCGTGTCGAGGTGCAGGTCGGAGAGGATCTTGGCGACCTCGACGCAGTGGTGGATGTACTCGTCGCCCGAGGCGCGCTTCTGCCCCGCGTGCGCCCGCTCGCTGAACGCGAACGCGCGCGCGATGAGCTCCACGTCCAGGCGCCCCGCGCTGGGGGCGACCGACTCGCGCAGCCGAGCCGGCAGCGCATCGAGCGCGCCGGTCGTCTGGTCGGCGGTTGCGGTGGTCTCCATCGATCCCTTTGTGCGTGCTCGGGGTCCGTCCGGCGCGGGACGGCCCCGGATGCCCGGCTCCAGACACACCGCGGCTCCGCCGGCGTCAGGGCCGGCGGCGCCGCATCGTCCTGCCGGAGCAGCGAATGTCCATCCTAACCTAGCAAATGAGGTACCCACGAGCCAGGGACGCGTTGCGGCGCGCGGCGGCACGCCATCGCCGGATGCGGGTGCGCCGGATGAACATCGAGGGCGAGCTGCGTCGGCGGCACCGAAGGCGGGCACCGGCCGCGTCAGGAGGGCGCGGCGAGGAGGCCCGCCTCGACGAAGGACACGTAGCGGCCGTCGCCGATCACCACGTGATCGATGACCGGGATCCCCAGGATCCGGCCGGACTCGGCGAGCTGGCGCGTGATGTTGCGGTCCTCGGGCGATGGCATCGGGTCGCCGGACGGGTGGTTGTGGACCAGGATGACCGCCGCCGCGCTCTCGGCGATCGCCGGCCGGAACACCTCCCGCGGGTGCACGACCGAGGCGTCCAGGATCCCCCGCGTCACGAGCAGCTCCCGGATGACCGCGTGCTGGGTGTTCAAGATCAGGATGCGGAACTCTTCCTGGGCGAGGTCCCGGAGCGACGGCGCACAGCGCTCGTAGACGTCGCTCGGGCCACGGATCCGCGTCCGCTCCTCCGGCTCCTCCCGCGCCAGCCGCCGCCCCAGCTCCAGCGCCGCCGAGACGCGCGCCGCCACCGCCACACCCACCCCGCGCACCCGGATCAGCTCCGTCGCCGACGCCGACGCCAGGCGGCGCAACGAGCCGCCGGACGACCACAGCAGCTCCCCCGCGACCGCCACGGCCGACCGCCCCTCGTATCCGCTCCCCACGAGGATCGCGATCAATTCGGTCGCCGACAGCGCCGCGGGCCCGACCTCCCAGAGTCGCTCGCGCGGCCGCTCCAGCATCGGCCATTCTTTGATGCGGTACCGGATGTCGTCGCTCATCCGGGCGATCGTGGGATCGCGGCCGGGGCGGCGCAATGGCGAGATGCGGCGCGCCTGCGGCGCGCCGGGAGCCGCGCTGCTTTGACCGCCGGCCACGTTTGCTCCGGCGGTACCGCAGAGCTGCCGGTCCCGCGGTCGTCGGGGCGCGGGGAGCCGGCGGCTTGCGCCGCCGGGGAGCGGGGCCTGCGGCCCCGGGAGCGGCGCTACGCGCCGGGACATCCGCTGCGCGGCCGGGGGCGCCGGCTGACGCCGGCGGGGGCGGCGGCGCCTGCGGCGCCGGCCGGGGGCGGCGCGCTTCGGGCGCGCCGGGACGGCTG
>DASVDG010000123.1:0-34768 GCA_036381255.1 Longimicrobiales bacterium | reverse complement strand
TCGGTCGTGTTGTACACCCAGCACGACGCGCGCGTCGTGGCCGGCACGCCGAGCCGCCGCATCAGCGGCTGCGTACAGTGGTGCCCGGCGCGGACCGCGATCCCCTCCGCGTCCAGGATCGTCGCGACGTCGTGCGGGTGCACGCCCTCCAGCGCGAAGGAGAAGACCGCCGTCCGCCCGGCCGGATCCGCCGGGCCGAACATCCGCACCCCCTCGACCGCGCCGAGCCGCTCCAGGCCGTAACGGATCAGCGACTGCTCGTGCGCCGCGACCCGGTCGTGGCCGACCGACTCGAGCCACTCGACGGCCGCGGCCATCCCGACCGCGCCGGCCACGTTCGGCGTGCCCGCCTCGAACTTGTGCGGAACCGCCGCCCACGTCGAGCGCTCCAGCTCGACCAGGTCGATCATCTCGCCGCCACCCTGGTACGGCGGCATTTCTTCCAGCAGCTCGCGCCGCGCCCACAGCGCGCCGATCCCCATCGGGCCGCCCATCTTGTGCCCGGAGATCGCGTAGAAGTCGCACCCGAGCGCCTGCACGTCGATGCGCGCGTGCGGCGCGGCCTGCGCGCCGTCGACCAGCACCCGCGCGCCGACCGCCCGCGCCCGCTCCACGATCTCCCGCACCGGGTTGATCGTGCCGAGCGCGTTCGAGACGTGCCCGACCGCGATGAGTCGCGTTCGCTCCGTGAGCAGCGCGTCGAGCGCGTCCAGGCGGAGCCGGCCGTCGTCGTCGATCTCGACGCAGCGCAGCGTCGCGCCCGTCCGCTGCGCCACGAGCTGCCACGGCACCAGGTTCGAATGGTGCTCCAGCGCCGTGACCACGACCTCGTCGCCCTCGCGCAGGTTCGCCCAGCCCCACGTCATCGCGACCAGGTTGATCGACTCCGTGGTACCGCGCGTCCAGACCACCTCCGCGGCGTCCGCCGCGCCCAGGAACCGCGCGACCGTGCGCCGCGCCGCCTCGTAGCGCTCCGTCGCCCGCCGCGACAGCTCGTGCAGCCCGCGGTGCACGTTCGCGTTGTCCCGGGCGTAGAACTCCGCGACCGCGTCCAGTACCGCCCGCGGGCGCTGCGCCGAGGCGGCGCTGTCCAGGTAGACCAGCGGGTGCCCGTGCACCCGCTGGTCCAGGGCGGGGAACTGCGCCCGCAGCGCGGCGATGTCCAGGATCTCCGGCGACGCTACCGACAATTCGATGCCTCCCCTCAGACGGCGACCAGGATCTGGCCGTCCTCGATCTTGACCTCGTACGTCCGGACCGGCCGGATCGCCGGCAGCGACAGCGCGCGCCCGGTCTTCACGTCGAACTTCGCGCCGTGCCACGCGCACTCGAGCCGGCAGTCGTCCAGGTCGCCGGCGGAGAGCGGGAAATCCTTGTGCGTACAGTTGTCCTGGATCGCGTAGACCTCGCCGTCCACGTTCGCCAGGCAGATCCGCACGCCGCCGACCTCGACGCCGAGCAGCGTGCCCGGCGCGAGGTCGTCCAGCGACGCGGCTTTCACGTACTCGCCCGCCACCGCGCTCACCCGATCCGCTCCTCGATCGCCGCGCGCAGCTCCTCGACCACGCCCGGCAGTGGCAGCCGCTCCAGCACCTCGCCGAAGAAGCCGAAGATGACCAGCCGCTCCGCCTGCTCGCGGGTCAGGCCGCGGCTCATCAGGTAGAACAGCTCCTCCTCGTCGAGCTGGCCGACCGTCGCGCCGTGCGAGCAGCGCACGTCGTCCGCCTCGATCTCGAGGTTCGGCAGCGTGACCGCTTCCGCGTCCGGCGAGAGCAGCAGGTTCCGGTTCGTCTGGTACGCGTCCGTGCGCTGCGCCTTCGGGTGCACCCGGATGATCCCGCGGAACACCGTCTTCGCGCGGTCGTAGAGCGCGCCCTTGTACAGCAGATCGCTCGTCGCGTGCGGGACCACGTGGTCCTGCCGCGTGTTGTGGTCGAAGTGCTGGTCGCCCGTCGCGAAGTACAGCCCCAGCATGTCGCTGCGCGCGCCCGGGCCCTCCAGCCGCGCCGCCAGGTCGACCCGCGCCACGCTCGCGCCCAGGTTCACGACCAGCGTGTCCAGGTTCGCGTCCCGCCCCGCGATCGTCCGCTGCATCGACAGGTGGCGCACGCCCTGGCCCCAGCGCTGGAGCGCGACGTACTGCACGTCCGCGCCGTCGCGCGCGAAGACCTCGACCGCGCCGCACGACAGCGACGCACCGTCCAGGTCGGGCGAGGCGAATTCGTCGACGTACGCGACGTGGCTGCCTTCGTCCGCGATGATCAGCGTGCGCGGGAAGACGGCGACGCCCGCCTCGTCGATCCAGCGCGCGACGCGGATCGGTTCCTCGATCCGCACGCCGCGCGGCACGTACAGGAACACGCCCGCCGACCACAGCGCCGCGTTCAGCGCCGCGAACTTGCCGGCCGCCGCCGGCACCGCCTCCGTCGCCAGGTGCTCGCGCACCAGCTCCGGGTGCTCCCGCGCCGCCGTCGCCAGGTCGAGCAGCAGCACGCCCTTCTGCTTCAGCGCGTCATCCAGCTCGATCTCCGCGATCGACGCGCCGACCTGGAGCACGCGGCCCGCCGCCGCCTTCCCGTCCAGCATCGCCCGGGCGCCCGCCGACACCGTCCCGGCCGCGTCGGGCTCCGCCAGCCGGACGTCGTCCAGCGCGAGCTTCGAAACCTCCGTATAGCGCCACTCCTCGAGCTTCGTCGTCGGCAGGGGCAGGTCCTCGTAGACCCACCACGCGTCCAGACGCCGCTGCTTCAGCCATTCGGGCTCGCTCTGCGCGCGCGACTCCACCGCTTCGCGGTTGAACGCCGCGGTCACGCCTTCTATCGTCACGGTCATCCTCGCCTCCACCTCAGGGGTCGCGCTCGCCAGCCGCGGCGAGCCTGCTCGTGAAAGGCCCGCCGCCTGCCGGCGTCGGGCTCGCACGGGAAGGGCCCGCTAGCCAACGCTCCCCTCCATCTCCAGCTCGATCAGTCGGTTCAGCTCGACGGCGTACTCGAGCGGCAGCTCCTTCGCGATCGGCTCGATGAAGCCCCGCACGACCATCGCCGCGGCCTCGTCTTCGGACAGCCCCCGGCTCATCAGATAGAACAGCTGCTCCTCGCCGATCTTCGAGACCGACGCCTCGTGGCCCACGTTCGCCGTGTGCTCCTCGATCTCGATGTACGGGAACGTGTCCGTGCGCGACACGTCGTTGATCAGCAGCGCGTCGCACTCCACGTTCGACTTCGCGTTCCGCGCGCCCTCGTACACCTTCACCAGCCCCCGGTACGACGCGCGGCCGTTCCCCTTCGAGATCGACTTCGAGATCACCTGCGACGTCGTGTGCGGCGCCGCGTGCACGACCTTGCCGCCCGTGTCCTGGTGCTGACCGTCGCCCGCGTAGCCGATCGACAGGATCTGCCCGTGCGCACCCTGCCCGACCAGGTAGCACGACGGGTACTTCATCGTCAGCTTCGAGCCCAGGTTCCCGTCCAGCCACTCCATCGTCGCGTCCTCGTGCACCAGCGCCCGCTGCGTCACGAGGTTGTACATGTTCTTCGACCAGTTCTGGATCGTCGTGTACCGGAACCGCGCGCCCTTCTTGACGATGATCTCGATCACGCCCGAATGGAACGAGTCCGTCGAGTAGACCGGCGCCGTGCACCCCTCGATGTAGTGCGCCTGCGATCCCTCGTCCGCGATGATCAGCGTCCGCTCGAACTGGCCGAGCTGCTCCGTGTTCACGCGGAAGTACGCCTGCAACGGGATCTCGACCTTCACCCCCGGCGGGATGTAGACGAACGAGCCGCCCGACCAGACCGCCGAGTTCAGCGCCGAGAACTTGTTGTCCCCCGGCGGCACGACCGTGCCGAAATGCTCGCGGAACAGCTCGGGGTACAGCTTCAGCCCGTTCTCGATCGACTCGAAGATGATCCCCTTCTCCTCCCACTCCTTCTTCAGCGAGTGGTAGACCATCTCCGATTCGTACTGCGCGCCGACGCCCGCCAGCACCCGACGCTCCGCTTCCGGGATGCCCAGACGCTCGAACGTCTCCTTGATCTCCTCGGGCACCTCGTCCCAGGAGTGCTGCATCCGGTCCGCCGGCTTGACGTAGTAATAGATGTCGTCGAGCACGGCCTCGAGCTGCGAGAGATCGCCGCCCCACGTCGGCATCGGCTTCGACCGGTAGATCTCCAGCGCCTTCAGCCGGAACTTCAACATCCACTCCGGCTCCTCCTTGTGCGCCGAGATCTGCCGGACGACCTCCTCGGAGAGCCCCCGCTGCGCCTTGAAAACCGGCTTGTCCTTCGTGACGAAGCCGTACTTGTACGTGTCGAGACCGAGACCCTCGATCGTTTCGTTCTGCGGCATGGTTGCGTCCTTTCCGCGATGCCTGAGTTTGCCGCTCCGTGCCGGAGCGGGGAGCGGGCCTTCGGCCCGGGTGCGGCGCGGTCGCGCCGGGCGCGGCCGCTGCGCGGCCGGGTGCGGGTCCTGCGGACCCGGGGCGCCGTGCTCCGCCCGGCGGGAGCGGCCGCTGCGCGGCCGGGTGCGGCGCCCTGCGGGCGCCGGGTGCGCGGCTGCGCCGCGGGTTCGGCCCTTCGGGCCGTCGACCATCGACGGGCGGCCCGACACTTCGGGACCCGCCCCCGCCCGGCCACCGGCCGGCGCTCCCGGCCGGGCGAAGCCCGGCCACCCCCGGCGGCGCAGCCGCCGCCCCGCGCTCTGCGAGTGCGCCCCCCGGCGCCCAAAGGGCGCCGCTCCCCGGGGCGCCAGCCCCGGCGCCCGCCCGCTAACGGCGGCTGTTCAGCCGCCGTTAGCGGGCGCTCCCGAGCCGGCGTCGGTCGTCAGACCGACGCGGGCTCGCCCCGGTACAGCTCGTACCCCTTCTCCTCCAGCTCGAGCGCCAGCTCCGGACCGCCCGACTGCACGATCCGGCCGTTCGCCATCACGTGCACGAACTGCGGCTTGATGTAGTTCAGCAGACGCTGGTAGTGCGTGATCATGAGGACCGTCATCTCCGGACGCTCGGCGTGCAGCTTGTTCACGCCGTTCGACACGATCTTCAGCGCGTCGATGTCCAGCCCCGAGTCCGTCTCGTCCATCACCGCGAGCGTCGGCTCCAGCATCGCCATCTGGAGGATCTCGTTGCGCTTCTTCTCACCGCCGCTGAAACCGTCGTTGACCGAACGCTCCGCGAACGACGGATCCATCTCCAGCAGCTGCATCCGGTCCAGCAACTGCTCCTGGAAGTCGAAGATGTCGACCTCCTCGTCCGGGTTCTTCGCCTGCACCGCCGTGCGCAGGAAGTTGGCGATCGACACGCCCGGGATCTCCATCGGGTACTGGAACGCCAGGAACACCCCGGCCCGCGCCCGCTCGTCCGGCTCCATCTCCAGCAGGTCCTGCCCCTTGTAGAGCACGCTGCCGCCCGTGACCTCGTACGCGGGGTGTCCGCACAGCACCTTCGCCAGCGTGCTCTTCCCCGAGCCGTTCGGCCCCATGATCGCGTGGATCTCACCGGCGTTCAGCTCCAGCTCCACGCCCCGGAGGATCTCCTTCCCGTCCTCGGCGACCACGGCGTGCAGATCCGAAATCTTCAGAAGCGGCTCACTCATTCGCTCTCCTCGCCCTCAAGGTGCGGCGACTGCGGTTTCAAGAATGATTCTCAATATCATAAGAAGCTACCCCCCGCGCACGCACGTGTCAAGTGGGGCGGACGCACGGTTTCTGCGTGTGAAACCGCGGTCGTTCGCGCGTTGTAGATCGAGGGGGGGAGGTCGGTCGCGGCCGGGCATCGGGCGCGGTGGTGAAGGCGGGTGACACGGCGGCCCGTGGAGGGGCCGGAGAGCGAGGAGAGCGGAGCATGCAGCGGGTGATCCTGGTCCTGGGCGGCGGCGGGGTGAAGGGGATGGCGCACATCGGGGCGTGGAAGGCGATCGAGGAGGCGGGGTTGGAGGTGAAGGAGATCGTCGGGACGAGCATCGGCGCGCTGGTGGGCGCGTGTATCGCGGGGGGGATGGGGTGGCGCGAGCTGGCGCCGCTGGCGGTTGCGTTGCGGAAGCGGGACATCGTGTCGATGAACGGGCGGTCGGTGCTGCTGAACGGGATCCGCCAGCGGAGCATCTTTCACGGGGAACGGTTGGCGGATTACATCCGGTCGATCCTGCCGGTGGAGCGGTTCGAGGATCTGGCACTGCCGTTGTCGCTGAACGCGGTGGATCTGGAGACGGGGCAGACGGAGTGGTTCGGCGCGGGCGGCCGGACGGACGTGTCTCTGGCGGAAGCGGTCCATGCGTCGTGCGCGCTGCCGATGTTCTACCCGCCGGTGGAGATCGGGGGGCGGCACTACGTGGATGGGGGCGTGGGCGCGGCGCTGGCGGTGGAGCGGGCGCGGGATCGCGGTGCGGAGCTGGTCGTGGCGGTGGACGTGTCCGCGGGGCCGGTAAAGGATTCGCTGGACACGATTTCGAAGGGGATGGTGGCGATTCACCATCGGGTCTACGACATCATGAGCCACGCGCAGCGGGAGGCGGTGTTGGAGGGGTGGAGCGGCCCGCCGTTGATCTACGTGAGGCCCCGGCTCGACGGGATCTCGACGTTCGATTTCACGCGCACGCACTATTTTCTGGAGGAGGGCTACCGTGCGGCGCGGAGCGCGATCGGCGAGTGGAAGAAGTCGGCGGTGGCGGCGGATTGAGGCGGCCGTCGTCCTACGGCGCGGCGGGCTCGGCGGCGCCGGTGTTATTGGTCGTTGCGGCGCGTTCGGCGCGGGAGAGCGCGAGGGCGAGGGCGGTGAGCCAGGCGATGCCGAGGAGTGCGCCGGCGACGATGTCGCTGGGCCAGTGGACGCCCATGCGGAGCCGCCCGATCACGACGAGGAGGACGGTGGTGGTGGCGAGTGCGGCGGCGAGCGCGCGTTCGGCGGTGCTGGTCGAGGACCGGCCCCAGAGGAAGGCGAGCATGCCGTAGACGGCGACGCTCTTCGCGGCGTGACCGGAGGGGAAGGAGGCGAAGCCGGGCGCGGCGGCGCCGTCGAGGATGAGGTCGGGCCGGGGTCGGTCCCAGAGCAGCCAGGCGATGCGCACGATGAGATCGAGGCCGACGAGGGCGAAGGCGATGGAGAGCGCGTGGAACGGGCGCTCGCTCCATGCGGCGATGCTTGCGGTGAACAGGACGACGATGGCCAGGGTGATGTCGGTGCCGAGCGACTGGAGCCAGACGGCGGTGCTGAAGGAGAGCGGCAGCGAGGCCTCGAGTCGGCGCAGGAAATCCGCCTCCCACGTCAGCGCGCCGTCGGTCGCGAGGAAGCGGCCGGCGTGGACGAGGCCGATCGCGAGCAGGAGCACGGCGCCGCAGCCGGCGGCGAGTGCGATCCTCCACTGGCGCCACGCCCGGTCCGGCAGTGCGGCGGCGCCGTTGCGGAAGCGGGCGACGACGGCCGCGAGCACGTCGCGTGCGACCCACGCCCGGCGGCGTCTCATGTCGAACCGGCGGCCGCGGGCGGCGCCCCGCCGCGCTCCGCTTCGGGGCGCACGGCTTCCCAGGAGAGGTGGTAGCGGATGAACAGCGCCGCGAGGGTGTCGGCGGAGGCCGGCACGCCGCGGGAGAGGTCGGTGATGATCGCGTCGCGTCGGGCGAGGATGGAGGACATCTCGCCGGCGAGCTCGGGCGGCGCGCTGTCGATCGCGGCCTGCAGCCCTGTGAAGAATCCGCTCGCGGTGCGCCGGGCGGCTTCGTAGTTCTCGCGCTCGGCCTCGACGGCCGCGACGCCGAGCTCGGTGGCGAGCCGCTGGAATTCCAGGTCGCGTTCCAGCGCCGCGACGCGGTCTTCGAGGCGCTCCGCCCGGACGTACTGCCAGCCGAACCCCGCGGCGAACGCGAGGGCGGCGCCGAGCGCGGCCAGCAGCACGCCTTTCCCACGATTCATTCGCGACCTCCGGCATCGGCCATCGCGGCGACGATGCGGTCGATCGCCTCCCGCACCTCGCCGCCGCTCACGCCCGAGGCGTTGGTCATCACGCTGAAGATCAGCTCGCGCCCGGTCCCGGTCCGAAGGAATCCGCTCAGCGTGTTCACGTGCGTGATGCTCCCGGTCTTGGCGTGGACGCGCCCCTGGAGCGTCTCCAGCCGTCGTTCGAGCGTCCCCTCCTCGCCCGGCTCCGCCAGCGCTTCGCGGTACGTCGCGCCCCAGGGCTGGCTGCGGGCGTGGGCGAGGAGCCGCACGGTCGCATGGGGCGTGAGCAGGTTCTGGGCCGAAAGGCCGGAGCCGTCGACGAGGTGGACGGCGGCGGAGTCGATCCCGACGACGTCGACGAGGTAGCGGCGCTCGACGTCGAGCCCCGCCGGCCAGCTACCGCGCCCGTCGCGCTCGGCGCCGAGCGTCTTGAGGACCTGCTCCGCGATCCAGTTCTGGCTCGGCTCCAGGATACCGGCGACGATCTCATGCATCGGCGGCGAGGTCCAGACGGCGATGCGGTGCGCGGCGGAGACCGGCGGCCGGCCCGCGGAGCCTGGCCCGGGCGCCGCGGCGTCGGGGTCGGCCGTGGCTGCGCGGGAGTCGCGACCCGCGGACTCGCCGGCGTGCGCGGCGGTGTCCGGGCGCGGCGCGGCCGTCGTGTCCGGACGGGGCAGCGCCGCCGCGGCGGCCGTGTCGCGGATGACGCGGAACCCGCCGGCCACCTCGATGCCGCGCCGTTCGAGCGCGGCGACGAGAGCGCGCGCCGCGTGCGCGGCCGGGTCGACGACGGCGAGCCAGAGCGTGTCCGGTGCCGCGTCGGCGGCGATGGTGCCGGACACGTGGAGGTCGTACGACCCCGGCGCGCGCTCGACGTCGTAGTCGGTCTCGGCGCCGGCGGTGTCCGTCACGAGGCGGTTGTGCAGGACGAACGCCTCAGCGGGCTCCGGGAACGTGATCACGGCCGGCGCGCCGGCCGCGGCGCCGGGCGAGACGACCATCGGCGCCGCGGCCTCGGCGATCGCGAACGCGGCTGTGGGTGCCGCGTAGTACCAGGGCAGGTCGCCGAGCTCCCAGGTCGGGTGGACGCCCTGTGCGTCGAAGCGGCTCGCGTCGATGACCAGCGCGCCCTCGACGCGCCGGATCCCGGCACGGTAGACGGAATCGGCGAGCGCCTCGACGGGCGCGGCGTCGCGCTCGAAGAAGCGGCCGGACATCGTCGGGTCGCCGCTCCCGACGACGATGAGCTCCCTCGCGACCGAGTCGGCGACGCCCGCCGCCAGCAGCTCGGTCCGGTAGCGGTAGTCGGGACCGAGCTCGCCCATCGCAACGGTCGTGACCACGAGCTTCATGTTCGACGCCGGCACGAAATGCTGGTCGGCGTTCAGGCGGTAGACCGGCCGGCCGCGTGCCGGGTCGTGGACCTCGATCCCCCAGTGGGTCCGGTCGAGCGGCGGCGTCGTGACGGTCGAATCCACGACCTCGGCGAGCGTCGGCGCGGCGGGCCGCGCGACGGGTCTGCCTGCGGGCGCGCTGGCGCACGCGGCCAGCAGCGGCAGCATCGGCCATGCGGCCGGACGGACTCGGGTGCGACGGTGCGCGACGGTGCGCTTCGACAGACGGCGTGTTGCCACCAGTTCCTCCTGGGGTCCTCGACGCGGCGGTCGACGCGCGTCGGTGTGCAAAGAGCGGGCGAAACGGGAATAGGAGGGACGGCGGCGCCCGGCCGCAAGTCACGCGGCGGGTGAAAAAAAGCGGCGAGCCGGAGACCGGCTCGCCGCCCACACACAC
Source organism: Longimicrobiales bacterium (assembly GCA_036381255.1). Classification (GTDB taxonomy): domain Bacteria; phylum Gemmatimonadota; class Gemmatimonadetes; order Longimicrobiales; family RSA9; genus CALBZE01. Next base: position 25,047 of record DASVDG010000123.1, on the reverse strand, counting down.
AGAGGGCCCCCAGGGCCAAGCGCAGCCCGGTGACCGCGCAAACGTTAACCCCGTAACGGAGCGGGGTTCCAGAGCCAGGGGGCGTATCGCCCGGTGCCCGGGGCGAAGCGCATCGTGCGCGGGGCGAGGCGCGGCGGTGCGCGGCGCCGCGGTGCCGCCGGGTGGGAGCGCGGCGGCGTGCGGGCACGGGCGAGTGGACGCGGCGCGGCTCGTCGCGTAATCTACGTTCCCGATGAGGCCGCGCCGTGCGACGCCCGCGGGCGGGCCGGTCGGCCGTTCTCGCGAATCCCCCGGGAGGTGCACGAGATGGAGCGCGACGCGCCGGACGCGGGCCAGGTCGGCCTCGGCGACATGGACCCCGAGGCGTTCCGCCGCTACGGTCACGCGGTCATCGACTGGATCGCCGAGTACCTGGCGCATCCGGAGCGCTGGCCGGTGCTGCCGCACGTCGCGCCGGGGGACGTCCGCGCGGCGCTGCCGGCGGAACCGCCGGCGCACCCCGAGCCGATGCCGGAGCTGCTCGCGGATTTCGATCGCCTGATCGCGCCCGCGACGACGCACTGGAACCACCCCGGCTTCATGGCCTACTTCGCGATCACGGGCTCCGGCCCCGGGATCCTTGGCGAGCTGCTGGCGGCGGCGCTGAACGCGAACGCGATGCTGTGGCGGACGGGCCCCGCGGCGACGGAGCTCGAGGAGGTCGCACTCGACTGGCTGCGCCAGCTGCTCGGGCTGCCGACAGGCTTCGAAGGGACGATCAACGACACGGCATCATCGAGCACGCTCTACGCGCTCGCGGCCGCACGCGAGGCGGCGGCGGAGCTCCGCATCCGGCAGGAGGGCCTCGCCGGCCGACCCGAGCTGCCCCGGCTGCGCATCTACAGCTCGGCGGAAGCGCACTCCAGCGTCGACAAGGCCGCGATCACGCTCGGCCTCGGGCTGGAAGGGTCGGTCCGCGTCGCGACGGACGGCGAGCACCGCATGGACGTCGAAGCGCTGGAGCGGGCGATCGCGGAGGACCGCGAGCGCGGGTTCCGCCCGCTCGCGGTCGTGGCGACGGTGGGCACGACATCGACCACGGCGATCGACCCGGTCCCGGCGATCGCGGCCGTGTGCGAGCGCGAGGGGGTGTGGCTGCACGTGGATGCTTCGTACGGCGGCGCGCTGGCCGTCGTCCCCGAGCGGCGCGCCGTGCTGGCCGGCTGCGAGCGCGCCGATTCGATCGTCGTGAACCCGCACAAGTGGCTGTTCACGCCGATCGACTGCTCGGCACTGTACACGCGCCGCCCCGACGTGATGCGCGCGGCGTTCAGCCTGGTGCCGGAGTACCTGAAGACGACGGAGGCCCCCGAGGTCCGCAACCTGATGGACTACGGCGTTGCGCTGGGCCGCCGCTTCCGGGCGCTCAAGCTGTGGTTCGTGCTGCGCTATTTCGGCGCGCAGGGGATCGCGGACCGGCTGCGGGAGCACCTGCGGCTGGCCGCGGAGTTCGCGTCGTGGGTCGACGCCGCGGAGGATTTCGAGCGCCTCGCGCCGGTGCCGATGTCCGTCGTCGTGTTCCGGTACCATCCGCCCGGCCTCGACGAAGCGGAGCTCGAGACGCGGAACGCGGCGCTCCTGGAGCGCCTGAACGCGACGGGCGAGGTGTTCCTGTCGCACACGCGAGTGGACGGGAGATACGCGCTACGGCTCGCGATCGGCAACTTACGCACGACGGAGGCGCACGTGCGGCGGGCCTGGGAACTGATGCGGGAGCTGGCCGGTTCGCGCCCCGAGGGTCCGCCGGCACGTTAGGCGCGGCGCGACGACGCACGCGATCGGCCTTGCCCTCGTCGGCGCGCGCCCGGCCGCCGAAATCGCGGTCGACATCGCGGTGACGGCGTCAGTCACCCGCCACGCACACCCGGTTGCGCCCTTCCGTCTTGGCCCGGTACAACGCCTGGTCCGCGGCGACGACGAGCTCGATCGGACTCTTCATCCCCGGCCGGTACTCGGCCACGCCGGCGCTGACGCTGAGCCGCCCGTTCGTCTCGCGGAGCACGCGGCGCCGGATGCGTTCGGCGTGCATCTTCCCGCCGGCCCGGCCGGTGCCCGAGAGGACGGTGGCGAACTCCTCGCCGCCGTAGCGCGCGGCGAGGTTCATGGAGCGCGTCTCCTCGCGAAGCACGCGCGCGAACCGCATCAGCGCGACGTCGCCCTCGCGGTGGCCGAACGTGTCGTTGTACGCCTTGAAGTGGTCGAGGTCGAAGAGGACGAAGCAGAGCGCGCGGCCGCGCGTCGCCGCGGCGAACTCGCGCTCGAGGAACAGGTCGAGCTGGCGGCGGTTCGGGAGCTGGACGAGCGGATCGGTCAGCGAGAGCTCCCGCAGCTCCGCGTGCATTCTCGCGTTCTCGACGGCCGCGGCCGCGTAGGGCGCCATGCGGAGCAGGAGCCGCAGCTTCTCGCGATCGGGCGCGTCGTCGACCCACGGCCCGACGGCGAGGAAGCCGACGAGCCGCTGGCCAAGCATGAGCGGCACCGAGATCGTGCCGCCCAGCGACGGATCCGGTCGGACCGATCCCGTGTCGTGCGCTTCGAGCCCGACCGCGATCGAGCGCTCGTCGTGATCGACGATGTCGAGCGCTTCGCGCAGCGACTGCGCGCTTTGCACGATGCGCGCCTCCTCGCTCGGCGAGAGCGCGCGCTCCTCGCCCAGACGCACCAGCGCGCCGCCCGCGCGGGCCGCGGCGCGCGCCCGCTCGTTCTCGATCAGCCAGACGACGATCGGCTTCTCGACCAGCGCGTTGGCGTGGTCGGCCACGCGCTGGACGACCTCCTCGAGTTCGAGCGAGGCGCCCAGGTCGCGCGCCGCGGCGTCGAGGCGCACGATCTCGTCGCCGCGGCGCCGGGCGATCACGGCGAGCCACGCGCCGTCGACCGCCGCGGCGGCGATCCGGGCGACCGCGCCGAGGAACGCCGCGTCCTCGGCGGAGAACCCGGCGTCGTCCCGCGCCGCGATGAAGCAGCCGAGGAACCGTCCATCGCGGAGGAGCGGCGCGGCGAGATACGAGGCGCCGGCCGCGCCGACGACGACGGTCTCGCCGTCACGCAGGCGGTCGAGCACCTCTGCCACGCACGCCATGCAGCCGCGCGTGTCGCCGTCCCGGTAGACGGCGTGGATCGGGCCCGTCCCATCGTAGAGCCCGGCCAGGAACGCCGAGCTCCGCAGCGCATTCCGCAGGCAGTCGTGCAGGGCGGAAAAGAACAGCGCAGGCCCCACGCTCGTCTCGAGGAGCCGGGACGCCTCGAGGAGCGCCGTGTACCGCTGCTCCTGCATGGTCGGGAGTGAGTCGGGGCCGGTCGATGGGACGTCCACTGGCTACGTCTGCGGGGCATGGAGCCGGTATTTCCGCACCTTGCGAATCACGGTCGGCCGCGAAACACCCAGCATCCGCGCCGCGAGCGTGTGGTTGTGGTTCGCGAGCCGGAGCGTCACCGCCAGCAGCTGCCGCTCCGCGTCCTCCAGCGTCAGCCCCGAGCGGGGCACCTGGATCGTGGCGGCGACGGCGTCGTCCTCGTCGGTCAGCGCCGAGACCGGCACGTTCGAGCGACGCTGGATCAGGATGTGCTCCGCGGCGATCACCGCGCCGTCGCTCAGGATGATCGCCCGCTCGATCGCGTTCTTCAGCTCACGGATGTTGCCGCGCCAGTCGTGCGCGTAGAGCAGCGCGATCGCGTCGGGTGAGAGCGTCTTGGGCGGGATCCCCTGCTCGCGACACATTGCTTCCACGAAGTGCGCCGCCATCTCTTCGATGTCACGGCCGCGATCGCGGAGCGGCGGCAGGTCGATGCGGAAGACGTTCAGGCGGTAGTAGAGATCCTCGCGGAACGCGCCCTCGGCGACCGAGACCGAGAGGTCGCGGTTCGTCGCGGCGATGACCCGGCACTGGATCTCCTGCTCCTCGAGGCCGCCCAGCCGCCGGACCCGCTTCTCCTCCAGCACGCGCAGCAGCTTCGGCTGAAGCGTCGGCGGCAGCTCGCCGATCTCGTCCAGGAACACCGTCCCGCGGCCCGCCAGCTCGAGCAGCCCCCGCTTCTGCGTGTGCGCGTCGGTGAACGCGCCCTTCTCGTGGCCGAAGAGCTCCGACTCGAGCAGGTTCTCCGGGATCGCCGAACAGTTGATCGCGACGAACGGGTCACCGCCGTTGGCGCTGGCGTAGTGGATGCCGCGTGCGAACAGCTCCTTGCCCGTTCCGGTCTCGCCGTGCAGCAGGACCGTGGTGCCCGGATGCTCGGCAACCCGGCAGCCGAGCGCGATCGCCCGCTGGATCTGCGGACTCCGGCCCAGCACGTTGCGGAACGCGAATTCCGACCCCCGAGGCACGCGGGCGCCCGTCGCCGTGTCGACGCGGGGTTGAGAAGCAACGTCGCTCCATCCCATGGCTCACACGGTGGCATCGTGGCAGCGGGCGGAGCCGTTTCGCATTCCGGAGGACGCCCGCGGATCGCCGACCGCGTCGGGCCAAACGCCCGGGGATCGGCGCTGGGAAGCGATGCCCCATAGTATCGCGCCCCGCCGGCGCGGGCAATAGATCCGTGGGAGAACGACGATAACGCCCGAGGGTCCTGATCCACGGGCTTTCGTGCCCGGCACATCCGACGGATCGAGCCGCGGCCCTCGCGGCTCCGCGCGCGTCCACCGCGAGCGCGGCGGCGTCCAGGGCCCGGGGAGAGGACGGCCGTCCCCGGATCGACACGTTCCATTACACCCGGCCGCGCCGGCGGGTGTTGCGGAACATTATATCGGGCGCGATGCGGTGAAAACCGCGGCATCGTCCTGGATCGAGGCGAGGAACTCCTCGTCGACGTCGATGCCGATGCCGGGGCGGTCGGGGACGGAGAGGGTGCCGTCGGGGCGGAGCTCGAAGGCGGGGTGGACGACGTCGCGGGTCCAGTAGCGGCGGCTTGCGGAGGTGTCGCCGGGGAGGCGAAAGTTGGGGAGGGAGGCGAGGGCGACGTTGTGGGCGCGGCCGATGCCGGATTCGAGCATCCCGCCGCACCAGACGGGGACGTCGGCGTCGGCGCAGAGGTCGTGGATGCGGATGGAGGCGGCGTGGCCGCCGACGCGGCCGGGTTTGATGTTGACGATGCGACCGCTGCCGAGGAAGAGGGCTTCGGCGCAGCGGCCGGTGGTGGTGATGGACTCGTCGAGGCAGATCGCGGTGTGCAGTTCCTTCTGGAGCTCGGCGTGTGCGAGGAGCTCGTCGGCGCCGAAGGGCTGCTCGATCATGTCGAGGTCGAAGCGGTCGAGGGCGAGGAGATGCCGGATCTCGGCCGGGTCGTAGGCGGCGTTGGCGTCCACGGTGAGGGGGAGGTCCGGGAAGCGGGCGCGGACGCGGTCGAGGACCGATTCGTCCCATCCGTGGGTGATCTTGAGCTTGATGCGCCGGTACCCTTCGGCGGCGAAGGCGTCGATGCGTTCGAGGAGCGTGTCGATGTCGGGCTGGATGCCGATGCTGACGCCGGCGGGCACGGCGTCGCGGACGCCGCCGAGCAGGCGGGCGAGGGAGAGGCCGCGCTGCTTGGCCTCGAGGTCCCAGGCGGCCATTTCGAGGGCGGCCTTGGCCATGCGGTGGCCTTTGGCGGCGCGGTCGAGCGCGGCGGCGAGGTCGCGGGCGGAATCGAAGCGGCGGCCGAGGACGGCGGGGATGAGGTATCGTTCGAGGATGAGGCGGGCGGTGTCGACGGTCTCGTAGGAGTAGTGGGGCGTCTCGCCGGCGACGCATTCGCCGTAGCCGCGGGTGCCGTCGTCATCGATCTTGACGAGGAGGATCGAGCGGTCGTGGGTCTGACCGGAGGAGATGCGGAACGGCTCGACGAGGCGGAGCCGGATCTGCTGGAGCGTGATGCGGCCGATCTGCATGAGACGGAATCCTTGATCGTGGTGGGGTGTGAGGATAATATCCCCGGAGCATCCTGCCAGCGAGCCGGGTCGGCCGTGCGCCCCTGGTACCGAGTCCCGGCTCAAGCCCAACCCGTACATGAGCACTGAAAATCGGACGCCAACGCCGGTGAAAATGCCTGTCCTGGAGCGGAGGGGCAATGGCGAACGGGGCCGGTTCCGTCCACGGTTGCTGGCCGCCGGCTACGTGGGTGTGGCCGCCGTGTACCTGGTCGTGCCGCTGGATGCGCCGGCGCGGGTCGTGTTCGGGCATGCGGTCCTGCTGACGGGCGCGGCGGCGGCGATGGTCTGTTGTCTCCGTACCGCTTGCTGTGCCGGCACCGGCTCGCGTCTGGGGTGGTACCTGTTCGCGGGAGCGGGGGCGGCGGGTGTGGTGGCGCACGGTTGGTGGGCGGTCGAGCAGGTGGTGCTGGACCGTGCGGTCGGCTTCGGATCGCCGGTGTTCTACCTGATGCTGCTGTTCCACCCGTTCTTCGGCGCGGGTGCGGCGGTGGCGTTGCGGCCGGCGCGGGCGCGCGGCACGGTGGACATCGTGATCGACGGCGCGTTGATCGTGGCGGGCGTGCTGGTGCTGATCAGCCGGCTGGTCTTCGAGCCGGTGGTCGCGGGCGCGCCGGCCGGCTCGAGTGCGCTGGTGGTGAACGTGCTGGCGCAGCTCGGCGCGGTGAGCTCGTGTCTCTTTGCCGGGCTGCTGGTGTTGTGGGGCGACCCGGTGTTCCCGGGCCGGACGGTGCCGGCGCTGGCGGGCACGGCGGCGGCGTTCCTGGCGGTCACGATCCTGACGGCGACGGGCGTGGACCCGAGTCCGCGGTCGCCGGGCGATGCGTTCGACCTGCTCTGGCTGGCCGGCTGGGTGCTGCTCGCGGCGGCGGGGCTCGCGGGGAAGCGCGGCGCCGCGAACGCGGAGTTCGATGCCGCGGCCGACCGGATCCGGCGGCGGCTGCGCCGCGCGGTCGCGCCGGGCGCGGGGCTGTTCCTTGGCGCGGCGGCGGTGGATGCCGCGCTTCACCCCGGCACGCTGCGGGAGGTGGCGGCGGCTTGCATGGGGCTTTCGGTGCTGCTGGCGATCCGGATCCGCTTCGCGGCGGCGGACGCGGAGCGGCGGGTCGAGGAGGGCGTCCAGCTGGCGCACACGCGGGCGCTGGTCGAGCTGAGCCGGGCGCTGGCGGGCGCGACGGAGCTGAGCCACACGCTCGAGCTGGTCACCCAGTGGGCTTGCCGGCTGCTGGACGCGAGGGCGGCGGGGATCGAGCTGTTGACGGCGGACGGCACCGCGCTGGAGCTGCGCGCGGCGCATGGGCTGCCGGCCGACGTGGTCGGGATGCGCTTCCCGGTGGAGGGCAGCTTCACCGGCTGGGTCGTGCGTCAGCGCAGGCCGCGGGCGACGGTGAACCCGAGCGCGGACCCGTACATCCGGCCGGAGAGCATCGCGTTCCTGGACGCGAAGCCGACGGCGGCGGCGCCGCTGCATTTCGGTGATCGTCCGCTCGGCGCGCTCTTCGCGACGAACCGTGACCGTCCGTTCACGCCGCGCGACCTGGAGCTGCTCGGCTCGCTGGCGGACCAGGCGGCGCTGGCGATCGAGAACGCGCAGCTCTTCGAGCAGGTGCACGCGCTGTCGATGACCGACCCGCTCACGGGGCTGGCGAACCGGCGCCAGCTCGAGCGCGAGCTTGCGCGCGAGTTCGCCGCTGCTCGCCGCGGCCGCAAGCTGGTGCTCGTGCTGTTCGATCTGGACGGCTTCAAGGCGTACAACGACCGGCACGGCCACCTGGCAGGGGACGAGGTGCTGCGCATCTTCGGCCAGGTGCTCTCGGTCGAGACGCGCACCATGAACCTGGCCGTGCGCTACGGCGGCGACGAGTTCCTGGCGCTGCTCACCGAATCGGACGTGGACGGCGCGCGCGTCTTCATCGAGCGCGTGCAGCGGCGGTTCCGCGACGCGGTCGCGCAGCTCGGGGGCGGCGACGTGGCGGTGAGCGCGGGGCTCGCGCCGTACGATCCGGCGATGGGTTCGCCGGAGGACCTGATCGCCGCGGCGGACCGCGTGCTCTACGAGGTCAAGGCGGGCCGTCCGTCCCGGACGAGCACGTAGTCGCTCCAGTCTCCTTCCCGGACCACCTCCACCGCCACGTACCCCCGTCCGAGGTACGCCTCGAACGCGGCCCGCGTCTTCCGGCGCCAGTCGGCGGCGAGCTCGGGCGCGCGCGCCTTCAATCCCTGGATGTCCGCGGGTACGGCGACGCGGATGCGGTCGGCGTCGAGCGAGAGGTCGGGCTCGTCGCACTCGAGTCCGGCGAGTCCCGGCCGGGTCGGGTTCGCGAGCGGCGCGTCGGCGACGTCGTCGGCCGAGGGCGGCGGCTCCCCGCGCAGCCTCCGGCGCACGCGCTCGCCATCGATCTCCCAGACCGCGACGAGGCGGTCGGTGCCGATCCCGCGGTGCACGGGCGAATCCGTCGTGCCGTACAGGTCGCGGTGGTACTCGCGGGCGATGATGCCGAGGCGGGCGAAGTTGAGGTACGCATTCTTCGACTCGAGCGGGTCGAACGTCCAGTAGACGACCTCGACGCCGAGGCGGAGCAGCGCATCGCGCTGGTAGCGCTTGAGCCGCGCGCCGATGCCGCGGTCGCGCAGCTCCGCGCGCACGGCGAGCATGTCCGACCAGTGCACGAGCCGGCCGTCCTCGACGCCGGTCATGCCGAAGACGAAGCCGGCGAGGCGGCCGTCGGCATCGAACGCGCCGGCGGTCACGCCGCCGATCCGCTGCGCGGCCCAGAGGATCGCCGGCGGGACCAGCTCGCTGAACGTCTCCCCCCACGTCTCGCGCTGGAGCGCCACGCAGAGGCGGGTCTCCGCGATCGTGCGGATCGGCCTGATCTCGATCGCGTCGCCGCTCACAGCGTCTCGAGCAGCCGGGCGTAGAGCGCGGCGCGGCGAGTCAGGTCGGCCACGACGACGTGCTCGTCCACGGAGTGTGCGCCGCCGCCCATCGGCCCGAGGCCGTCGAGCGTCGGCACGCCGAGCGCGCCGGTGAAGTTGCCGTCGCTCGCGCCGCCGGCCACCCCCTCGCCCAGCTCGAATCCGAGCTCGGCGGCGAGGGCGCGGGCGTGGCGGTAGAGGCGGAGCACGCCGGCGGTCTGTTCGAGCGGCGGGCGGTTCTCACCGCCCTCGACGGTGACGCGGGCGCCCGGGAGCACGGGTGTCAGCGCGCGCAGCGCGTCGTCGACGCGCCGCTGCTCGGCGACGGTCGTGAAGCGCACGTCCAGCTCGGCCCACGCCTCGGCGGGCACGACGTTCGTCGCCGTGCCGCCGCCGGTGCGGCCGACGCTGATGGTGGTGCCGCGGTCCGGTTCCGCGAGCGCCATTGCGCGGATCGTCTGGTGCGCGAGCTCGAGGATCGCGTTCACGCCCTTCTCCGGCTCGAGCCCCGCGTGGGACGCGCGGCCGTGCGTGAGGATCCGGTACCCGGCGACGCCTTTGCGCCCCGTCTTCGCGGCGCCGCCGGGGAGCGGCGGCTCGGGGACGAGGACGGCCGCCGCGCCGCGGGCCGTCGCCTCGATCAGCGCGCGCGACGTCCCGGAGCCGATCTCCTCGTCGCACGTGACGAGGACGGTGACCGGCCGGCGCGGCGCGGTGCCGGTCTCGTGGAAGAGCAGGAGCGCCTCGGCGACGAGCGCGAGGCCGGCCTTCATGTCGTACGTCCCCGGCCCCTCGGCGCGGCCGCCGACGACGCGGAACGGCCGCTCGGCGAGCGTGCCGCGGGGGTGCACGGTGTCGAGGTGGCCGAGCACGACGACCGGCTCGAGCGCCGCCTCCCGGCCGGGCACGCGCGCGACGAGGTGCCGGCCCCGGCCGGGCGCGTCGACCCACTCGATCGATGCGCCGGCGGCGGCGAGGACGTCGCCGATGTCGGCGGCGAGCGCGGCGCAGGCGGAAGCGTCGCCCGACGGCGTCTCGTGCTCCACCCAGGCACGCAGGCGGTCGAGGATGCGGGCTTCGATGGGGGCGGGGTCGTCCAGGATCGCGCGGACTGCGGCGGAGGCCGCGGCCGGTGCGGCGCCGTGCGGCGGCGCGGTCCCGGCGTCGCCGGGCGGCACGGGGGCGTGTCCGTCGTCGCCTCGCGGCAGCTCCGCGGCGGCGGTCGGATCCGGTTCGGGCGTCTGCGTGCTCATGCCACTGAAGATCTACGCGTCCGGCTCGGGCGGCAACCGGCGGTAGCTCTCGGCGAGCAGCTCGATCGGGTGCAGCACCGGGCGGTCGTCGCCGGCGAGGAGGAGTCCGGCGCCGATCTGCATCATGCACCCGGGGTTCGGCGTGACGACGACATCGGCGCCGGTGGACCGCACGGCGGCGACCTTGTCGTCGAGGATGCGGCCGCCCAGCTCCGGGTGCGTGAGCCCGTAGATCCCCGCGCCGCCGCAGCACTCGTCGGCGCCGGGGAGCGGGACCAGCTCCAGCTCCGGGATCGCGGCGAGCACGTCGAGCGGCGCGCGGGTGATGCGCTGCGCGTGGTGCAGGTGGCACGGCGCGTCGTACGTCGCGCGCAGCGGCAGCGGCGCACCGGGCCGCGGCCCCAGCTCGACCAGCAGCTCCGAGGCGTCGCGGACGCGGGCGGCCAGTGCGCGGGCGCGGTCGGCCCAGGCGACGTCGTCCGCGAGCAGCGCGCCGTACTCTTTCATCGCCGCGCCGCACCCGGCGGCGTTCACGACGACGAACTCGACGTCCGCCCGCTCGAACGCGTCGATGTTCGCGCGGGCCAGCGCGCGCGCCCGTTCGCGATCGCCGGCGTGGGCGTGGAGCGCGCCGCAGCAGCCCTGCGCCGGCGCGGGCACGATCTCGCAGCCGTTCGCCTCGAGCACGCGAGCCGTGGCGTCGTTGACGCGGCGGAACAGGCCGTGTTGGACACACCCGTAGAGCATCGCGATGCGGCGTTTTGGCGCGGGAGCGGCGTTGGCGGCGGGGAGCCGGATCTCGCGTGTGGGAGCGGCGCGTTGCGCCGGGAGCCGGGGCGGCGCCCCGGGGAGCGGGGCTTCGCCCCGGGAGCCGGCGCCGGTGGCGCCGGGGACGGCCTGCGGCCGGGGGGCGGCGGCTGCGCCGCCGGTGGCGCCCGCGGTCTTCAGCCCGGGCCAGGCGCGCGTCGCGGCGAGCATGGCGAGGCCGAAGCGGATCGCGTGCAGCCGCCGGGGCAGCCATCTCACGAGCCACGGTGCCAGTCGCGATGCACGCAGCAGCCGCCCGCCGGCCATGGCGATCCGGCCGAGGCGGCGACGGCCGAAGACGGCGAGGAGCGCGCGGGTCGCGAGGCCGGCGCCGCGCTCCCGGGCGACGACGGCCCGGGCGTGCTCGAGCAGGTGGCCGTATTCGACGCCGGACGGGCAGACGGTCTCGCAGGCGCGGCAGCCGAGGCAGCGGTCGAGGTGGGTGGCGAACGCATCGGCGTCCGGCTCGAGCCGCCCCTCGGCGACGGCGCGCATGAGGTAGAGCCGCCCGCGCGGCGAATCGGCCTCATCGCCGAGGCGCGTGTACGTCGGGCACGCCTGGAGGCAGAAGCCGCAGTGCACGCAGGCGAGCAGCTTCTCCTCCTCGCGCGCCAGCATCTCGGCAAGCTCGGTTCGCCGGGCGTCGGTCGCCGTCGTCGCCATTCCTCCGTCCTCACACCACGAACCGGCCGGGCGAGAGCACGCCCGCCGGATCGAACTTCGACTTCAGCGCCTTCATCAGCCGCAGCGCCGGGCCGGGGTCGGCGAACGGCTCGAAGCGCTCGAGCAGCGCCGCCGGTGCGCGGGCGACGGTGAGCGTGCCGCCGGACTCGGCGAGTGCCGCCCGCGCGTCCCTCAGGGCGGAGGCGCAGCGGTCGAGGATCGCGTCCGCCGCCGCATGGGGCGCCGACTCGCCCTCCGCCCCGGCGCCATGCAGTGCGGCGCGGCGCGCCGCGTCGGCGGCGATGATGGCGGGGGCGGGCGCGCAGACGCGGACGATCCCCGCGCCGGCGTGGGCCAGGATCGCCGCGCCCGGCGTCCCACCCGCATGCGCGCGCCCGCGAGCAGCACCACCGGCCGTGCCGGCCGCCGCGTCCGCCGCCGTGCCCGCAAGCTCGACCGCGAGGCGCAACGTTTCGCCGAGCCGGGCGGGCGCGTCGGCCAGGCGGACGGACAGCCCTGCCCCGGCCTCCTGCGCGCCGAGCGCGGCCCACGGCGCCGCTCCGTCGTCGCGCCGTCCCGCGGCGTGGCGCCCGGCCGGGTCCGGCCCCCGACGCGGCGCCGCTGTGGCGACGGCTTCACCGGCCACGCCGAGCCCGCCCTCCGACGCCAGCCGTCGCACCCGCGCCTCCGCCTCCGCCACCGCCGCCGCGTTCCCCTGGAGCCGCACGAGCAGCGTCCACGGTAGAGCCGGCGCATCCAGGTGCGCCTCGCCGCCGCTCCCGGCGCGGACGGAGCCGGCGCGCCTGCTCTCGCCCGCCGCGGTCCAGGCGTCCGCGCCCGAAACGATCTCCAGCGCCGCCGTCTCGATCCGCTCCTCGCGGATCCGCCCGGCCAGCTCGACGAGCGGCGCGAACGCCACCGCGGGGACCGTGAGCGTCGCATCCCGCTCCGGCGCCGGCCGCAGCCGCAGGTGCAGCCGCGTGATCAGCCCGAGCGTGCCGCGGCTGCCGACGACGAGCCGGACCAGGTCGTACCCCGCGACGTTCTTCACGACGCGCCCGCCCAGGTCGAGGATGCGGCCGTCGCCGGTCACGAGGCGCAGCCCGAGCACGTGGTCGCGCGGCGTGCCGTGCCCCTCGCGCAGCGGGCCGGACGCCGCGAGCGAGGCAACGGCGCCGAGCGTCGCGTCCGCGTGCCCCGGCGGGTCCAGCGGCAGCCACTGCCGGTGCGGCGCCAGCCGCGCCGCGAGCGTGCCGAGCCGCACGCCAGCCGCCGCCGTCGCGACCAGGTCCGCCGGTGCGTGGTCGACCGCCGCGTCCATCCGCGCCGTCGTGACGACGAGGTCGACCCGCTCCGGGCGCCGGCCGGCGTCCAGCCACACACCGGCACCCGCCGGCTCGACCGCCCACCCCTCCGCCGCCGCCAGCGCCATCACCGCCGCCGCCTCCTCGTCCGTCGCCGGCGCGACGACCGCCCGCGGCACGATGCCGTGGACTGCCCAGCGCGCGGCCGCTTCGGGCGCGACAATGCCCGCCTCCCCCACGATCGCCGTCAGGCGGTCACGCATCTCCCGCCTCCCGCCCCGGAGCCGCCGGCCCCACCCCCGCCGGGTCCGAAGGACCCGCGCCCCCGGGCGCGAAGCGCCCGCCCCCGGACTCGCGAGAGTCCGCCCCGGCGCCGAAGGCGCCGCTCCCGGGGCCGCCCGGCCCCGCCCCCGCCGGCGCAGCCGGCGCCCCCGGCGGCCGCGAGGCCGCCGCCCCCCGCGCGGCCCCCACCGTCGCCGGCCCCACCCACTCCCGGCAAACGCGCAAGGGAAGCACTTTCGCCGGGTTCGCCAGGCCGCGCGGATTGAACACCCCGCGCACCGCGCACATCGCCTCCATCTCGGCGTCGCCGAAGATGAGCGGCATGTACTCGCGCTTGTCGAGCCCGACGCCGTGCTCGCCGGTGATCGAGCCGCCGGCCTCGACGCAGAGCCGCATGATCTCGCGCGACGCCGCCTCGACCCGGCGGACCTCGTCCGCATCGCGGCGGTCGAAGAGGATGTTCGGGTGCAGGTTGCCGTCGCCGGCGTGGAAGACGTTCGAGATGCGCAGCGCATGCCGCGCGGCGACGTCGTAGATCCCGCGCAGCACCTCCGGCAGCCGGCTGCGCGGCACGACCGCGTCCTGGACGAGCAGGTCCGGCGCGAGGCGGCCCATCGCGCCGAACGCCTTCTTGCGCCCCTGCCAGAGCCGCTGCCGCTCCGCCTCGTCCGCCGCGCGCTGGACCTCGCGCGCGCCGCCGCGCCGGCAGATCTCCGCCGCGCGCTGCGCCTCCGCCGCCAGCCCCGCGCGCGGGCCGTCGAACTCGATGACCAGCGCCGCGCCGACGTCCGTCGGGATGCCGGCGGCGTACACGCTCTCCTCGACCGCGCGGATCGTCTCGCGGTCGATCATCTCGAGCGCCGCCGGGATCAGCCCATCGGCGATGATCGCGCTGACCGCGCGGCTCGCGTCGTCGACGTCGTCGAAGAGCGCGAGCAGCGTTTCGACCGCTTCCGGCACGGGCGAGAGCCGCACCTCGATCTCCGTCGCGACGCCGAACGTGCCCTCGCTGCCGACGAACACCCCGACCAGGTCGTACCCCGTCGCCTCCCCGTTGCCGCCGCCGAGCTCGACGATGTCGCCGTCCGGGAGCACGACCGTGAGGGCGAGGATGTGGTTCGTCGTCACGCCGTGTTTGAGGCAGTGCGGTCCGCCCGCGTTCTCGGCGACGTTGCCGCCGATCGTGCACGCGGACTGCGAGCTGGGGTCCGGCGCGTAGTAGAGCCCGTGCGGCGCGGCGGCGCGGCTGAGGTGGGCGTTCACCACGCCCGGCTCGACGCGCGCCCGGCGGTTCGCCGGGTCGAGCTCGAGGATGCGGTTCATCCGCGTCATCGACAGCACGACCGCGCCCTCGAGCGCGAGCGCGCCGCCCGAGAGGCCGGTGCCCGCGCCACGCGCGACGAACGGGATGTCCGCCTCGGCGAGCAGCCGCACGACCGCCGCGACCTGCTCGGTCCCGCGCGGCGCGACCACCGCCCGCGGCGTCACGCGGTACGCGGTCAGGCCGTCGGACTCATAGACGAGGAGCGCGCCGGGGTCGGTGACGACGGCGTCGCTCCCGACGACCCGGCGGAGGGCGGCGGCGAGGGTGAGGGGGAGCGGGGCAGGGGGGGACCCCGGCACGGACCGATGCGCGTGCACGTTGCGGTCGGCTGTACTGTCCGCTGTTGCGGCGGTCGTCACGCTGGCTTCCCCCGGATTTGCGACGGTTTCGGGATCCTACCCCGCGTCCGCCCCCTCGATCCGCGGGCCTGCAACGATCCTTTCACGCGACCCGCGCGGCGCTGGCCCGTCGATTCGCCACCCTTCACCACCCGCGCGACCACGACGCGGTGGATCGTGGGTCAAAACGCGTCGCCGCGACTCCGCCGCCGCGTGGATCGGGCTCCGCAACCCATCCCGGCGCCCCGCGCGCGGGTCGGCTGCTGCGCCCCGGGCGCGGGAGCCGGATCCACCTTCAGACGCGGGCCCAGCGGCCGTCCGCCCCGCGCCGCACCCGCCCCGCCCGCTCCAGGTGCTCCAGGTACGCGACGATCGTCCGGCGAGTGAAGTCCCGCAGCATCGGGTGCAGCTCCCGGCCGTACACGGCGTCCGCCAGCGCGTCGGGCGTCGCGGCGCCGGCGTCCAGCGCCGCCAGCACCTGCGCCTCCCGCGCCCGTCGGTGAGCGATGTACACGTCGATCGCGGCCGTCGGGTCCTCGAACGCCGGGCCGTGCGCCGGGTGGATCGCCCGCGGCGCGTGCGCGCGGACGCGCTCGAGCGAGGCGAGGTAGTCGGTGAGATCGCCCTCGGGCGCGGCGACCAGCGCGGTGTCCAGCCCGCCCATCATCAGGTCGCCGCAGAAGACCGCGCCGCCGGCCGGCCAGTGGAAGGCGAAGTGGTCGGGCGAGTGCCCCGGCGTCGCGACGGCGACGAGTGCGCCGGCATCGGTCTCGACCGCGGCGCCGTCGCGGAGCGTGCCGGCCGCGTGCGAGCGGACCGGCGCGCCGAAGCGCTCCGCAAGTGCCGGCGCGCCCGCGGCGTGGTCCGGATGGCCGTGCGTGACCAGGATGCATTCGACGACGCCGTCGCCGATCGTGTCGGCGACGGCGTCGAGGTGCGCATCGAGCGCGGGGCCCGGGTCGATCACGGCGACGCGGCGACGGCCCACGACGAACGTGCGCGTGCCGTCCAGCGTCATCGGCGACGGGTTCGGCGCGAGGATCGTGCGGATCACGGCGTCGTCCGGCTGACGACGTCGGCCGTGGTCACCGACGCCGGCGCTTAACGGCGCTCCGACATCAGGACCTCGGCGAGCTTGTCCGCGACCGCCTGGATCGCCTGCTCGTCGTCCTCCTTGAACGCGCCCTGCTCGTGGCTGTCGATGTCGATCTGGCCGAGGATCTCGTCGCCGGCGCGGATCAGCACGACCAGCTCCGCCTTGGTCTTCGGGCTGCACGACAGGTAGTTCTCGACCGCCGTGACGTCCGGCACGTTCTGGTTCTTCCGCTCCGCGACCGCCGTGCCGCACACGCCCTCGCCCACCGGGATGCGCGCGTGCTCCGTCCCCTCGCCGACGTAGTTGTGCAGCCAGAGGATGTTCTCGTCCGGGTTCAGCAGGTAGACGCCGACCCAGTCGTAGCGGTCGTCCGACGCGGCGATCGTCTTGACCGCCTCACGCATGATCGCGTCCGAGAGGTAGCCGCCCTCGCGCATCTCCTGCAGCCGCTTCACCAGCTTTCCAGCTTCCAGCATCCCGGTCTCACCTCGGGTCGTAGGGTTCAAAGGTCTTCGCCGGCGCGGTCCACGCCAGCAGCCAGCGCCAGAGAGCGCGCCGCTCTCCACCGTCCGTCTCGTCGTACAGCCGCTCGATCGCTTCGCCCACGGCTTCGTCGCGGTACAGCCAGATGTGGTACTGCGGCACCGCGACGGTGTGGCCGCCGACCCAGCGGGCGATGTTCTCGACGCGCTGCATGCGGCAGCGCAGCCTGTGACGCTCCGCCTGCTTCTCGACGAGCGCGCGGTAGCGGTCCCAGTCCGCCTCGGTCGGCGAGACGAGCCGCCAGTCGAGCTCCGTGTACGGCAGCTCGCGCGACGGGTCCTCGGCCACCGGCGAGAAGATCGCGTCCAGCCGCGGGAGCAGCACCGCGCGGCGCACGCCCGCGGCCAGGCATTCGCACCACACCGCGACGCGGCCCAGGTGCAGGTCCCACGAGATCTGGATCGGTACCGTCATCGCCTCGCCGCCGTCAGCGCGGCACGAAGTCGGTGTCGGGACCCAGCTCCCGCACGAACGCCGCGATCAGCCGCGCCGTACGATCCAGGTCCTCCAGACTGACCAGCTCGTTCGGCGAGTGCATGTACCGGTTCGGCACCGAGATCAGCCCCGTCGCCACGCCGGCGCGCGTCAGGTAGATCGCGTCCGCATCCGTCGACGTGAACCGCGGCGACGCCGTGATCGTGTACGGGATGTCGTTGCGCTCCGCGACCTCGCACAGCTTCTCGAAGACCAGTGGGTGCGCCGCCGAGCCGCGCGTCAGCACCGGGCCGCCGCCGATCCGGTGCTCGCCCAGCTCCTTCTTCTCCACGCCGGGCGCATCCGACGCGAACGTCACGTCGACGACCAGCGCGACCTGCGGCTCGAGCCGGTACGCGCCCGTCCGCGCGCCGCCGCCGCTGTAGCCGATCTCCTCCTGCGCCGTCGCGACCGCCGTCACCTCCGCCCGCGGCTTCTCCTCCGCCAGCAGCCGAAGCGCCTCCAGCACGACGTACGCGCCGATCCGGTTGTCGATCGACCGGCTCACGATCAGCCCATCGCCGAGCTCGACCAGCCGCGCGTCCAGCACCGCCGGGTCGCCGACGCGCAGCCCCTTCGCCTGCGCCGCCGCACGATCCTTCGCGCCGACGTCGATCCACAGCTCCTGGATCTTCGACGCCTTGTCCCGCTCGTCCGGCTTGATCAGGTGGATCGGCTTCTTCCCGATCACCCCCGGCACTTCGCCCGACTTCGTCAGAAGCCGCACCCGCTGCCCGACCAGCACCTGCGGGTCCCAGCCGCCGATGCCGTCGAAGTACAGGTAGCCGTCGTCGTCGATGTGGGTGACCATGAGGCCGATCTCGTCGACGTGCCCGGCGAGCATCACGCGCGGCAAACCTCCGGCGCTCAGCGTCGCGTACGAGTTGCCGCTCACGTCGACGTCCACACGCTCGGCGAAGCGCTCCGCCTCCTCCCGCCAGACGCGCGCCGCCGCCGCCTCGAACCCGCTCGGGCCGGGCGTATCGAGAAGTCGCTTCAGGAATTCCGTCGCTGGCACTTCATCGTCCTCCGGGGCCGGTCCACGCCAGACCGTTCAATATAGGGAGGTTCCGCGCCGGAAACCAGCGCAGGCGACGAACGCCGCCGCCTCAACCCGCCGCGCGCCGCACCAGCCAGTCGTCCAGTGCCAGCTTCCCCGAGCCCGCGAGGACCAGCGTCGCCAGCCCGGCGAGGAGCAGCAGGTTGTACTCGTATCCCCACTCGCCTTCGGGGCGGTAGACGAAGAAGCCGTGCTGCACGTGGGAGACGAACGTCGCGATGAGGATCTCGACGAAGATGACCGCGGCGGTCCAGCGCGTCAGCCAGCCGACGATGAGCAGCAGCCCGCCCAGGAACTCGACCAGCGTGGCGGCCCAGGCGAGGACGTCGGGGGCGGGGAAGCCGAGCGACGCCAGGTTCTGCGCGAAGCCGGCGACCCCCGCCTCGCCGAACAGCTTGTCCCAACCGTGCACGAGGAAGATCAGCCCCAGCACCGCTCGCAGCAGCGCCAGCCCCCACCCGGGATAGTATCGTTCCATCGATTGCGCCTCCCCTTCGGATCCCACGCCGCTCGGACCCGGATTCAGAGTCGGGCGCGCTCCCGGGCTCGAGCTCGGTCGCGCGCTCGGCGCCGGCTCGGGCTCGGATGCGGCCCCGGCAGGTGACGGATGCGCCCACCGTGCACTCGCGCCCCGTACGAAGCCGCCGCCCCGTCGCGCGCTCCCGCCTTGATCCCCTCCACCAATTCCCGTACCATTGACCGGGCAACCCTCTGCCAGGCTGTCGTGGCCAGGGTTGCGGTCGGCGCGGGACCCGAAGACCCGATTCGCGAACGGACGCCGCTACGCGGCGTGACCATAGGCGGTACCATGGAGCAGACCTATTTCCGGCGCGGCTTCGGCCTGAAGAAGACGATCGAGCCGATCGTCGCGGCCGAGTACCACAGCGCCATCGTCGAGGACATCCGCGCCCGCGGCTACCAGGCCGTCTTCGGCGACGTCACCATCCGCCTCGCCCAGGAGTTCGGCTTCTGCTACGGCGTCGACCGCGCCGTCGACTACGCCTACGAAACCGCGCACAAGTTCCCCGAAAAGCGCATCTTCCTCGTCGGCGAGATCATCCACAACCCGCACGTCAACCAGCGCATGCGGGAGATGGGGATCACGTTCCTCTACCCCGACGCCGACGGCCGCTTCGACTTCGGCGCCATCACCCCGGACGACGTCGTCCTGATCCCCGCGTTCGGCGTCACGCTCCAGGACTTCCAGCGACTGCGCGACATCGGCTGCATCCTCGTCGACACCACGTGCGGCTCCGTGCTCAACGTCTGGAAGCGCGTCGAGTCCTACGCCCGCGACGGCTTCACCGCGCTGATCCACGGCAAGTACTCCCACGAGGAGTCCCGCGCCACCGCGTCCCAGGTCCTGACGCACCCCGGCGGCAAGTACATCATCGTCCGGGACATGGCCGAGGCACGCCTCGTCTGCGACTACATCGAGGGCAACGACGACGCGCTCACCCGCGACGCGTTCATCGAACACTTCCGACGCAAGGCGTCCGAAGGCTTCGACCCCGACACCGACCTCGTCCGCATCGGCGTCGCGAACCAGACCACCATGCTCGCCACCGAGTCGCTCGCCATCGCCGCCGAGGTCGGCAAGAGCCTCGGCCGACGCTACGGCCAGGACAACCTCGCCGAACACTTCCGCTCCTTCGACACCATCTGCTCCGCGACGCAGGAACGGCAGGACGCCGTCCTCCAGATGATGCAGGACCCGCCCGACATCATGGTCGTCATCGGCGGCTACAACTCCTCCAACACCAACCACCTCGCCCACCTCTGCCGCGAGTACACGACGACCTACCACATCGCCGACGCCACCTGCATCGACGTCGATGCACGCACCATCCGCCACAAGCCGGAGCTCGCGCCGGACGCGCCCGAGACCACCACCTCCGCCTGGCTCCCCGACGGCCCGCTCTCCATCGGCCTGACCGCCGGCGCGTCGACGCCCAACAACAAGATCGGCGAAGCGATCGAGCGCATCCTCGCCACGCGCGGCATCACGCCCCCGTCCTGACCCATCGTCTGGCCCGCTCCCTGCATCCCGCCCCGTAGAAACATTTGTGTGTCGGGACGGGAAGGAGGCGATTCGGGCATGGTCGGTCGTCGCGTGAGGCGAGGAACGCTCGGCCTCGCCGCTTCGCTGATCATTGCGGGGTGTGGGATGCTCGGGCTCGCGCCGCCGCCGCCGCACCCGGCGGCCGCGCCGCCGCCGGTAGGGGGGAAGGGGTACGCGATCTGGAGGGCGGCGCTGGCGGCGGACGACCCACGCATCGTGGTATCGCTGCGCGACCGGCGACTGTGGCTGCTGGACGGCGGGGACACGATCCTGTCGGCGCCGATCGCGGTGGGTCGCGACGAGACGTTCACGTACCAGGGGAAGACGTACCGATTCCGGACGCCGCGGGGTCGGCGGAAGGTCGTGGGGAAGGAGACGGACCCGGTGTGGGTGCCGCCGGAGTGGCATTACCTGGAGAAGGCGGCGTACCGGGACCTGGAGGTGGTGCGGGTGGAGCGGGGAAAGTCGTACGTGCTCGAGGACGGTACGACCATCGTGGTGCGGGGCGACCAGGTCGGTCGGGTCAACCGGTTCGGGAACTTCTGGCCGTTCACGCCGGGAACGGAGATCATCTTCTACGACACGATCTTCATCCCGCCGCTGGACACGGCGCAGCGCAAGATCCCGAACGCGCTGGGGCCGTACAAGCTGGACCTCGGCGACGGCTACCTGATTCACGGAACGCACCGCTACAACCGCGATTCGATCGGCCGCGCGGCGAGCCACGGCTGCATCCGGATGCGGAACGACGACCTGAAGCGGCTGTTCGAGAAGGTGAAGATCGGCACGCCGGTGTACATCTACTGAGTCGGGGGGCGCCCCTCTGGTGCGGGAGCGGCGACCCGACGGCCGCCGGGGGCGGGGCTTCGCCCCGGGGGGCGCCCCTGCGGTGCCGGAGCGGCCGCTGATGCGGCCGGGGCGGGCCGTGGACGCGCGGGCGTCGCCGCGCCGGCGGGCCCGCCGGCGCGGGTCCGGTCGGGGGCGTGCGACCGACGGTGCGGGGAAATGCGTTGACACGGCGTATTTTGCTCGCATATTGCACGCGGGCCATCCCACACGTTCCCCGGGGCCGTCCCTCGCACAATGAGCCGCTCGTACGAAGACGAGATCCTGCGGCTGAGACTTCTCTCGGCGGCGCATCCGAACGCCCGGATCCTGACGCACCTGGCCGAGGCGTACCGGAAGTCCGGCGATCTTCAGCGTGCGCGGGAGACGGTGGAGCGGGGATTGGAGCGGCACGCGGAGTACCCGAGCGCGCACGTGGTGCTCGGGCGGGTGCTGGATGACCTGGGTGATGCGGCGGGGGCGGAGCGCGCGTTCCGGCGGGTGCTGGAGCTGGACCCGGAGAACGCGGCCGCGCGGGAGTGGCTGTCGCGACGGAGGCCGGCGGGGGCGGTGAACGGAAACGGCCGCTCGCCCGCGACGAGTGATACCGCCGGCGCCGTCGGGGCTGCGGCGCCGGCGCACGGCGGCGTGAACGGCAACGGTGCCGTGCACGGAAACGGCGCCGGCCACGGGGCCGTCTCGCGCCTGCGTGCGTCGATCGCGGCGCTACGCGCGCCCGCCGCGCCGTCGGCTTCGCGGCCGGGCGGCGCCGGGCCACCGCTAGAGCCGACGCGGCGGCAGGCGCCGGCCGCGCGGCCGATCCGATCGTACCTCGACCGGCTCCTGGACTTCCGCCCCGGCGCGGCGCCGACCGGCGCGCACGCGGCGGACGCCGACCGCGTCGCCGCCGGGGCTCCGGACGGCGGTGCCGCCGCCAGGGCTCCCGACGACCGCGTCGCCTCCGGGGCTCCCGACGACGCCCGGGCGCCCGACCTCGTCGAGCTCGTGGACCTGCTGGTCGGGCTCCTCGAGTACCGCGACCCGTTCTACCGGGGCGGGAGCAGCCTGACCCGGCTGATCGCCGTGGCGATCGGGCGCGAGCTCGGCATCGGCGGCAGGGCGCTGGATGAGCTGGCGCTGGCCGCGCTGCTGCGCGACCTCGGCCGCCTCGCGCTCGGCGGGCGCCTGGTCGACCCCGGCCGGGTGGAACCGGGCCCCGAGGAGCGCCGCCGCATCGAGGCGCACGTCGACATCGCGCTGCGCCTGCTGGAGGGGATCGCGCTGCCGGGCGCCGTACGCGCGGCGATCCGGCACCACCACGAGCGCTGGGACGGCGGCGGCTACCCCGATGGACGGGCCGGGCCGGCGATCCCGCTCGGCGCACGGATCCTCGCCGTGGCCGATTCGCTGGCCGCGATGATCTCGCCGCGGCCGTACCGCCCGCCGCGCCGCTTCGCGGCGGCGATCGCCGAGATCCGGATGGAGGCCGGCACCCGCTACGATCCGGCGGTCGTCGATGCGTTGATCCGCACGCTCCCGAACCGGCTGCGCCGACGCGCGCTCGACTTCGGCCTGCGGCACCACGTGATCGTCGTGGACGCCGACCGGCCCCGCGCCATCACCGTCGCCGCGAGACTCTGCTCCCACGGCTACCTGGCCGAAGCGGCGTCCGGTCCCGACGACGCGTGCCAGCGCATGCGACGATTCCCCGCCGACGCCGTCATCCTCGCCGCCGACCTCCCGGGCGACGGCGCGTTCGCCCTGCTCGACGCGCTGCGCGCGGATGAGGCGACCGCGGGGATCCCCGTCGTCGCCGTCCACGCGGACGCGGTCGAACGCCGGATCGCGCTGCTCGAGCGCGGCGCCGACGCCTGCTTCGCCGGCGGCGTCGCCTTCCACGAACTGCGCGCCACGCTCGGCGCGCTCCTCAAGCGAGCCGCGCCCGCCATCGAACGCGGCTCCGCGGAGGACGACGCCCGCCCCGGCGACGTCGTCGCACCGTGGCACGCGCTCCGCGGCGACCTCCACGACTTCCCGCTCGCGTGGCTGCTCCAGGTGCTGAACTACGACGTGCGGACCGCCGCGATCGACGTGCGGAGCGGCGACGAGGCGGGCACGATCTACGTCGAGCGCGGAAACGCCGTCCACGCCCACGTGCCCGGCGCGACGGGAGAGGCCGCGCTCAGGACGATGCTGCGCTGGACGACAGGGAGCTTCGTGGTCCGCCCGAACGCCCGCGCAAACCAGCACACGGTCGAGCGATCCGTCATGCACCTGCTGCTGGAGCACGCCGTGGCGGACGACCACGCCGCCACGATCCTCGGCGCGATCCGCTCCGACGACTGAGCCGGCCCGAACCTCACGTCGTCTCGAACGCCGGCTGGCCCTCCTCGATCTGCCGCGCCGCCGTCAGGACCGCCCGCGCGAAGCCGTCCCGGAGCTGCTCGTACTCCTGCCGCCCCAGCTCCACGCCCGGCTTCCCCGTCCCCTGGAAGTAGAACGACAGCCATAAGGTGTCGCCCGCCTCGAACAGGACGTTGCGGATCTCGCCGTCGAACTTCGGGTGGTCGACGAGGCGGAAGATCACGGACTCCTCCGGGACGAAGACGACCCGCTCCGTCACGGCGACACCGTCGTCGAACGTGACGCGGCGCACGACCTCGTCCTCGCGGCGCTCCGTCACCTCGCACGCGACGACGCGCGGCAGGAACCGTTGCGGCGACTCGACCTTCGCCCGCAACACTCGCCAGGCGTCTGGCCGCCTGGCCCGGATCGGTACGGCGCATTCGACGTGGATCACTGGCTCCTCCCGGCGCGGGGACTCCCTCTCTCTTCGGCTGCACTCCGCGTGCCGGGGAGGCGGGGATCAACACAACGCGAGCTCCATCTCGACCTCGGGCGTCCACAGCGCGCCGGCCAACAGCCGGAACCCCGCCTTCCGGTAGGAGCGGAGCGCCGCCCGGTTCGACGGCTCGACACACAGCCAGACCCGACGGTACCCCGCGTCCCGCGCCAGCGACACGGCCGCGCGGTTCAACGCCGTGCCGATCCCGCGGTCGCGGATCGACTGGTGGACGAAGTTCGCGAGCTCCGCGCCGCCGTCGTCCATCGGGATCAGCATCGCGTGGCCCAGCACTCGCCCGCCGACCTCGACCACGACGTGCTCGCCTCGCGCGAGCACACGGTCCAGCCAGCGCCGGATCCCGGCCGCGTCCCGCGGCGGCAGCCCCTGCGCGGCGCTCTTCGGTTCGAAGGCCTCGTACATCGCCTGGAGCGCCCCCCGGTCCGCCGGCTCGTAGCGACGGACCCGGAACGACTCGCCTCGCTCGTCGGTCATCTGCTCGGGTAGGGAAGCCACCGTTTCATCAGAAGGCCAGCCCCCAGCCGGTCAGGCGCGGCAGCACGCGACGCCGCACTTTGCGGACCGCGCGCGCGTACGCCGGCTCGATCCCCGACCGCCGGGACACTGGAGGAAACGCGCCAGGCGGGTCGCACAGGACGCCCGGCACGACATCGCGACGCTCCCGATGCGCCGCGTCCAGCCAGCCGCCGGGGATGCGGGCCGGTGCCGACGGCCGGTCCACACGCCCCAGCCCCGCGTCCACGCCCGCGGCACCACAGGTCGCTCGCGTGGCCGCGCCGCTCGCCACGCATCCTCGGCGGTTGCCGGGCTCCGGGGGCACGCTCACGCTCGGGGTGCGGCCGTCGCCGATGCCCATCTGTTCCACGAACTCCGCGGCGGGATCACGCGTCCGTCGGCGCGACACGATTCGTGCGCCCCCGTGGATCGGACGTTCGCGACGGTCGTATGCGCGACGGGGAGTGCCAGTGCGGGACCATGGCATGGGCGGGCAAGAATGCCGGGGGATCGGCTCCTGGGTTCGACGGGTGTAGCGGCCGCATCGATACCGACGCGCCGATGCGGCAAACACGATGAAGAGCCGCGCGGTTGCCGTGCACTCGCAACCGGTGCCGCACCCGGCTGACCGCCCGTCTACGCGACGAGCCGCGCAAGTATCGCGTCGGCCTTGTCGATCAGCGGCTTCGCTTCCATCTGCACCGCGCGCACGCGGACTTCCTCCGCCTGGCGTTTCGCTTCGGCCGGGTCCAGGTCGATCAGGATGCGGGCACGCTCGAGTTGGAGGCGGGAGCGACA
>DASVDG010000122.1:0-13596 GCA_036381255.1 Longimicrobiales bacterium | reverse complement strand
CCCGCGACCCATCCCCGCGTCGCCTCCCTCCCCGCGCCCGCCCCCGGGCCTCCGGTCATGCGTCGCCCCGTGCCTCTTCCCGACGCCGCTCCTGCTCCCCGCGGCGGCGCCACCGCCGCCCGCCACGGGGGCCGCGGCTCACTTTTCCACCCGGCTCCGCAATGCCAGCGTGTGCCCGTCGGGGTCCCGGAAGAACGCCATCCACAGCTCGTGCGTCCCCAGGTCCGCCACGCGGTGCGGCGCGGCCAGGAACTCCACCCCGCGCCCCTCCAGCACCCCGTGCGCCTCGCCGATGTCGCCGACGTCGAAGTACAGAACCGAGCCCGGATGCTCCCGCTGCGCTCGGCCGGGTTCCCGCCCGCCCCCGCCCTCCGGCAGCCCCAGCATCAACCAGACGCCGTCGCAGTCGAAAAACGCCATCTGCCCTGGAACGTCGAACAGGAACCGCAACCCGAGAACGTCGCGGTAGAACGCGGCCGCTCGCGCCAGGTCGTCCACGACGAGCGCGATCTGCCCGATCCTCCCCAGCCCGAACGTGTCCGCGGTGTCCATGCTTCGCCTCCTTGCCGGAAGGGTGTTCGCCGCCGCGTCGCCGTGGGCGGCGGAGCGTCCGCCGCGTCGAGTGTGGCGGGCGGGCGGCGGAGCGGTCTGCCGCGTCCCGCGTGGCCGGCGCGCGGCGGAGCGGTCCCCCGAGTCGAGCGGGACCGGCGTCCGGCGCCGCGGCCGGTCCCGAGGGACCATGGGCCGCCCCCGTCGCACGGCCGGCAGCCGATCCGCTCCGCCACGGCGCCCCGAGTGACCGGGCCGTGCCCGCCCGTGCCCGCCCGTGCCCGCCCGTGCCCGCCCGTGCCCGCCCGTGCCCGCCCGTGCCAGCCCGTGCCAGCCCGCACCAGCCCGCACCAGCCCGCACCAGCCCGCACCAGCCCGCACCATCCCGCACCATCCCGCACCATCCCGCACCATCCCGCACCATCCCGCGCCATCCCGCACCATCTCGCACCGGCCCGCGCCAGCCCGCGCCGGCCCGCACCGGGCCGCACCGGGCCGCCCCCGCCCGCCCCAGCCGGCAGCCACGCCCGCCAGCCGCGAGCGGTTCCGCACTCCTCTTGCCCCGACGCGCGAAGTCATTTAGTGTACCTAACTAATCAATCCACCCCACGCGACGCAAGGGCGATGATGGGACCCGAGGAGAAAGAACGCATCGCGACACGGCTGCACGCCGCGGCGATCCACCTGCTGCGGACGGTGCGGCGCGAGGATCCCGCGAGCGGGCTCAGCCCCGCGCGCCTCTCGGCGCTGTCCGTGCTCGTGTACGGCGGCCCGCGGACGATCGGCGGGCTGGCGGCGGCGGAGCAGGTCACGGCGCCGACGATGACGCGGCTGGTCGCCGCGCTGGAGGCGGACGGCTACCTCGAGCGGGAGCGGAGCCCGCGGGACGGCCGGGCGGTGATCGTGCGGGCGACGCCGCGTGCGCGGGAGGCGCTGGAGGCGGCGCGCCTCCGTCGCGTCAGGCAGCTCCTCGGCGTGCTCGACGGACTGACCGACGCGGAGTGGGAGCGGTTGGGCGGGGCGGTTGGATCGCTGGAGGCGGCGCTGACGGCGGGCGTGGGGACCCCGAAGGCGGAGGGGAGCGGCACGGCGGCGGATGCGGGCGCGGTCGTCCGTGCGGCCCCGGCGGCCCGCGCCGCCGGCGACGTCGGATCCGGCGGGGGCCGCTCGTGAGCCGGCCGTCGTCGTACGACGTCATCGTCGTCGGGCTGGGCGCGATGGGGAGCGCGGCGGCGTACCGCCTCGCGCGGCGCGGCGTGCGCGTGCTCGGGCTGGACCGCTGGTCGCCGCCGCACACGCACGGATCGTCGCACGGCCGGTCGCGGATCATCCGGGAGGCGTACTTCGAGCACCCGCTGTACGTGCCGCTCGTGCAGCGGGCGTACGCGTGCTGGGCGGAGATCGAAGCGCTCTCCGGGCGTCGCATCTACCGGCGTACGGGCGGGCTCATGCTGGGCGCGCCGGACGGGGCTGTCGTCGCCGGCGCGCGGCGGAGCGCGCTGGAGCACGGGCTGCCGTTCGAGGAATTGAGCGCCGACGAGGTGCGACGCCGCTTCCCGGCGTGGCGGCCGCCGGAGGACGCGGTCGGGATCTTCGAGCCCCGGGCGGGGATGCTGGACCCGGAGGCCGCGATCGAAGCGCACCTCGGGCTGGCGCGCCGCGAGGGCGCCGTCCTGCGATTCGACGAGCCCGTCGTCTCCTGGACGGCGGCGGGCGACGGCGTGGAGGCGACGACGCCGCGCGGCACCTACCGCGCCGCCCGCCTCGTCCTCGCCGTCGGCGCGTGGACGCCCGGGCTGCTGCCCGGGCTCGACCTCCCGCTCGCGGTCGAGCGCAACGTCGTGTGCTGGTTCGACCCGCCGCGCCGGACCGCCGGCGAGGCGTCCCGGCCGGGCATGGACGCGGCCGCGGCGCGGGCGACGGGCCTCGCGCCGCACGCCGCCCACCTCTTCGCGCCGGAGCGCTTCCCCGTCTTCATCCACGAGTTAACGCCCGGCCTTGCCTGGTACGGCTTCCCCGACACCGGCGACGGCGTCAAGGCCGCGATCCACCACGGCGGCGAGGTCGTCGAGCCGGAGGCCGTGCGGCGCCGGGTGACCGACGACGACGTCGCCCGCATCCGCACGCTCCTCCGCGCCCACCTCCCCGCCGCCGATGGCCCGCTCCGCGAGGCGACCGTCTGCCTCTACACGAACGCCCCCGACGACCACTTCCTGATCGACCGCCACCCCGAGCACGCGGCCGTCGTGATCGCATCGCCGTGCTCCGGCCACGGCTTCAAGTTCGCCGCCGCCATCGGCGAAGTCATCGCGGAGCTCGCGCTCGACGGCCGGAGCCGTTTCGACCTGTCGCCGTTCCGGATCGAGCGGCTCCGCAGGTAGCGCGTGCACGAGGGCGGGCGCGAGGCGAGCGCGAGGGCGGGCACGAGGGCGGGCGAGAGGCGAGCGGGAAGGGCGAGCGCGGGACGAGCGACCGCGGAGCGACCGAGCGCAAGCCCGACCGCACCGCCCCGGCCGGCGCCGAAGGCGCCGGCACCCCCGGCGCGAAGCGCCGCCCCCGCCGGCGAAGCTGGCGCCCCCCGGCCGCGCAGCGGCCGTCCCGGCGCGCAGCGCCGCTCCCCGCGCCGAAGGCGCGGCTCCCGGGCCGAAGGCCCGCTCCCGGCGGCCGCAGGCCGCCGCTCCCGCCGGCGCCCCCGGTACACCCGTTGCACCTCAAAGCGTCGATCGGAGAAGTCCCGCATGAGAAGGAGGTCGCACGTGGCCGCACCGCGAATTTCCGAGCGCTTCGCCGAGCTCGAGGGACCGCAGCCCGTCGAGGCATACAACTTCGAGCATTTCCGCGTGACGCACCTGGCGGCGGACGCGAACGCGACGCTGCGGGCGCGCGGGATCCGGCCGGGCGCGGAGGCGCCCGACTTCGAGCTGCGGCGGGTCGACGGCGGAACGCTGCGGCTGAGCGAGCTGCGCGGCGGGCCGGTGCTGCTGCGCTTCGGCTCGCGCACCTGACCGATCACCGCCGGCTCGGTCGAGCCGCTGAAGAAGCTGTTCGCGCGGTGGGGCGGCGCGTTCACGTTCGTCGAGGTCTTCATCCGGCAGGCGCACCCCGGGCCGGGCGCCCCGGCCTACCGCTCGTTCGAGCAGAAGCTCGACGACGCGCGCCGCTACGTCCGCGAGGAGCGGATCCCCTGGACGGTCGTCGTGGACGACCTCGAGGGGACGGTCCACCAGGCGTACGGCGGGCTGGCCGACCCGAGCTACCTGATCGGCGTCGACGGCCGCGTCTCGTACTACGAGCTCTGGACGCACGCGCCGTCGCTGCACGAGGCGATGGAGTCGCTGCTCGCGCAGGGCGGCCGCGGCATCGTGGATGACGGCCTCGACCGGGTGCCCCACCTGCTCGCCGCCGTCACCGACGGCTGGAAAGGGCTGGCGAAGGGGCTGCCGCAGAGCTTCATCGACCTCGAGCTCGCGGCGCCCGGCTCGGCCAGCATCACCTGGGTCGGGCACCAGCTGCGGCCGCTGCTCGCGCCGGTCACCCTGCGCGCGCGCCCGCTCCCCGCCGTCGCGCGCATCGGCCTCGTCCTGGGCGCCGCGCTGCTGGGGATCGGTGCGGTGCGCGCCGCGCGGCGCGCCGCGTAGACGGCGCGGACCCGTTCGCTCCCGAGCCGCGCGCGGACAGGGCCCGAGGACGCACCGTGCCGACGGGTCGCGCGTCACGCGACGCCCCGGTGCGTCCGCTCCGGCCCGCGGCGCTCCGCGCCTTCGGCCTCCCGTTCCGGGCGCGGTACGGGCGCGGGGATGTGCTCCGCGGCCATGGTCCAGATCGCGGGCGCCGGCAGCTTCGGGCCGGCGTGCAGCAGGCGCGGCCCGCGCGGGACCGGCGGGAGTCCCGTCGCGCCGACGATCTCGCGGAGCCGCAGGTACGCCAGGCGGTGCCACGCCCGCTGGTAACGCCGGACGAGCAGGTGGAAGCCGAGCCGGCTCCACCAGTTCGGCAGTTGTCCCGGCCGCCACGTCGCCTGGATGCGGAACCACGTCTTCCCGGTCTCGTGGTCCTTCGTCAGCAGGAACCACTCGAAGCCGGACTCGATGTGCCCCTCGAGCGTCTCGTAGCGGAAGGCGAAGACCGTGCGCCGCTCCAGCGCGAATTCGCGGACCGCGCCCACCACGACGCCGCAGAGATAATGCACGCCGAGCACCTTGATCTCGAGCAGCATCCGTCGGCCGAGCAGCGGCGTCGTGGGGTCGACGTGCGCCGTCACGATGCGCGGGTCCGAGAACTCGTAGCGGATGACCGCGTCCTTCGCCCGTTCGAACGGGCCGCCGGGCGCGGGCGGCCCGGGCTCCCTCCGCCCGATCGCGGCCTGCGAGTAGTAGAACGTCCACCCGCGCGACCGGCCGATGGTCTCGGGATCGAAGTTCAGCGGCGCATCGGCAATGCGGGCGAGCCGGTCCTCGAGCTCCGCGTCCGACCACCCGCGGAACAGCCGCCACTCGGCCATGATCACTCCCCGCGCGCGAGGAACGTCGGCCGCCGCAGCGCCTCGGGGCCCTCGGCGTCGCCGGGCAGCTTGCGCGTCTCCGCGTGGACGAAGGCGAGGACGCCGGCGCCCGTCGTCGCGGCGACGCGGTTCACGAACTCCGCCCAGGTCTCCGTCTGCATCGCGTCGCCCATCGCGAGGAAGCCGGCGTAGTACCGCGTCGAGCCGGACCGCGCGCGGCTGCGGATGTGGAAGATCACGTCGCCGACGTCGTTGCGGTACGCGCCGAACGTGATCCGCCCCGCCTCCGGGTGGCCGAGCAGCGTCGCGATCGTCAGGCTGTTCCGGTCGCGATGCACGACGCGCACGCGGAACGTGCCGGTCATGCGGATCCGGACCTCCATCTCGTCGCCGACGTCGAGCGGCCGCGCCGCGCCGTCGAGGCGCCGGAACGCCGCCAGCTCGTCTGGCGCGAAGTCCGGGAAGCGCCGGGCGACCAGCTCGATCACCTCCGGCGGCGTGAGCCGGCAGTCCTCGATCACCGCCCAGTAGTCGCGCTGGAGCAGCGGCCCGACGCCGCGCCACGACGGCAGCACGCCCCGGCGCAGTTCCCGTCGGCCGATCCCTCGCATGCGGACTCCCTCCTGCCGACGGACGTGCAAGACCGACGCCGGGCCGCCGCGGCGGCCGCACCGGCGCGGGCGCGGCGTGGTGGGACGAGGCTGGAGCGGCGCACTCAAGCGGCGGCTCCACCGGCGCGGGCGCGGCGCCGCACGCACGCACGCACCGCACGCATCCCCACGCAGCTCGCACCCTCACGTAGCCCGCGCGCCGCCCGCCGCCGGGCGCTCGCCACCCGCCGGCCGCCCATGGCCGGCCCCGCGTCGTTCCCTGGCACCCGCCTTGCCCGCTCACGCGAGAAGGAGGTGCGATGAACGACCGACTCGACGTGAACCCCGCCCGCCGGCGCTCGCGCATGGACTACCGCGCCGCGCCGGTGCTCCGCACCGAGCACGCGGAGGGCGGCTTCGGCCGGCTCCTCGAGCAACAGGCCGCCAAGATCCCGTCGCAGACGTTCCTCTTCCTCGCGCTCGGATCGATGGGCGCATCGCTGGCGCTGGAGGTCTACGGCAACGACAAGCTCGGCCGGTTCATCGGGATGTGGGCGGCGCCGCTCCTGATCATGGGGGTCTACAACAAGCTCGTGAAGCTCCTCGGACCCCAGTGACGGCCCCGCGCCGGGCGGCCGTCGACAAACGCCGTACGAATCCCTGGACAGCCGCGCGCGGATGCGTTACTTTTGCCCTCGACGCGCGAATTCCGGGTCGGACGAACGACGCCGGATGCCAGTGACGCAAGGACCTGGACGTCGAGTCCCGGTCCTTTTTTGGTCGCGCGACGACGCCCGATGCGGGGGGCGAGAGACACCCGCAAGTCACAGATGCTCGGTCGGTACGCAGTTACCGCACTCGACATCGTCACACACAAAGGAGTACGGTATGCGTACCACCGGAACCGTGAAGTGGTTCAACGACACCAAGGGCTTCGGCTTCATCACGCCGGAGGACGGCAGCAAGGACTGCTTCGTCCACCACTCGGCCATCCAGGGCACCGGCTTCAAGACGCTCGCCGAGGGTGAGCGCGTTGAGTTCGACCGGATCGAGGAGGCCAAGGGCCCGAAGGCGATGAACGTCACGCGCCTCGGCTGAGCCTCTTCCGGTCATCCGGCCCGCCCGGCCCGACCGGGTGACGGATCGACGGACACGAGCCGGCCCGACATCGTCGGGCCGGCTCGTGTCGTTTCCGGCGCCACCCGCGCCCCACGCGCAGCCGCCAGTGCCGGACGGCGCCGCGCATTGCCCGCGCTCAGCGACTTCGCCGCGCCCGCGGAAGTTCGGGGAATCGGATCGCGTCGGCGCTCGGGCGACTTCGAATCGCGTTCGACCGATCCCCGGGAGTGCGTCCAGGCGACCCCTGGCGAACGGTCCAACCCGCGGGCCGAGGCCTCATTTCGGATCCAGCCACCGGGCGGCAATGACCTCGGCCATCTCTTCCGCCGCGCCCGCCGGCAGATCCGCGACGTCGGCTGCGACGATCATGGTCGCTCCCAATTCACCCGTGACCACCCCATCCGCGATCCGTCGCGAGTCGATGAGAAGCACGTAGCGCGACCCGATCCTGGCCCGGCTCTCCCTCTGCAAGCGGGGAGCGCCTTCGGGCGTAAGCTCGATCTCGACCGCGAATTGACCGGGCCTCCGGTAGGCTCTCGCTCTTTCGATCTGCGCGTCCGTCAGGATGTTCCGCTCTTCGAGATGGATCTTACCTGCGGGTCCGGTCATGGGTACGAGGTTCGGCCCGGGCGTGGCGTGGGCGAAGCGGAATTCAATCACCGGACCTTGATCGGCCCGCATGCCACCGAGGGCTTTCTCGGACAGGCGCCCATGGCCGGCCGGCACCGCGCCACAGGGGGCCCCTACCCAAAACCG
The DNA here is from genome assembly GCA_036381255.1 of Longimicrobiales bacterium. Lineage (GTDB taxonomy): Bacteria > Gemmatimonadota > Gemmatimonadetes > Longimicrobiales > RSA9 > CALBZE01. The sequence goes on along the minus strand of DASVDG010000122.1, from coordinate 6,081 downwards.
CGTCGGCCGCCTATGCTAACCTCCGCACCGGCGCGCGAACGCCCGTGCCGATGAGCCCTCATGAACGCACGTACGAATGCCGATCGACCCCGACGACATCGCGATCTGCGTCGCCGAAGACGGCGAACGCGCGGCCGGCGCACAGCCGGCCGCGCCGCCCATCGTGCAGACGTCGCTCTTCACCTATCCGACGTTCGAGGCGCTCCTCGACGGCCTCGCCGCGGAGCACCGCAACCCGGTGTACAGCCGCGGGCAGAACCCGACCGTCGAGATCCTCGAGCGCAAGCTCGCCGCGCTGGAACGGGGCGAGGCGTGCAAGGCGTTCGCGTCGGGGATGGCCGCGATCAGCGCGGTGATGCTCGGCGTGCTCCGCGCCGGCGACCACGTGCTGTTCGTCAACCAGACGTACGGCCCGGCGCTCCAGCTCGCCGAGCGACTGCACCGCTTCGGCATCGAGCACGACCTGCTGCTCGACACCGATGTCGACGCCGTCGCCCGTTCGCTGCGGCCGAACACGAAGCTCGTCTGGCTCGAGAGCCCGGGGACGATGCTGTTCCGCGTGCTCGACATCGCCGCCATCGCGGAGCTCGCCCGCGAGCACGGCGCGCTCACCTGCATCGACAACAGTTGGGCGACGCCCCTCTTCCAGAAGCCGCTCACGCTCGGCGTCGACGTCGTCGTGCACAGCGCGACGAAGTACATCGGCGGCCACAGCGACGTCGTCGCCGGCGCGGTGATCACGACGGCGGAGCGGATGGAGGAGATCTTCTACGGCGCGTACCTGCTGAACGGCGGGATCCTGGGCCCGTTCGACGCGTGGTTGCTGCTGCGCGGGCTGCGCACGCTCCCCACGCGGATGCGGCAGCACGAGGCGGACGCGCTGCGCGTCGCGGAGTTCCTGGACGCGCACCCGGCCGTGCGGCGCGTCTACCACCCGGCGCTCGCCGAGGACCGAGCGCTCGTCGAGCGCCAGCTCACGGGCACGTCCGGGCTGCTCAGCTTCGCGCTCGTCCGCGATGACTTCGACGGCGTCGCGCGCGTCATCAACGGCTTGCGTCGCTTCCATATCGGCGTGAGCTGGGGCGGCTTCGAGAGCCTGGTCCTTTCGCCGCACCGCCGCACGAACGGCGACTCGCTCGACGCGCAGGGGATCCCGCGCGGGCTGATCCGCATCTCCGTCGGGCTCGAGGGCGCGGAGCCGTTGATCGACGACCTGGCCACGGCGCTGGAAGCGTTGGAGCCTGCCCCGTGAGCGGGCCGGACGACGTGACGGACTTCCCTGATCCGCGCGGGCGCCGTGATGCGCCCGCCGTGCCCGGCGCCGCCGGCTTCGACGCCGAAGCCGCGCGCCCGCCGCACGACGGACGGACGCACCTCCCTCAGACCCCGTGACCCGATGGACCACCGCACCCCCCACGACCCCGCAACGATTCGCGACGCGCCCGGCGCCGACGTGGCGGAGACCACCACCGCGACGCGTCTCACCCTCTTCGAAGCGCTCCTCCCGATCGCCACGATGGTGCTGCTCTTCGTGGTCGGCACCGTCGTGCTCGGCGGCGGGCAGGAGCTGCTCGTGGCCGTGCTGCTCGGCGCGGCGACCGTCGCCGGGATCGTCGCCGCGCGGCACGGGCACTCCTGGGACGACATCCAGCGCACCATGGGCGAGAAGCTCGCCGGCGTGCTCCCCGCGGTGCTGATCCTCCTCTCGATCGGCGTGCTCATCGCGACGTGGGTGCTCTCGGGGACGATCCCGTACCTCGTCTACTGGGGCGTGCAGCTCGTCAGCCCGCGGATGCTCGTGCTGACGGCGTTCCTCGTGACTGCCGTCATGTCGACGTTCACCGGGACGTCGTGGGGCTCGGCGGGGACGATCGGCGTCGCGCTCATGGGCACCGCCGCGGCGCTCGACGCGCCGCTCGCCGCCACCGCCGGCGCCGTCCTCTCCGGCGCGTACTTCGGCGACAAGCTCTCGCCGCTCTCGGACTCCACGAACATCGCCTCGATCGGCGCCGGCGCGCCGCTCTACTCGCACATCCGGCACCTGATGCACACGTCCGTGCCGTCGGCGGTGGCCGCGCTCGTCGTCTACGCCGCCGCGGCGCGCCTCGCGCCGATCCCGGACGGCGGGATGGCCGACGGCGCGCAGGCGATCCTCGCCGACCTCGACGCGGTGTTCCGCCTGCACTGGATCGTGCTGCTGCCGCCGGCCGTCGTCGTCGGCTGCATCGTGCGAAAGGTCCCGCCGACGCTCGCGATCCTGCTGTCGTCGCTCGTCGCCGCCGCGATCGGCGTCGCCGTCCAGTCGTTCGCCGTCGGCGACGCGATCACCGCCGCCGTCGCCGGCTTCCGCACGAGCATGGTGGAATCCACGGGCGTCGACCCGGCCACGCTCGGCGCGGACTTCACGAACCTCGTCGAGCGCGGCGGGCTGTACGGCATGGCGAACACGCTCATCGTCATCCTCTCCGCGTTCCTCCTCACCGCGGCGATGGAGGTCTCCGGCGCGCTCGACGCGCTCGTCGGCCGCATGCTCGCCGCCGTCCGCTCCGTCTTCGGCCTCATCGCCGCCACCATGGCCGCCGGCGCGACCATGATCGGGCTCACGAGCCACGGTGGCGTGACGGCGCTCGTCATCGGCGGGCTGTTCCAGCGCGCCTACGCGGACCGCGGCCTCGCGCCCGAAAACCTCTCCCGCACGATCGAGGACTCCGTCACCATCACCGAGCCGCTCATGCCGTGGACGGTGTCCGCCGTCTTCATGGCGCAGACGCTCGGCGTGCCCACCGTCGACTACGCGCCGTGGGCCGTGTTCTGCTATGGCGGGCCGTTCTTTTCGCTGCTCATCGCGCGGCTCTACGAGCAGACGGGGTACGGGTTGAAGCCGCTGGCGCGGGAGGCGGCACCGGCGCCGGCAACGACGACAGCGCCCGCGCGGGTGTGAGGCGCGGGCAGAGGCTGAGTCGCGGACGGGGCTACGGACCGGGCGACCGGCTCGGGCGAGCGTAGGCGTACGCGTAAGCGTAAGTGTACGCGTACGGGAAACCTTACGCATACACATACACGTACGCATACGCGTGCCCGTGCCGCATAGCCCTCCCGATGCCGCCCTGCGTTCCCCACCCGATCCCCGCCCTCGCCCCCGCCCCCGCCCGGATGTACATTGCCGCGACGACCGCGGACGCGGCCCCGCGCCGCGCGACCGCCGTTTTCTTCGATATATCGACGTGAGGTTTACGATATGTCCGTACTCCCTCCCGCCACCCTCGAAGGGTGGTACGCCCTCCACCAGGTCTTCGCGCTCGACTGGGCCGCGCTCGGCCGGCTCCAGGACGCGGAGCGCGAGCGCCTCGCCGGGGAGGCGACGTCGCTGCTCGCCGCGCTCGCCGCGCCCGAGGACGCCGGCTGGAGCGGAGCGTTCCAGCTCGTCGGCGGCGGCGCCGACTTCATGCTCATCCATTTCCGGGAGACGCCGGAGGCGCTGGCGGCGGCGCAGCTACAGGTCCGCCGCTCGGCGCTCGGGCCGCTGCTCCGGCTGGCGTACGACTACACCTCCGTCACGGAGGCCGGGCTCTACCAGGCGACGGTCGACGCGGCCCGCGAGGCGGAGCCCGATTCCGAGGAGTACCGACGGATCATCGAGGAGCTGGCAGCCGCGGAGAAAGCGAGCCGCCACGTGAAGCTGCGGCTCTACCCCGAGGTCCCGGAAGGGATGCGCTACGTGAGCTTCTACCCGATGACGAAGCGCCGCGCGCACCCGGACAACTGGTACACGCTCCCGGTCGAGGAGCGGAACCGGCTCATGCGCGAGCACGGCCTGACCGGCCGCCGCTACGCGGGGCGCATCTTCCAGGTGATCACGGGGTCCGTCGGCCTCGACGACTGGGAGTGGGGCGTGACGCTCTTCGCCCGCGACCTGCTCGACATCAAGGGCGTCGTCACCGACATGCGCTACGACGAGGCCAGCTCCCGCTACGGCGAGTTCGGCCGCTTCTTCACCGGGATCCGGCGCTCGCCCGAGGAATGGACGGCGGCGTTCCTGTCGTCGTAGCGTCTTGCGGCGCCGCGGCGGCGCGACGCCGCCGCGGCGCGCCGGGGTCGCGCAGAAGAGACGCGGCCGCGAGACGCTCCGCGCCCCGCCCCCACAGCCGCCGCCCGGACCGGCTCCACCACATGAGGCAGCCGCTGATGAAGAGGATCACCGGCGAGAGGCCGAGGCCGGCGTAGACGAGCTTGCTCGCCCATCCGCCCCAGCGCCCGATGTGGACGGGATAGAGCACGTTGTACGCCCGCGTCCCGGCCGGCGCCTGCAACGCGTCCTCGACCTCGCGCACCTCGCCCGTCTGCGGGTGCAGGTAGATGAAGTTGCGGCCGTTCGGGTGCAGCTCCGCCGGGACCTTCTTCCGCACGACGAGCGGCGCGCCCGCCGCCGTCGGGAGCGTGATGTACGTCGGGATGCCGTCGGGGACCACGGCATCGGCGAGGCGGACGAGCGTGTCCACCGGCAGCGGCGCCGCGCCCGGCACCGGCTCGACGACCGGCGCCGCCGGCCGCGGCGGCGAGCGCGTCATCCAGTTCAGCCCCGCCATGAACGTGCCGCTGAACGCGAGCGACGCGCCGGTCACCGCCATCACCGTCAGGAACACCGTGCTCCAGACCCCGAGCGCGCGGTGCAGGTCGAAGTTGATCCGCCGCCAGTTCGCGCACCGCCGCACCACGCACGCCTCCCAGATACGGCGCGCGCCGCCGCGGAGCCCCGGCCACCACACGACGATCCCCGTCGCCACGAGCACCAGCAGCAGCAGCGCCGCCGTGCCCATGACCTTCTCGCCGGTCTCGCCGGCCAAAAGCGTGGTGTGGATCTCGAACAGGAGGTTCGGCAGCGTCTCGCTCTCCCGGCGCGCGCCCAGCACCCGGCCGGTGTACGGGTCCACGTACACCTGCAACGGATCCTCGCCGACGAACGTGACCTCGTGCGACTCGTTCGGCGCGCGCGCGAGCTGGAGCGAGCGCGGGCGCTCGTCCGGGTACGCCGCGCGCACCACGGCGACGATGGAGTCGAGCGGCACGCGCGACGGCCCCGGCTCGACCCGCAGCAGCTCCGGGTGCAGCCACGCGTCCAGCTCGGCACGGTACACGAGCGCGCTCCCCGTCAGCCCCGCCACCACCAGCAGCACGCCGACCGACACTCCGGCCAGCAGGTGGATGCGGCGGATCCACCGGAGAGCGTCGAAGACGGGGAGCTCCCGCCGACGCGGACGCGCGGCCGGCCCCGCAGAGGTGCGCGGCCGACCCCGAACGCCACGGCTCACATCCACCTCACGCCGCCGGGCACGCATGCCTCACGCCCCGGGCGCCTTCGTGCGTCACCGATCGACACCGTCTCCGCGCCTCAATACGACACCGGGTACCCCGGCACCGCCCCACGCACCACGCCCGGGCGGATGCCGTCCTGCGCCCGCACCGGCGCGGCGACCGCCGCGATCGCCAGCGCGGCCACCAGCACTCGCCGCGTCCTCTCCATGCTCCGTTCCTCCCGTATCCGGCACCGCCCGCGCGCGGGCGTTCTCATGACGTTGAGACTCATTCTCAAATGGGTGGCAAGGTATGGGGCGCCGCGAAGGCTGTCAACCGAAGGGGCGGCCGTGCCGGGAGCGGCGGCCCGCCGCGTGAGCGCCCCGCGGCGCGGCGCACTGCCGGCCACCGCGCGTGCAGTCGCGGGTATCATAGCGCGATGCATCGAATGGGGCTCGCTTCGCTGCGCCGTCGCACTGGCGCTCTTCCTGACCGCCGGCGCGGAGCCGGTGGCGCGGCCGGGCGCGGGGTGGGGGGCGTTCCGCCCGAGCGCGGCCGGTGGGCGCGGCGCTGTCACAGGCGGCGTCGCCATCCCGTCTAAGGTGTGAGCAGCAACCCGAACCGAGCACAGGAGGCGTTATGAAGGTATTCGTAGCGGGAGCGACGGGAGCGGTCGGCCGGCCGCTGGTCCGGCAGCTCGTGGCGAAGGGGTACGAGGTGGTGGCGATGACGCGGACGCCGGGGAAGCGCGAGATGCTGTGGGATCTGGGCGCGCGGCCGGTGGTGGCG
>DASVDG010000121.1:0-12224 GCA_036381255.1 Longimicrobiales bacterium | reverse complement strand
CAGCACGGTGTCGGACGGGTCTGTCAAAGTCATCTGCACGTGCCCGGTGCGACGGCCGCGTGTATCAACTCCTGGATCAAGAGCACCCGACGAGTGCGGCCACCTGGAACCCTTTGTCACACCGACGCATCCGACAATATCCGGCCACATCCGGGTAAATCCGGGTTTCTGGTAAAACCATGTGACCCCGTACAGCCGACGCCGAACGCAGGAGCGCACATGCAACTCGCCATCGCCGACTGGGCGATCATCGCCGCCTACTTCGCCGCGACGCTGGCCGTCGGGCTCTGGGCCAGCCGCCGCGCGGGGCGGAGCACCGACGAGTTCTTCCTCTCGGGGCGGTCCATGCCCTGGTGGCTGCTCGGCACGTCCATGGTCGCGACCACGTTCTCGACCGACACGCCCAACCTGGTCACCGACATCGTGCGGCAGAACGGGGTGGCGGGGAACTGGGTGTGGTGGGCGTTCCTGCTGACCGGGATGCTGACGGTCTTCGTCTACGCCAAGCTCTGGCGCCGCGCCGGCATTGCGACGGACCTGGAATTCTACGAGCTCCGCTACGGCGGCCGGGCCGCGGCGTTCCTGCGCGGCTTCCGCGCGCTCTACCTCGGCGTCTTCTTCAACGTCATGATCATGGCCTCCGTCACGCTGGCGGCCATCAAGATCTCGAGCGTCATGTTCGGCCTCTCGCCCGTCGCGACGATCGCGCTCGCCGGCGGCGCGACCGTCGTCTTCAGCATGTTCGGCGGGCTTACCGGCGTGCTGCTCACCGATTTCCTGCTGTTCGGCGTCGCGCTCGCAGGGTCGATCGCCGCCGCCGTCGTCGCGGTCGGGCACCCGGACGTCGGCGGATTGTCGGCGCTGCTCTCGCACCCCGACGTGGTCGGTCGGCTCGACCTGCTCCCGGACTTCGGCGACGCCTCGGCCGTGGTCTCGCTCCTCGTGATCCCGCTCGCCGTACAGTGGTGGAGCGTGTGGTATCCCGGCTCCGAGCCGGGCGGCGGCGGCTACGTCGCGCAGCGCATGCTCTCCGCCCGCGACGAGGGCGAGGCGACGGCGGCGACGCTGCTCTTCAACGTCGCCCACTACGCGCTGCGGCCGTGGCCGTGGATCCTCGTCGCGCTCGCGTCCATCGTCGTCTTCCCGACGCTCGACTCGATCCGCGCGGCGTTCCCGGGCGTGTCCGAGAGCATCCTCGGCCACGACCTGGCCTACTCCGCCATGCTGACGTTCCTGCCGACGGGCGTGCTCGGCCTCGTCATCGCGTCGCTCACCGCGGCGTACATGTCCACCATCTCGACGCACCTGAACTGGGGCGCGTCCTACGTGGTGAACGACTTCTGGCGGCGGTTCGTCCAGCCCGACGCCGACGAGCGCCGGCTCGTCCTGGTCGGCCGCGTGGCCACGGTCGCGCTCATGGTCCTCGCCGGCACGCTCGCGATCGGGCTCGAGAGCGCATACCGCGCGTTCCAGATCCTGCTCCAGATCGGCGCCGGGACCGGGCTCCTCTTCATCATGCGCTGGTTCTGGTGGCGGATCAACGCGTTCAGCGAGCTGGCCGCGATGATCGTGTCGTTCCTCGTCGCCGTCTACCTGGAGCTCGTGCACCCGGCGCCGTTCCCGGCCGCGCCGCTCTCCGCCACGGACAAGCTCCTGCTCGGCGTCGGGATCACGACGGCGGCCTGGGTCGGCGTCACGTTCCTCACCCGCCCGACCGACGAGGCGGTGCTGCGCCGCTTCTTCGCGCTGGTCCGTCCCGGCGGGCCCGGCTGGGCCGCGGTCGTGCGCCGCGCCGACGCCGAGGGCCGGCCGCTCCCCGGCGCCGCGGAACCCTGGTCCGTGCCTCGCGGCATCCTCGCCATGGTCGCCGGCTGCTTCGCCGTCTATGCCGCGCTCTTCGCCATCGGCTACTGGATCTACGGCCGCACGCTCCTGGCCGCCGTGCTGACCGTCGGCGCGACCCTGGCCGCCATCTACCTTGCACGCGTCTGGGCCGCCGTCAGCCGTGGCGCGCCCGAGGCGGCGGTCTCCGATACGGTCGAAGCGTGAGCTCGACACCGCAGGACGGCCAAGTCGCCCGCGCCGTCATCCTCGCCGCCGGCCGGGGGACGCGCATGCGCCGCCCGGCGCCGGGCGTGCCGCTCGACGATGCGCAGCGGCGCATGGCGGACCTCGGGCTCAAGGGGCTGGTCCCGTTCCACGGGCATCCCTACCTGAGCTACGTGATCGCGGCGCTCGCCGACGCCGGCATCCGCGAGGTCTGCCTGGTCGTGCCGCCGGGCGAGCACCCGATCCGCGCCCACTACCAGGCGCTCGCCACCGAGCGGGTCCGCATCGCCTTCGCGGTCCAGGACCGGCCGCTCGGCTCCGCCCACGCGCTGCTGGCCGCCGAACGATTCGCCGCCGGCGAGCCGTTCATCGTAATCAACTCGGACAACCTCTACCCGCCATCGGCCGTGGCCGCGCTGCACGGCATCGACGGGAGCGGACTGGCGGCGTTCCGGCGGGAGCGGCTCGTGGCCGGCGGCAACATCCCGGCCGAGCGGGTGGCCGCCTATGCGCTGGTCACCGCGGACGCCGAGGGGTGCCTGGACGAGATCGTGGAGAAGCCGACGCCCGACGCCGTGCGCCGGCTCGAGGGGTGCGCGTGGGTCAGCATGACGCTCTGGCGCTTCGGCCCGTCGATCTTCGAGGCGTGCCGCGCGATCCGTCCCTCGGCGCGCGGAGAGCTGGAACTGCCCGACGCCGTCGCCTGGGCCACCCGCGTGCGCGGAGAGCGGTTCCGCCTCGTCCCCGTCGACGATGCGGTGCTGGACCTGTCGTGCCGGGAGGACGTTCCGGGGATCGCCGAACGGCTGGAGGGCGTGGCCGTACGCCTCTGATGGTCGGGGCGTTCGCGCCGCGCCTCCCCGTAGACGATCCCGTTCCCGAGGCGGGGGCCGGGATCGGCATCGGCGCCGCCCGGCGCCCGGAACGTCTACGGGGCGGCTGGAGCCGAGTCGCGTATCAGGTTTCCCCTTCCAGGTAGGTGTACCCCGCCAGACCCGCGATGTAATCCGCGATGAAGCCGTTCGCCTCCGCGCGCGTCAGGTCGCGGGCGTTCTGGACCTTGCGCCGGAACGTCGCGATCAGGTCCTGCGCGTTGAACTGCACGTAGTTCAGGACCTCGGTGACCGTGTCGCCGTGGACCAGGTCGCCGACTTCGTAGCCCGTCTCCGTCAGACGGATGTGGACGGCGTTCGTGTCGCCGAACAGGTTGTGCATGTCGCCGAGGATCTCCTGGTACGCGCCGGTCAGGAAGATGCCGAGCACGTACGGCTCGCCGGGGCGCAGCGTGTGCAGCTCCAGGCTCGGCTTCGGCTCGCGCCAGCCGATGAAGCGGTCGATCTTGCCGTCGCTGTCGCACGTCATGTCCTGGAGCGTGCCGCGGCGGAGCGGCTCTTCGTCCAGGCGGTGGATGGGCAGGATCGGGAAGAGCTGGTCGATCGCCCACGAGTCGGGCAGCGACTGAAAGACCGAGAAGTTGCAGAAGTACCGGTCGGTCAGCACCGTCTCGAGCTCGGGGAGGATGTCCTCGTACTCCTCCGGGTCCGCCGACGCGAGCCGGGCGACGCGGTTCAGGATCGCGAGGTAGAGGCGCTCCGCGTGCGCGCGCTCGCGCAGCGAGAGGACGCCGCTGTTGAAGTGGACGCGCATCTGCTCCTTGGCGAACGACGCGTCGTGGTAGACCTCGCGGAGGCTGCGCTCGTCCAGCTCGCGCAGCGTGGCGGCGAGCTCGTGGACGAGCGCGTGCGCCTCCTCCGGTACCTCTTCGGGCGCCTCCTCGATCTGCGTCTCGAGGTCGATCACGTTGACCAGCAGCAGCGCGTGGTGCGCGGTCAGCGCGCGGCCGGACTCGGAAATGACGTGCGGCATCGGAACGTCGTTCTCGCGCGCCGCCTCCGCCAGCGAGTAGATGATGTCGTTCGCGTACTCCTGCATCGAGTAGTTCACGCTGGCCGCGGCCGTGGAGCGCGAACCGTCGTAGTCGACGCCGAGCCCGCCGCCGACGTCGACGTACTCGATCTCCACGCCGAGCTTGCGCAGCTCGACGTAGAAGCGCGAGACCTCCGCCATCGCCTGCTTGATGTTGCGGATGTCCGGGATCTGCGAGCCCATGTGGAAGTGGATCATCTTGAGGATGTCGAGCCGGCCGGCGGCCTCCAGCTTGTCGAGGACGCGGACGAGCTGCGACGCGTTCAGCCCGAACTTGCTCCGCTCGCCCGTGGTCTCCGACCAGCGCCCGGCGCCGGCCGTCGACAGCTTGATGCGCACGCCCGCGGTCGGGACGACGTCCATCTCCCGCGCGACCTTCAGCAGCGCGTCCACCTCGCCGTTCTTCTCGAGCACGATCAGGACGGTGTGGCCGAGCTTCTGGCCCATGAGGGCCAGCCGCAGGTACTCCTCGTCCTTGTAGCCGTTGCAGACGATGAGGTGGTCCGTCCGCTCCGTCAGCGCGAGGACCGCCTGCAACTCCGGCTTGCTGCCCACCTCCAGCCCGACGTTGAACCGCTCGCCGAACGCGACGACCTCCTCGACGATGTGGCGCTGCTGGTTGACCTTGATCGGGTAGACCGTCGTGTACGTGCCCTTGTAGTCGAACTCGCGGATCGCCGTCTCGAAGCGCTCGGTCAGCGATTCGATGCGCGTGCGCAGGATGTCCGAGAAGCGGAGCAGCAGCGGCAGCCCGACGCCCTGCGCCTCGAGGTCCGTCGCCAGCTCGTAGAGGTCGAGCCCGCGGCCGGGCTCCTTCGTGGGGTGCACGGTGACGTGACCCTGCTCGTTGATGCCGAAATAACCGATGCCCCACCCGTCGAGGTTGTACAGCTCGCGGGCGTCCTCGATCGTCCACGCCATGATTCGATGACCTCGTCCTTCGATCGCCTTGTCGGGAAGCGGCGCAAGATGCGCGCTCGGGCCGCATCGCGAAAGGGGCGACGGCGCGGTGATCGCGGGTCGTCCGCGCGGCCCGGCGGCGCGCGGCGTCGTCGTCGGGCGCGGTGCCGCAGTCCGCGTTCGGACGCCCGCGCCGCAGGCGCGCGTGGTCCCGATCGTCCGGCTCCATCCGGGCCGTTCGGTCCAGCTCCGCGAGGCGCCACCGCGCCCGCCGCGCCTTGACGCCGCTCGCCCCGACCCGCAACGTAATCGTACCAACCGGTGGCCTACAGCAAGGGGATCGCCATGCTCGAGCGGAAGGTTTACGGGGAACGTGTCCGGCTGTTCAGCGAACGCATGAACCGCGTGCTCTACGATGCGTTCCAGCGCATCGACGCCGATCGCGAACGGGCGGGCCTCCCGCGGCCGGCGCCCGAAGAGGTCAACCTGTACTCCTGGCCACAGTCCTGGCCCGACCGCTCGTTCGGCTTCGGCGGCGCCGCCGCGGCCGGCCCGGCGACCACGCAGACCCACGTCGTCAAGGACGAGCGCACCGGCGCGGTCTACGTCTACCACGACGGCCGTTTCGCCCGCCACCTCGGCACGCCCGGCGACGCGTTCTGGAGCGCCGTCGGCCGGCACGATCTCCCCGGCGCGGCGGACGCCGAGGGCTGGGCCGCGCTCGGAGCGCCCTGACCCCCGGCGGGCGCGGATCGTGCACGCGCCCTGCACGATCCGCGTCTCGCCGCGCGGCCGTGAACGGCGAGAGCCGCGCGGCCCGCGGCTTCCACCGCCGCATCGGACCGGCCATGGGCGAGCGTGCCTCCTGGATCACCGACGAGAACGTCGCGCTCTTCGTCGACCTCTACGAGCTGACGATGATCCAGGGCTACGTGCGCGAAGGCCTCGCCGGAGAAGCCGTCTTCAGCCTGTTCACCCGCCGGCTCCCCGACGCGCGCAACTACCTCCTCACCTGCGGCCTCGACGACGCGCTGCACTTCCTCGAGACCGTCCGCTTCCACGACACCGCCATCGACTACCTGCGCACCGTGCCCGGCTTCGCGAGGGAGTTCCTCGACGGGCTGCGCGAATTCCGCTTCACCGGCGACGTCTGGGCGCTCCCCGAAGGCACGCCGTTCTTCGCGAACGAGCCGCTCCTCGAAGTGGTCGCGCCGATCGCCGAGGCGCAGATCGCCGAGACGTTCGTCATGAACCAGCTCCACTTCCAGACGGTGGCGGCGTCCAAGGCCGTGCGCGTCGTGCACGCCGCCGCCGGGCGCAGCGTCGTCGACTTCGGCATGCGGCGGATGCACGGCACCGACGCCGCGCTCAAGGCGGCGCGCGCGTTCCACGTCGCCGGCGTCGACGCGACCAGCAACGTCCTCGCGGGGCAGGTCTACGGCATCCCGGTCGCCGGGACGATGGCGCACAGCTTCATCCAGGCGTTCGACGACGAGCTGGACGCGTTCCGCGCGTTCGCCCGTACGTACCCGCGCACGATCCTCCTCGTCGACACGTACGACACGGAGGAGGGCGTGCGCCGCGTGGTCGCGCTCGCCCGCGAGCTGGGCGAGCGGTTCCGCGTGAGCGGCGTGCGCCTCGACTCCGGCGACCTGGCGGCGCTGGCGTTCCGTGCCCGCGCGATCCTGGACGAGGCCGGGCTCCACGGCGTCGAGATCTTCGCCAGCGGCGGCCTCGACGAGGACGAGATCGCTCGCATCGTCGCGACCGGCGCGCCGATCACCGGGTTCGGCGTCGGCACGCGCATGGGCGTCTCCGCCGACGCGCCGGCGCTCGACATGGCCTACAAGCTGACCGCGTACGCCGGCCGCGGCCGCACGAAGCTCTCGCCCGGCAAGGAGATCCTGCCGGGGCGCAAGCAGGTCTTCCGCGAGGAGGAGGACGGCCGCGCCGTCGGCGACGTCATCGCCCGCCACGACGAGGCGCTCCCGGGCCGGCCGCTGCTCGTCAAGGTCATGGAGCGCGGCCGCCGGCTCGACGCGGGGCGGGTCGGGCTGGACGCCGCCCGCGCCCGCGCCGCGGACGAGATCGCGCGCCTCCCGGACCGCCTGCGTGCGCTCGCGCCCGCGGACCCGCCGTACCCCGTCCGGGTGAGCGACCGGCTCGCCGCCGACGCCGCGGAGGCGGCCACGAGGGTCGGGCGCGGCGCGTGAGCGACCCCGGTCGGCGGGATCCTGCCGGCCGTGTCGTCGCGAGATGCCATGTGGCCTCACCCCAGCGCCACGTCGAGGATCATCATCACCGTGAACCCCACGATCGTCGCGCTCGTCGCGAGGTCGGTCCGCCCCGACTTCTGCGATTCCGGGATCAGCTCCTCGACGACCACGTAGATCATCGCGCCGGCCGCGAACGCGAGCGCGTACGGGAGGATCGCCTGCACGCTCAGCACCGCCGCCGCGCCGATCCCCGCGGCCACCGGCTCGACGATCGCCGAGAGCTGGCCGACCCAGAAGCTCCGGAACGGCGAGACCTGCTCGCGACGCAGCGGCATCGCGACGGCGATCCCTTCGGGAAAGTTCTGGAGGCCGATGCCGAGCGACAGCGCGACGGCGGCGGCGAACGCCGCGTCGCCCGCGGCGGCGTCGACCACGGCCGCCGCGCCGAACGCGACGCCCATCGCGAGCCCTTCCGGGATGTTGTGCAGCGTGATCGCCATGACGAGAAGCGTCGTCCGGCGCCAGGTCGTCGGCGGGCCTTCGGGGCGGCCGATCGGCAGGTACGGGTGCAGGTGCGGCAGCAGCGCATCCGCGGCCCGCAGGAACCCCGCGCCGAGCAGGAAGCCGATCGACGCCGGCACCCACGCCGGCGTGCCCTGCGGCTCCACCATCTCGATCGCCGGGATCAGCAGCGACCACACGCTGGCGGCGATCATGACGCCCGCCGCGAAGCCGAGCATCGCGTCCAGCACCGCGGGTGCGATCGCCCGGCGCACCAGCGCCGAGCCCGCGCCCGCCGCCGTGACCAGCCAGGTGAAGCACCCGGCCAGCACCGCCTGGCTCACCGGGCCGAGCTGCCGCAGCGCATCGATCATCGCCGCGCTCCCCGCCGACGCCTGCGCCCTGGTATCGCGGTTGCATCCTCCGGAGGCGGGCCGGCGTGTTCGATCTTCTCAGGAGTCCCCGATGACGACCCGGTACGAGTTCGGCTACGGTTACGGCGAGATCTACCGCCGCCGCATGCGCGGCCAGGACCGCAGGCATCGCGAGATGCGGCGCGACATGGGAGAATTTCCCGCCGAGGACCGCGAGCGCGTGCGGTACGAATCCGACTACTACGGCTTCCGCGGCGCCGGCCGTCGCGGCAGCTACGCGTCGGAGTACCGCGTCCAGCCCCGCATGCAGCGTCGCATGGGCGACGGCGGCTTCGGGCGCCGGCACCTGCCCGCACCGTCGCGCCGGCCGCGTTACCCGCGCTGACGCGCCGCCCGCGGCCGAGCCGGCGACGGCCCGCCGCAGACCTCACTCCGGCGTCCGCTCGCGCGACACCCGCCAGGCGCGGTAGACCAGCGCGCCGGCGCCGAGCTGGCTCGCGAGCACGAGCACCAGCCCGCCGAGGACGGGGATCAGCGCCACGATCTGGAGGACGAGGAGGCCGATCGTCACCGCCAGGTACGGGTGTCGGCGCGACCGCTCGTACCGCTCCGCGCCGCCCCACCGCCGGATCGCCGCCGCGCCGATCCACGTGCCGGTCACGGCCAGCCCGACGAGCGCGAGGGCGGGCACGACGAAGAATCCGATCAGCAGCGCCAGTGGGATGCCGATCAGGCTGACGAACGCGAGGAACGCAAGCAGCGGCAGCCCGATCGCCACCAGGAGCGCCGTCAGCACGACCGGCCCCGGCCGCTCCCGGATGCGGGCGGCCGCATCGAAGAGTTGCCGCCCGGCAAGCGCCGCGACGACCAGCCCGACGGCGAGGATCAGGAGCGTCAGGCTCAGCCAGAAAATCCAGCCGACGAACGGGCCCCACTCGAATTCCGCCCGCCGCCGCACCACGCCGCCCACATACGCGCCCGGCGCCTGTTCCAGCGTGCTCTCGTGCAGCACCACGTCCTGCCCGACCAGCGCCTCCGGCCCGAGCACCGCACGCCCGTCGACGACGACCAGGTTGCCGCGGATCGTCCCCGCCACCCGCGCGGTCCCGCCGATCACGACGAGCTGCTCGCCGATCGTGCCCTCGATGTCCGCGTCGTGCCCCACGACGACGACCGTGCTCGCGCTGTCGCCGGCCGCCAGC
This sequence comes from Longimicrobiales bacterium, assembly GCA_036381255.1. GTDB lineage: Bacteria > Gemmatimonadota > Gemmatimonadetes > Longimicrobiales > RSA9 > CALBZE01. Next base: position 3,056 of record DASVDG010000121.1, on the reverse strand, counting down.
CGCAACGGGCCGTTCACGCGCAACAGCACGTCGGTGACCTTGTCGGGCCGCTGCAGCGTCCCGAACGCCGCGAGCGCGATGCCGACACACCCGACCACCCCCACGACGATGCGGCGGGCCATGTGATGCCTCCCTGTCCGGAACGATCCGGCGTGCGCGTCGCACGCGCGGGCCACGGGTCGCAACATGCGTACCCCGCCCGCGTGGGCCGGGAGCGCATCTTGCAGGCCGCGCGGCCGGAGGCGACGCGCCACCCGCGCGCCGCCGCACGCACGAGACCCGGACCCGCGGAGGAGGCATGGCCCGCGACGCACGCGACTTCTGGCACGCGCTCGAACGACGGCTCCCCGACGAGGACCGACCCCGCGAGGAGGACATCGCCCGCTCCGTGCTCGTCCTGCTCCGCAGCCGCATCCGCCCGGAAGAGGCGCGGCACCTCCGCGAAGCGCTCCCCGCCGAGATCAAGGAGCTCTGGGCCACGCCCGGCACCGGCGTCGCCGAGGAGCACACCGGCCGGCCGATCGACGAGCTCGACCACAACCGCTTCATCGAGCGCGTCCGCGACCTCAACGCGTTCCCGGACATGCAGCGCGCCGCCCGCGCCGCCGCCGCCGTCTTCGGCGCGGTCCGCGAGGTCATCTCCGACACCGAGGCCGACCACGTCGAACACCAGCTCCCCGCCGGGCTCAAGGAGCTCTGGCGCGGCGACCATGCCGCTGCCGGCCCCCACATCGAGCAGGGCCCGAGCCCGTTCTGGGACCTCCTCGCCGACCGCCTCGAGGGCCGCGTCCCCGCCTCCGTGACCGACGTCGCCTGCACCGTCCTCGCCCACCTCCGCGGCCGGCTCTCCCCCCGCCTCGTCGCCGACATCGGCGGCGCGCTCCCCGACGACGTGCGCGAATACTGGGTCGCGCCCGAAGGCGGCGCCGAGGCCGACGAGACGCCCGAACGCTTCCTCGGCCGCATCGCCGGCGACCTCGGCACCGCCGATCTCGATCACGCCCGCATCGCCGCCGCCGCCTGCCTCGCCGCGCTCCGCCGATCGCTGCCGGAAGCCCTCGACCGTCGCATCCGGGACGAACTGCCGCAAGCGCTGCAAGGCTTCTGGGACGCGGGGTGAGAAGCGGGGCTCGCGCCTGCGCCGGGGCCGCCGCGGCCCCGATGCGGCCGCGCCCCGGCCGGCGGGCCCGCTCCCGTCCGCGCGAGGGAACGGCGCCGACCGCGGCGGTCAGCACGGCCATCGCGAGCTCGCCCCCGTCGGCGCGTGGGAACGGCGCCTCCTCTCGGTCCCGATCCTGCATTCATCGCCATCCGGTGCGTCGCACGACCCTGGACCGGACAGGTCATCATGCCGACAGGAAAGGGTGGAGCGCGGAAGGGTCAACGGCGGCCCCGCGGTCGCAAGCGGGCGCCGGGCGGGAAGCGGTTGGGACGCCTGACGGCCGGCGGCGCCGAGGTCTGGGTCTCCCACGACGGCAAGCGCCGCGGGATCGGGAACGTCACCGAGGACCGCGCCCGCGGGATCCGCGGCGGCGCCGGCCGGGGCCAGCGCGGCGAGCCGCAGGTCGACGCCATCGTCCGCCGCGAACGCGGTCCCAACCCCGCCGACGAGCTCCTCCGCGGCTGACGCGCCGCCGCAGCCGCAGGTGCATTGACGCTCGCAAGTGAGCGCCGCCGAGCGTCGACCGCCGGCCACGCCCACGCCGGGGCAAGGTCCGACGGAGCGGATGCTCCTTGCCACGGAGGGGGAGCGTACATCACATTGCGTTACGCGACCCGGGTGCCACGATCTCTTGCCCGCTCACCGACCGGTACCCGTAGTCGCGGCCACTGCGGTCTTTCATCATCGCGCTTCCCTCTGGCAGGTCAGGGTGGTTCCATGTACCCGTACCTCGCCCTGGTCCCGGATCCCGGCGGACGGGAGTGCGTACTGGCGGCATTGATCCACCAGTTCGGACCGCATGCATCCCGCCACGTCCGTTTCTGCCGGAGCTGGGGGGAATTCGAGCGCCGGATCCTGACCGACGGACCGCAACTCGCCATCTTCGACCCCTATGCCGACGGTCCTTTGCGCACCGAGCGGATCGCCCGCCTGTCCACCAGATTCCCGGCTCTCGCACTCCTCGCGTTCGCGGCGTTCCCTCCGGACCGGATCCAGGAGGCGCTCGACCTGTACGGTCTCGGCGTGCACGAGGTGATGGCTCGGGAACGCGGCTGCGATGCGCATGCGCTGGCGGAACGCATCGCATCCGCCCTCTCCAGGGCTCTCGAATCCAAAGTCATGCCGGTGCTGGTGGAGCTGGCGCCCGCCACGCTCCTCCCCGGCATGCGCGCGCTCCTCCGGAAGGCCCGTGTCCCAATCGGACCCCGGGAAGCGGGGGCGCTGTTCGGCGCCCACCCCGCGACCATTCGCAAAAAACTCAGGGCAGCCGGGTTGCCCTCCCTGAACAAGCTCATCATCTGGTTCCGGCTGTTCCACGCCATTCACCTGCTGGCCGACCATCACAGGACCGTCGAGAACGTCGCCCTCGCGCTGGATTTCCCATCGGCATCGGCGTTGTGCAACCAGATGCGTCGCTACGTGGGGCTCACGCCGCAGCAGGTCCGCAATGCGGGGCTGCACCGCGGCCTTCGCGAATTCGCCCGACGCCACGCCGTAGATGGGTGGCATCCGGACCACCCGCCGCGCCCCGCGCGCGGCCTCGCCGTGCGCACGCCGGCTCGCGCGTCCGCGTGAATCTCCGGCGCGGCTGCGTGTTGGAAGCTCGGTCCCGCCTGCCGGAAATTCCCCCCTACGCCGACGGGGGCGCGCGGGGCCGGCATCATGCCGTTCTCGTGGAGCGTTCGCCCGTCGCCGACGACGGGTCCGGCCATCCCGGTGCGCCGCCGAGCCGCCTCGATCCGATCGATCATGCTCGCGCCCGAATGGTCGCCTCCTGCTCGTCGTCGCCTGTCTGGCGCGGGTCGCGGCATCCCGCGGCCCGCCGATCCGGTTCCTTCTACATCGGAGGTGTGTCATGCCGAGCCGTATTCAGCGCATGCTATGCCTCGGTGCC
>DASVDG010000120.1:0-12019 GCA_036381255.1 Longimicrobiales bacterium | reverse complement strand
CTCAGACAGTCCTCGATCCCTCCGGGGGACACCCACGCCTCCGCTTACGGCGGGGCTGCCGGGGCGCTATCCGGGAGGGGACACCCACGCCTTCGCTCCGGGCGCGACTGCGGGCACGCGTTCGGCACGCCCACGCTTCCGCTCGGCGGCAGGGCGCACGCGCTCGGCGCGCCACCCCCACCCAGGCGAACAGGCAGTCACCGCGACCTTGGCGGAACACTCGCCGCGCCGCGCCGGAACGCGAGCACGGTCACCGCGACCGTCACCGCGCGGGGCGGGAGCTCTGCCGCCCGCGCCAGCTCCGCCTCGCCGAGGTGCCAGTAGTTCGGCGTCATCCGCAGCAGGTCGGCGACGTCGTCGCCGGTCATCTCGGTCCGGTACTCGAGCACGTCCTCCCCCACCGACCGGAACGCGGCGCCGAGCTGCGCGGCAACGCGTTCGCGCTTGTCGGGCTCGATCCCGAGGAGCGGCAGCTCCGTGCGCAGCTCGGCCAGGTGGCGCTCGTTCGGGATCGCCACGAGCAGCAGGCCGCGGCGGCGGACGACGCGCGCGAACTCCGCGGGGTTTCGAGGCGCGAACACGTCGAGGAGCACGTCGACCGAGGCATCGGCCAGGCAGATGCGGTGCTTGACGTCGTTGCGGAAGAAGCGGACGGCGGGGTACGCGCGCGCGGCGCGGCGGAGCGCGTCCCTCGAGACGTCGAGGCCGAAGCAGCGGATCCGGGCGTTCTCGCTTGCGCGGCCGCCCGCGCTCCCGGCACGGATTCCACTTCCTTCGATGATGCCGCTCCCTGCACTTTCCTCGTTTCCAGCGGTCGCCCGGTCCCGTATGCCGCCGGCGTCGCCCGCGCCCGCGAGCGACCGCGACAGCCGGCCGATGTAGATGCCCTCGCCGCAACCGACCTCGAGGATCACGGGGACCGCCGGTCCTGCCGGGTTATCCGCCGGCGCGCGCGGGGCCCCCGTCCGCTCGTGCGTCGCGTGCGTCGGCCGGTGCATCCGCGCTGCCCGGCGGCGCGTCGCTTCCGGCGCTCCGGCCGTCGAGCGTGTCGCTTCGCCCGCCGCGGCCCGTTCGGTCAGGTGGCGGGCGACGCGAGCCTCGAGCGCGGCCGCGATCCGATCGTAGTGCCCGCGCTCGAGGAACCGCCGCCGCGCCCGCACCATCTCCGCCGTGTCGCCGCGAATGCGCGAGCGGCCATGGCCGGCGGGGAGCAGGTCGACGTACCCCTCGCGGGCCTCGTCGAACGCATGGCCGCGCGGGCAGCGGAGCGTGCGCCCGTCCGCGGACAGCGGCTCGGCGCACACGGGGCAGATCAGCGGGGCGACGGGGCGGTCGGTCATCGGGCGCTTCGCATCAGGGGAGCTCGAAGTCCGCCGTGACGCGGGCCTCGACGGCGCCGCCCGCCGTGTCCAGGTCGATCCGCACGACTATGTGCTCCTCCATGGCGGCTTGCGGGTTTGCGTGGTACCCGCGCGGCGGGCAGAATTCGCCGGCGAGCTCCGGGACCGTGTCCACGACGGACCGTCCCGTGGCAAGGGGCACGCGCATGCGTATGCCGTTTCCGTCAAGATGAACGAGCGGAACGATGCGTGGCAACGCCCGCGCCCGTTGTCGCCATCGCGCGCGACGTCGTATCTTGCCCCGACACCCCGGAGCGACCACGCCCACCCCGGCCGACACGGAGCCCGTATGGCACGCAGGATCGCAACCTCTCTCGCCCTCGCCGCCCTCCTCGCCGCCTGCGGCGCGGGGCCTGCACCGCAATACGATGTGGTCATCCGCAACGGCACGATCTACGACGGCAGCGGCGGCCCGCCGGTCCGGGGCGACGTCGCGGTGCGCGGCGACAGCATCGTCGCCGTCGGCGACGTCGGCGCGGGACGCGGCGCGATCGAGGTCGACGCCACGGGGCTCGCCGTCGCGCCCGGCTTCATCAACATGCTGAGCTGGGCGACGGAGTCGCTGATCGAGGACGGCCGCTCGCTGAGCGACATCCGCCAGGGCGTCACGCTCGAGATCTTCGGCGAGGGCTCGTCGATGGGGCCGCTGAACGAAGCCATGAAGCGGGAGATGCTCGAGCGCCAGGGCGACATCCGCTTCGACGTCGCCTGGACGACGCTCGGCGAGTACCTCGAGCACCTGGTCGCGCGCGGGGTCTCGACGAACGTCGCGTCGTTCGTCGGCGCGACGACGGTGCGCATCCACGAGGTCGGCTACGAAGACCGGCCGCCGACGCCCGAGGAGCTCGCGCGGATGCAGGAGCTCGTCCGGCAGGCGATGGAGGAGGGCGCGCTCGGCGTCGGCTCGTCGCTGATCTACGCGCCGGCGTTCTACGCCGACACCGACGAGCTGGTCGCGCTCGCCGCGGCGGCGGGCGAGTACGGCGGGCTGTACATCTCGCACATCCGCAGCGAGGGGAACCGGCTGCTCGAGGCGGTCGACGAGGTGATCGAGATCGCGCGCCGCGCGAACGTCCCCGCCGAGATCTTCCACCTGAAGGCCGCGGGCGAGTCGAACTGGGGGAAGCTCGACGACGTCGTCGCCAGGATCGAGGCCGCGCGCGCCGAAGGGCTCCGCATCACCGCGGACATGTACACCTACACCGCCGGCGCGACCGGGCTCGACGCGGCGATGCCGCCGTGGGTGCAGGAGGGCGGGCACGACGCGTGGGTCGAGCGGCTGAAGGACCCGGCGATCCGGCGCCGCGTCGCCCGCGAGATGCGCACGCCGACCGACGAATGGGAGAACTTCTACCTCGCCGCAGGTTCGCCCGACCGGATCCTGCTCGTCGGCTTCAAGCAGGACTCGCTCAAGTACCTGACCGGCAAGTCGCTCGCCGAGGTCGCGCGCATGCGCGGGACCGACCCCGTCGAAACCGCCATGGACCTCGTGATCCAGGACGACAGCCGCGTCGGCACCGTCTACTTCCTGATGTCCGAAGAGAACGTGAAGCGGCAGATCGCGCTGCCGTGGATGAGCTTCGGCTCCGACGCCGGCTCGCTCGCGCCCGAGGGCGCGTTCCTCGGCTCGAACCCGCACCCCCGCGCCTACGGCAACTTCGCGAGACTGCTCGGGAAGTACGTCCGCGAGGAACGCGTGATCCCGCTCGAAGAGGCGATCCGCAAGCTGACGTCGCTGCCGGCGGAGAACCTGAAGCTGCGACGGCGCGGCCGCCTCGCGCCCGGCTACTTCGCCGACATCGTCGTCTTCGACCCGGAATCGATCCGCGACCACGCCACCTTCGACGCGCCGCACCGATTCGCGACCGGCGTGCGCCACGTCTTCGTCAACGGCGTCCAGGTGCTGATGGATGGAGAACACACCGGCGCGACTCCGGGCCGCGTGGTCCGGGGGCCGGGGTGGATCGGTTGGGAAAAGTCACCGGTCGCGGCGGGGAACCCGTAAGCTCCTCGCCGCGGCGGCTCCATTCTCGAGGCGCGACTCGAAAAGATCCCGCGCCCTCAGCGGCGCTCGCGCCGGATGCGCTCAGCGCCGCTTGCGCGCAGCACGGATCGCGCGACGCCGCGCCTCCGCCGCCTTCCGCTTCCTCCGCTCGCTCGGCTTCTCGTAGAACCGCTTCTTCTTCATGTCACGGAAGCGCCCCGACCGCAGCATCTTCCGACGGAACTGCTTCAGACCCCAATCCAGCCTGTCGCTCTCGTTCAGGACGACCTCTACCATTTACGCTCCTTTCTTCCGGTGAAACGAAACGGGACCCGGACACGCGCCCAGATCCCCTTCCCTCTGGTCCACGGACCGGCGAGCGCCGCCGGTCGACTCCAGACTCATGTAAAATAATGTAACACTTTGGCGTCGATTCGTCCAGCCGCAAGTTTCGGGCGCGGGCGCGCGGTACGGGGTTCGGTGGGGTGCGGGGTTCGGTCGGGTGCATGCATGGTTCGGTCGTCGGACACGGGCATGCGTATGCGTATGTGTAAGCGTAGGCGTAAGGGACGGCCCCATACGCTTACGCTTACGCCTGCCCCTGCCTCTATGCCCCTGCCCACGCCCCGCCGCACCCCTACCCCGCTACACGCTCCCCGTAGACCTCCCCCCGGAATCGCTGTATCTTGAAACGATACGACACGGTCGCATGAGTTGAGCGTTTCGGCCTTTGGGGGGCCGTCTGTCATCGGAAGCGATCCGCGGCGCGGAGGGCGGGGCGCGGGAGTCCGGGGTCTCGCGCACGCTGCGCGCGCTGCGTCACAGGAATTTCCGGCTGTTCTTCTTCGGACAGAGCATCTCGCTGATCGGCACCTGGATGCAGCAGGTGGCGATGAGCTGGCTCGTGTACCGTCTGACGGAATCCGCGTTCATCCTGGGGATGGTGACCTTCGTGGGGAACATCCCCTCCTTCCTGATCGCGCCGATCGCGGGGGTGCTGGCGGACCGCTGGAACCGGCACCGGATGGTGGTGGCGACGCAGACGCTGTCGATGGTGATGGCGGCGGCGCTGGCGGCGCTGGTGCTGGCGGGCGTGGTCCGGGTGTGGCACATCCTGGTGCTGGCGGGGCTGCTGGGGGTGGTGAACGGGTTCGATGTGCCGGCGCGGCAGTCGCTGCTGGTGCGGCTGGTGGACGGCCCGGCGGACCTGGCGAACGCGATCGCGCTGAACTCGTCGATGTTCAATGGCGCGCGGCTGGTCGGCCCGGCGGTCGCGGGGGTGCTGGTGGGGGTGGTGGGCGAGGGGCCGGTGTTCGCGATCAACGCGGCGAGCTATCTGGCGGTGATCGGCTCGCTGCTGGCGATCGATCTGGGCGAGTGGACGCCGACGGCCGGGCGGCCGTCGGTGTTGAGCACGCTGCGCGAGGGGTTCCGCTACGGGTTCGGCTTCGCGCCGATCCGTTCGATCCTGCTGCTGCTCGCGCTGCTAAGCCTGGTGGGGATGCCGTACCTGGTGCTGATGCCGGTCTTCGCGAGCGACGTGCTGCACGGCGGGCCGGACATGCTCGGGTTCCTCATGGGCTCGGCCGGGTTCGGTGCGCTGGCCGGCGCGCTCTACCTGGCGTCGCGCACGACCGTGCGCGGTCTGGGCCGGATGATCGGGATCAGCACGACGCTGTTCGGCGCGGGGCTCATCGCCTTCTCGCGCTCGGGCACGCCCTGGCTGTCGATGGCGCTGCTGTTCGTGACCGGTTACGGGATGATGGTCACGACCGCGTCGATGAACACGGTGCTCCAGACGCTGGTCGACGAGGACAAGCGCGGGCGCGTGATGAGCCTCTACACCATGGCGTTCATGGGGGTGGCGCCGATCGGCGCGCTGGCGGCCGGCTCACTCGCCAGCCGTATCGGCGCGCCGGCGACGGTGCTGCTGGGCGGCCTCGCGGTGATCCTGGCCGCGTTCTGGTTCCGCCGCCGCCTCCCGGCGCTGCGCGAGCAGGTCCGTCCGATCTACGAGCGGCTCGGTATCCTGCCGGAAGTCGCGCGCGGGCTGCAGAGCGCGACGGAGCTGCGGCCGAAGGGGTAGCCGGCGCGGCGGTCGTCGGCGCACGCCTGCCGCGCGGGGGCGGCGCCGGCGCCCGCGCGGTCCGGAGCCGCGGCGCTCACCTCCCGAACGTCCCCACCAGCTCGGCCTCGGCCACGATGTGCCCTTCCATGGCCGCTTCGAGGCGGTCCCGGGCCGAGCCCGGGTTCAGGCTCAACCCGGCGTCCAGCGCGTACAGGTGGAAGCGGTAGCGGTGCGGTCTGCCGGGTGGCGGGCACGGGCCGCCCCAGCCGATGCGGCCGAAGTCGTTCTCGCCCTGGGCGGCGGCGCCGAGGCCGGCGACCGTCGGGTCGGGCGGGATCTCCGCCGGCAGCATCCGCAGGTCCGCGGGGAGGTTCCAGAGGATCCAGTGGTCGAACGCGCCGCGCGGCGCGTCGGGGTCGTCGACGATCAGCGCGAGGCTGATGGCGCCGTCGGGCACGTCCTCGACCACGAGCGGCGGCGAGACGTCGTCGCCCTGGCAGGTGTACGTCTCCGGGATCCGGCCGCCGTCCTCGAACGCCGGTGAGCTCAGTCTCATGCGCGCCTCCTGCCGTGCGGGGGTGCGGGTGTGCGCGGGTTCGCAGCACGATCGCGGCTCGGCGGCGCAAACGCGATACCAGGGCGGGCGCGGGCGCGGGCACGAGCGGACGGGCGGGCGGCCGGGGCCAGGCGACGGGCGGAGGCGGGTGTGGCCCTCGGAGGGTCCGAAGACCGTCTCGGCGAGCGAAGCGAGCGAGCTCGGCGGCGCCCGGAGCGGGCCGCTCCCGCCGGACCGCTCCCGCCGGAGCGCTGGCGGCGAGGCGCACCCGGCGAGAGCCACACGCGCCGACGCGCCGTCAACCGCGGTCCCGCGTCCCCCGGGCCCCGGCGTGGGCCGCCGCGCTCCGGCCTCGCGGCCGTCGCCGCCCAGGCAGCGGCCCGACCGGCGGCCGCGGTTCGTGCACGTGGACCGCGCGGCCGCCGGTGATCAGCCGCACGCCGCGCTTCACCATGAGATACGCCCACGCCCACTGGATCATGACGACCAGGCGGTTGCGGAATCCGATCAGGTAGAGGATGTGGACGAAGACCCAGACGAGCCAGGCGACGAGGCCGGCGAGCCGCAGCCCCGCGATCTCGGCGACCGCGGCGGCGCGGCCGATCGTGGCGAGGCTGCCCTTGTCGAAGTAGCGGAACGGCGGGCGCTCCCGGCCGGCGACGGCCGCGCGGATCGCGCGCCCCGCGTGTCGGCCCATCTGTATTGCGGCGGGTGCGACGCCGGGCACGGGCCGGCCGTCCTTCTCGACCGCGGCGAGGTCGCCGGCGACGAAGACTTCGGGGTGCCCGGGCACGGACAGGTCCGGCGCGACCTTCACCCGCCCCGCCCGGTCCGTTTCCGCGCCGAGCCGCGCGCCGACGGGCGACGCGGCGACGCCGGCGGCCCAGAACACGTTGCCGGCCTCGATCCGCTCGTCGCCGATGCGGACCGCGCCGTTCTCGATCTCCGTCACGCGCGCGCCGGTGCGGACCTCGACGCCGAGCCGCTCGAGCTGGCGGCGCGCCTTCTCCGACAGCGACGGCGGGTAGCCGGGGAGCACGCGGTCGGCGCCCTCGACCAGGAGGATCCGCGCCGTCGCGGTGTCGATCGAGCGGAACTCGTTCGGCATGACCTGACGCGCGATCTCCGCCATCGCGCCGGCCAGCTCGACGCCGGTCGGCCCCGCGCCGACGATGACGAACGTGGAGAGGCGACGTCGCGCCTCCGGATCCGCCTCCCGCTCCGCCGTCTCGAACGCCAGCAGGAAGCGGCGCCGGATCTCGAGCGCGTCGTCGACGGTCTTCAGCCCGGGCGCGAGCGGCGCCCAGTCGTCGCGGCCGAAGTAGGCGTGCGTCACGCCCGTCGCGACGACCAGGTAGTCGTACGACAGCTCGCCGTCGTCGAGGCGTACGATCCGTCGCTCCACGTCCACGTCGACCACCTCGCCCATCCACACTTCCACGTTGGCCTGGCGCTTCAGGATCGAACGGATGGGGCTGGCGATGTCCGCCGGCGAGAGCGACGCCGTCGCGACCTGGTAGAGGAGCGGCTGGAACAGGTGGTGGTTGCTGCGGTCGACCAGCGTGATGCGGACCGGCGCGCGCCGCAGCGCACGCGCACAGCGCAGCCCGGCGAAGCCGCCGCCGAGGATCACGACGTGGGGGATTCTATCGGCCATGGTTCGGAACCCGCTCGCTGTCTTCGCGTTGGCGGACCCCGGATTTCCATGCCGCGGGCGCGGCGTCCGCGACTACCCTCCTCCGGGGATCCGCAGGACTTGTCCTGCTAATACCCGCGAGGACCGCAGCCCGTTCTCCGCCTTGATCGCGGCGACCGTCGTGCCGAACCGCCGGGCGATCTCCCACAGGCTGTCGCCTTGCCGCACCGTGTACTCCACCAGCTTCGGCAGCTCCGCCGGGTCCGGCGGCGCGACCTTCAGCTCCGCGGCGCTCACGCCGACGTAGCGCAGGTACGGGCGCGGGAACAGCGCCACGTGGTAGTGCGGCGGGCGCCGCTCGTACGTCGCCTCGAGCACGCCGCGCGCTTCGAGAAACAGCAGCTTGTTCTCGAGCCATTGCCGGCAGCGCCGGTTCGTGGTGCGCCGCAGGTCCGCGGCCATCCCCGTCGGGTGCACCGACCGGTCCGACGCGTTGCGCGGCTGTGCCGCGTTCGGCCGGATCAGGCTCGTCACGATCAGCGGCTCGCCGCACGCGTCGAAGTACTGCTCCGCGAGCCGCTCCAGGAACAGCTTCACCTCCGGCCGCGTGTACGGGTACGACACCTGGCGGAACTTCAGGACCGCGTTATCCTCGACCGGCACCAGCAGCCCCTCCGCGACGAAGCGTCGCACCTCGCTCGGACGGTCGAGATACGAGTAGTCGTGGAGTCGAGCCTGACGATTCTGCCGGCTGAGCGATGCGGACGAGCCACGAAGGCTCTGCGCCTCCGCCACGCTCGACGCCGCAAGGAGGCAGGCGGTGACGATCGCGAGGATGCTTCGGTCCATCGTTGCTGCGACGGCTGTAATTCACGGGTGCCGACCACGCGGCCGCCTCGCGCGTGGCCGGACCCAAGTGAACGCGCCGGGGCGCGTGATGCAACCCTGCACATCCTGCGCCGGGTGCTTCCGGACCGCATCGGCACGGCGGCGCCGGCGCGGCCGATCGTGGCGAGGCTGCCCTTGTCGAAGTAGCGGACCGGCGGGCGCTCCCGGCCGGCGACGGCCGCGCGGGCCACGCGCCCGGCGCCGACGCGCCGGCCGCCGGGCGCGCGACGGGCGCGACGCCTACCGCCCCCCGTCCGCGGCGACCGTCGTCGCGTCCTCGCCTTTCAGCCAGTACGTGAACCACTGGCGCAGCCGTGCCAGACGGTCGACCAGCAGCCACGGCTCGCCGGTGCGCGAGAGGTCGTGCGTCGAGCGCGGGTAGCGGATGAATTCGACCGGCACGCCGTGCTTCTTCAGCGCGACGAACCACTGCTCGGCATCGGTCATCGGCGTGCGGTGGTCCTCCTCCGACTGCACGATCAGCGTCGGCGTCCGGACCCGGTCCGCGTAGCGGATCGGCGAGAGCGTGTCGTAGACCGCCGGGTTGTCCCACGGCCGGCCGAAGAACTCGAACTCGGTCAGCCCCGGCACGTCCGACGTGCCGTACCACGACCACCAGTTGCTGATCATGCGGTCGACCTGCGCGGCCTCGAAGCGGTCCGTCTTCGTCGTGATCCACGCCGTCATGAACCCGCCGTAGCTGCCGCCGGTCACGCCCATGCGCGTCGAGTCGACGTCCGCACGCCGCGCGACGATGTCGACCGCCTGCATGATGTCGCGGAAATCGTCGCCGCCCCACTCGCCGCGCGTCGAATACGTGAACTCCGCGCCGTAGCCGCCCGAACCGCGCGGGTTCGTGAACAGCACCCACATCCCCGCGCCGGCGATGTTGTGGAACTCGTCGAACCAGTTCTCGCCGTACCGCGAGTGCGGGCCGCCGTGGATGTAGAGCACGAGCGGGTACTTCTTCCCGGCCTCGTAGCCGTACGGGTACATCAGCCACGCCTCGATCTCGCGCCCGCCGACCGACTCGTACGTGAAGCGCTCGGCCGTCGGGAACTCGATCTCCGCGAGCAGCGCGTCGTTGAAGCCGGTCAGCCGCCGCTCGTTCCCGCCATCGATGTCCGCGATGAACAGCTCCGTCGGCCGGTCGATCGTGCTCGCGATGAATGCGACCTTCTCGAAGTCCCGGTCGTACGAGACGCCGTAGAGGCGACGGCGCCCGCCGATCACCTCCTCCAGTTCGCCGCTCTCCGGATCGACGCGGAAGATCGCATCGCGGCCGCCGATCGCCGCCTCGACGATCATGTCGCCGCCCGGGAGCCAGTGGTAGTCGCCCGGCTCGTAGCGCCAGTCGCCGAGCACCTCTCGCGGCTCGCCGCCATCCACGTCGATGACGTACAGCTCGTCCTGCCCCGTGCGCACGCCGCCGTTCGAGACGTACGCGAGCCGCTCGCCGTCCGGCGACCACGCCAGGTCGCCCTCGTTCCCCATCAGCTCCGCGACCTTGCGCGGCGCGCCGCCGTCGATCGGGATCACGTAGATGTCGACGTCGTTGCGCGGCGCCTCGTCACGCTCCGCGTCGTACGGCAGCAGCGCCAGCGAGTCGCGCTCCGCCTGCACCACCGAGTCCGGCCGTAACTTCGCGTCCGCCACGAACGCGATCCACTCGCCGTCCGGCGAGACCACCGCGTCCCGATGCGAGTACGGCGCGTCCGTGATCATCCGCTTCGCCGTGTCGCCGTAGACCTGCACCCAGAGCTGCGCCGGGCGCCACTCCCGCGCCTCCGCACGGTTCGGGATGAAGCCGCGCCCGTTCCGCTTGTAGCCCAGCTCGACGATGTGCCGCCCGTCGAAACGCTCCGCGTCCAGCGGCCGCGTGATCGCGCCGTGCGGCGGTCGCGCCATCGGCGGCATCTCCGCCCAGGGGCTGTCTTCTTTACCCTCGCCCTCGTCGTCCTCCGCCGGCTCCGTCCACACCGCGAACCGCCCGTCCCGCGGCGTCGACCCCTCCGGATACCCCTCCACCTGCACCGCCTCGCCCGCCGGGCCGTCCATCCGCAACGCCCACGTCGAGCCCTCGCCGCCTTCCCGGTCCGACGTGAAGAACAGGTAGCGCCCGTCCGGCGACCAGCGCGGGTCCCGACTCTCCGTCCCCGGCGCCGTCACGCGGTACGGCTCGCCGCCGTCCGTCGGCGCGATCCAGACCTCGCGGTGCCGTCGGTTCTCCTTCTCCTTCACCGTCGTCACCGTGAACGCCACGTACTCGCCATCCGGCGAGAGCGCGGGCGACGACAGCGTGGTCACGCGGTACCAGTCCGCAGGGGTGAACGCACGCCGCTCCGCGGCCTCCTGCGCCCGGACCGCCGCCGGGACCACCAGGAGCGCCACGCTCAATGCCAGCATCCGACGCATGGGCTCGACTCCGGTACGATGGGAACGTGGGGGTGGAAGCGAAGGGAGAATAGCGCGGGGCGGGCGCGGGCGTCAAACGCGGCGCGCCCTGCGCCGTACACCGGCGCCGTGCCGCCGCCGGCGCCCGTTGACGTGGGATCGCAGACCGCCAGATTCCGGGTGTGCGAGGAGCAACTGTGATCCGGTCCAATCGGAGGTCTGACGTGCCCCCATCGATCGCCGACCTGCGTCGCGAGTACGCGGGAACGCCTCTCCTCGAGGAGGCGGTGCACCCGGATGCGATCGCGCAGTTCCGCGCGTGGTTCGAGGAGGCGTTGAGCGCGGAGGTCGTGGATCCGAACGCGATGACGCTGGCCACGGCGACGCCGGACGGCCGGCCGTCCGCGCGCATCGTGCTGTTGAAGGGGCTGGACGCGCGCGGCTTCGTCTTCTTCACGGACTACGGCAGCCGCAAGGGGCGGGAGCTGGAGGCGAACCCGCACGCGGCGCTGGTCTTCTACTGGCCGGAGCTGCACCGGCAGGTGCGGGTGACCGGCGTCGTCACGCGGGTGCCGGCGGAGGAGTCGGAGGCGTATTTCCGCAGCCGGCCGCAGGCGAGCCGGCTCTCGGCGTGGACTTCGCGGCAGAGCGAGCCGGTCGCGAGCCGGGAGGAGCTCGAGGCGCGGCGCCGCGAGGCCGAGGCCGCCTTCCCCGACGGCGACGTCCCGCGCCCCGACCGCTGGGGCGGGTTCGTGCTCGCGCCGGAAGCCATCGAGTTCTGGCAGGGCCGCACCGGCCGGCTGCACGACCGGCTGCGCTACACGCGCCGGCCGGACGGCGGCTGGCGCATCGAACGCCTCTCGCCGTGACGGGCGCCGCGAACGACGGCGCGCCCGCCGCGCCCCCGGCGATCCTCGAGCCCGGCGCCGAACGCTGGCCCGTCCTGACCCGTGACGTCCCCGCCGTGCCGGGCGCGATCAAGCGGTTCTACGAGGATTTCGTGGTCGAGGAGGTGCCGCGCTATGCGCCGGAGGGGCGCGGCGACCACGTCTTCTTCACCATCGAGAAGGCGGGGCTGACCACGCACAAGGCG
>DASVDG010000119.1:0-9516 GCA_036381255.1 Longimicrobiales bacterium | reverse complement strand
AGAGCGGATGGGCTTAGGTGGCAGGGCCGGCGGCGTGTTGCTCGGAGATCGCACGACGGGCGAGGAAAATTCCGTCGGCGTCGTGGAGTTCGCGAGGGGGCGTTCCGAGGAAAGCGAGACCCTGGCCGCCGGGAAGGCTGGTGTCGCGCCAGGTCATGAGGATCCCGCCGCCGCCCAGTTCCTCGAACCACTCACTCAATACGTTCCAGACGCGCTGCCGCACTGCGCGGCTCATGCGCGGTGCGGTGTAGACGCCTGGTGCGATCTCGAGCATGCACGATGCGAGGAAGCCCCGGAACCGCGGCTCGACGTCAACGGTCACGACTACCGTCATCGGCATTGAAGAGCTCCTTGATGCGGTCGATCATCGATGGGATGAGGGCCTTCTCGCGGAAGGTCTTGCCGGCAAGCTTCCGGACGATGCGTTCGAAGGGGGCTCCCGGCCGGCGCTCCGCCTCGCGGACGGCCGCGAACGCCACGGGGAGGGTGACCGTATCCCGGAAGAGGTCTGCGATGTCGAGCGCGAATGCGTGTCCGGAGTCTTCATGGATGAAACCGAGTTGCGGAATTGCGCCGGCCGCCGACACGGCGACGAGGGCGGCGGCTTCGACGGCGGTCGCGGCATGGTTGATGGCCTGGTTCGGCAAATCGGCCGCCTCGGGATCGGCCCGGTCGTAACGGCGACCCGCCCACTTGATCCCGTATTGCTCGGCAAGCCGGCGGTACGTCTCCTTCATGCGCGCGCCCTCGATGCCGCGAAGGACGGCGATGTCCGCATCGGGAAGGATTTCGCCCAAGCGCAGCGCATACATGCGACGGGCGATCAAGGTGCGGCGATCGGGATCTCCCCAGCAGGCGGTTTGGCGACGGGCGATGACGGAGTCGTCCGGGCCGAACGGCATGCTCGCGTAAAGCCGTACGCCGTCCTCGCCGGTGGCGACCAGGCCCGTGCCGTGCCGGGCCAGGAGGCGGAGCGCGTCGTGGCTGACCGTGCAACCCGGCTGGAGCACGATGCAGGACAGGAGTTGGAACGGGATGGCATAGTCGCCTTGCGGCAGGTCGGCCGCGCCTCCGCCGGTCGTGGCGAAGCGGAGCGTGCCATCCTCGACGTAGAGCCGCCCGCGCGCCAGCCACAGCAGCCCGTGTCGGTCGGCGTGGGGCACCCGGGCCGTCTCCAGCCCGAGGCGCCCCTTGAGCACGCTCACCGCGCGGGCCTTCGCAGGAGCAGCATCCCGAAACCGAAGGCGCGGTGGCGGCCGATTCCTCGACGCAGCAGCGCGTCGAATGCGGCGCCATCCGTGACCTCCAGTTCCCCGGCGATCGTCGCCTCCGGGCGCTGCTTGATCCGCATCTGCCGCTCCTCGCCCTGCGTGCGCCGGGAGAAGCGCCCGAGCCGGAACGATTCGACGCCCGCGCGCAGCAGGCGCGCACCGCTCGATCGCTCGACCTGCGCGGCGAACCACTCCCGGTAGACCTCCTGCCGGTCCACCTTCACGCCCTTTCCTGCCGCGGCGCAGCGGGCCAGGAATGCGTCCACCTCGGCGCCGGGCCGGTGGGTCGTGCAGCCGCGCGGCATGCGCACGACGGGGCAGACCCGGACCTTGAAGCCCAGGCGGGTTCCCGCGGGCCAGTCGGCCGGCAGGGCTTTGACGTCGAAGGCGTCCCAGTCGCACAGGGCGTGGAGCCATGGATCGGCGAATGCATCCGCCTCCCGCCGCAGCGCCTCCTTCTCCCGGTCGGTGTAGGCGAGCACCTCGATGGCGCGCCCTTGCTCGCGGGTGATCGAGAAGGGCTTCGGCGCGGCATCGCCGAACAACTCGCCGAGCGCGCAGTGCACGAGGTAGCCCGTGTCCATGTCACGGAACGGCAGGCGACGACGCCGTCCTAGCTCCACCAGCCGGCGCGACTCCAGGTGCAGCCGCGCCAGCCGCAGCGTGGCGGTTTCAACCGGCATGCTCGACCTCCTTCAGCTCGACCTTGCCATGACGGACAAGGCGCTGGCCGCCGTGGATCTGGTTCTTCCAGTCCCGCTCATCGGTGACCGGCAGCGCAGTCCCGACGTCGGCCGGCCCCTCGCCGTCGGGCCACCATGCGGGGCGGACGTTCGGGTCGCCGTCCACACGATCGGGAGCGAGGCGGCTCGCGAGCGCGAGCGCCTCCAGCAACGATGCTGCCTCGATCCGTTCCAACAGCAGCGGCGCTGCCGGCAGGCACGGCTTGCGGCCCAGGAAGAGCGGCCGTTCGGGCGAATCGAGCGCGGCGGCGACTTCGCCCAGCGTGGGCGTCTCATCCGCGGGGTCCAGCGTCAGCGCGATGGTGAAGACCGCATCGGCCAGGTAGTCGCGGGTACGGATGTGGGTGCCCTCACGGGCGGAGCCGCCGGCGCGACGTTCGATCGCGCCGCGCGTGGTCCATCCCTTGTCGACCAGGAAATCCTGGCCGAGGTCGACCGTCTGGAAATCGGTCATCCGCTCACCCGTCCGGTCGCGCCGGCAGCAATACCGTATGCGGCGCTGAAGCGCTTGCAGACGCTCCGGCTCCCGGTGGTCATAGCCGAGTGCGTTGCCGATCAGCCCGGTCAGCAGCGAGAGCGGCGGGTGGTCCTGAATCGCGCCGCGGTTGTCGACGATCGGCCCGCCGAAGCTCATGAGCGGCGCGTCGAAACGGAGGATCAGGAAGTCCATACGGCCTCCTCCTGGAGCCGTGACCGCGCCCAGGCGGCCAGGTCGGCGAGCGAGACGGGTGCGCCCGCGCCGATCGCCTCGCCCAGGCCATCCGAGCCGATGGCCGAGAGACGGCGCTCCGTGCGGATGCCGTACATGAGGTCCAGCTCCTGGACGTAGCGGCCCAACGCCTCGTAGGTGTTGGCGACGAGATCGGGCCGTTCCGGGACGGCGCGCAGGAATGCGTTGGCGAGCGTGCGCGGCTGGGCATCTCCGGCCTCGACCATCACCAGGTGCGAATATGCGTATGGCGCCGTCGAGCCGAGCTTCGCGCCGGGCGAGACCGTGGCGATGATCTGGATCAGACGCTCGATGACCTGACCGGAAAGCGACGGGTCCGCTTCGCGCCACCTGGCGCGCTCGACCCCTTCGATGTTCGACACGAGCAGCGGCAGGTCCACGACGATGTAGCCGTAGTACAGCCCGCTGGTCAGCTCGGTCGTGCCGATGTGGCCGCTGCCGAGCTCGTCGTCCTGCTCCTTCAGCAGATCGTCGACGGCGGAGAAGTAGTCGTCCTCGAACTCGCCGCGGTGCACGGTGAAGGCGTGCGCGACGTGGACCGCCGCGTCGCCGCGCGACAGGCGGTCGCTCGTCACCATGCGGCCGAAGAGCGCGGCGTCGAGCCCCGCGGCCATGCGGAGCGTTTGCAGATTGAGCCGCCCATCCTTTCCTAGCCGCGCCTTGACGGCCGCCGCGGCCTTCTTGGGGTCCTTCGCACCGGGCGCCTCCGCGCAGATCGCGCGCGCCTCGGCGAGCAGGAAATCGACCTCCGGCCGGCCGAGCACGGTGACCTGGCCGGTCGCGAGCGGCCCGGTCGCGTCGTCGTCGTCGGCTGACGCCTTCTCGGCCTTCTCCTTCTTCGCCTTCGCGCTCTCGCCCAGGACCTCGACCATGAGCGCCTGCACCACGGCACGGGCCAGCTCGGCGTCGACCCCTTCCTTCAGCAGCGGGTTCAGGATCTCACGATCGAACGTGTGCCGGGAGCGGATCGACTCGGGCGCGTCCAGCTCCTTCAGAGACCCTTCGCCCTCGAACGTGCGCCAGTGGCGCTTCAAGCACTGCGACGAGATGCGGGTGCGCGGCTCGCCGCCGAAGGTGATGCGCTTGGCGAAGCCCGCGTCGTCGCGGTTCAGCAGGGCGGCCGGGTACGCGGTCAGCGTGTGGATCTGCAGGAATCGCGGGGGCATGGCGCTCTCCTCAGTCGTTGGTGGTGGTCAGGAAGTAATCGCGGGCGATGTTGCGGCGTACGCGCTCGGCGTCCTTGCGGCCGTCGCTCAGCACCAGCCTGGCGAGGTCCACCAGGTTCGCCGATCGGCCCTTGGACGCCAGGAACCTGGCGGTATTGCGGACCGTGTCCTCCAGGCGATCGCCCTCGGCGCGGAGCAGGCGGGTGAAGCGCAGCTCGGAGAACCCGGCCTGCGAGAGGGCGATGCCCAGCCGCTCGCCGGGCGCGTGGAGCCTCACCAGGTACGCCATCGCGTTCAGGATGACGGCCCAGCGACGCTCCTCGTCCTCGGTCAGCGGACGGCCGAACTGTGGCGCGACGTAGTGGGCGAGGACCCGCCAGAATGCCGGAGCAGCCGGATTCTCCGGTTTCAGCCGTCGCAGTTCGGCGGCCTCGCCCGGCGCGATCGCGCCTTCCTCGAGCGCGCGGGCGACGCCATGGACCGCGCGGGCGACGGCATGTCCGTAGCTGCCCACGACGGGCGCGGCCGCGGTATCGGCCGGCGGGTCAAGCAGTGGGTGCGAGCTCATCGGCGCTCCTTTCGTTGGACTGGAAGACTTCGGGGAACCGGTTGCGGAATCCGCCGCCGAACACGCGCTCCGCAGCGGCAACGGCTCTGTAGCGCCGGGCGTCGGGGATCGGTGCGGAGCGGATCGCGTCCTCGAGCTGAACCTTCGCGAGCCGGTGCAGCAGCTTCACCCATTGGATCTCTGAATCCTCCAGGTCGTCGAGCGCGCCCCAGAGACTGTGGAAGAACTCGGCGTCCACGGCGGCGTCGAAGCGGTCGCGCCATCGCCTCGTGCGCTTGTCGTCGAGCCGCGCCTTGTCGGGGCCGCCCTGAAGCAGCACGCATAACGCTGGATTCAGGATTTGGCGGTCGATCTGGGCCACGATCTCGATGCGCTGCTTGGCGACCGCGGCCAGCCGCTCGAACTCGTCCGGATCCGCCAGCCGCGAGCGGACGTGGCCCGGGATCTCGACCACGCGTTCGTGCAGCCCCTCGGTCTTGCCCTGGCCGCGGACCATCGCCCGTGCCACGAGGAGCAGCCGCTCCGGGTCGTCGCGCTGCACTCTTCCCGCCGCGCCCAGTCGGAACTCGTTGCCGAACAGCAGCTGGTGGAGGCGCCGGTACGTGAAGCCGGAGCCATCCAGCGTCAACGCGGCGTTGTCCTTGTGCCTGAGCGGGGTCCAGGGGTCGCCGGTATCGCCGTTGTCGACCGGGACGGCGGTCCGCTTCGTCTTGGACGGAGCGATGCGGGCGACGACGCGGCCGCCACTGTCCCCTTCGAACCGGACGCGTCGGCAGACCTCGATGAAGAAGGGGTCGCACCGAGACAGCGGTATCGCCGTCCGGCCGTCCCACGGCTCCAGCCACTGGAGGGCGACGCCGTCGCGATGGGCGTAGCCGTATCCGGCGACCATCTTGGGTCGTTCGGCGAGCAGGATCGCCAGGTCCCGGCGGAAGCGCGGGCCCCAGCTCAGCGAGGGCGTGTACGCGACGCACGGCCGGTTGCCGAACCCGCCGTTCATGCGAACCACACCGTAGTTGTCGCGCCCCGAGAAACCCTGCATGGTCTGGAGCGAGACGAGTGCGTAGACCCAGTGCTCCGGATCTGGCTCGGCGATACGGGCGCTCTTCACGTCGTGCAGCTTGGTCGTGACCAGCACGTCCAGTGCATCCGGGTGCTCGATCCGGTTCTTGAACCCGTCCAGCGTCCCCTCCGGCACCGGCGGCTGCAGGAATGCGGGCCGGTCCAGCCCCGGGACGACGAGCGACCAGGGCTCGGCCGCGCCGGCGGTCAGCGCCAGCAGCCGCTCGGCCCAGGCCGCTTCCGGCAGCGCCGGGTCGGTCTCGCCTGCCCGATGCAGCGCGATGCCCGCGAGCTGGACGAGGAACGCGAACCAGGCGTGCGACTGGTGGGGCTGCAAGGCGGGGAAGGAGGCGATGTCGTCGCCCCCCAGGCGCGCGAAGATGCCCGGCAGCGTCTCGGCGCGCTCGGCGCCGTCCGGCGCGCGGGTGCGAATCAGCCGGTCGCGCAGCAGGTCGTGCAGCGGCTCAGCCATCATCCTCCTCGTCGTTGGGGGTGGATGCGCCGAGGGCGGCGAGCCCCAGGCGGTCGTAGCGGTAGCGGCGCGCGCCGAAGCGGAACGTGATCGCCCCGTCGCCGGTGTCCACCTCCGATGGGCGTTCGTCCGCGTCTGCGCCCTCCACCAGCCAGTGCGGCACGGTAAGGCGCCGGATCAGCGCGCCGAAGGGGCCGGGGATCGGCGCCTCGAACTCCGCGATCCGGTCCTCCGCGCCGAGGCGGGTGGCGATGCGGACGCCGTCGGCCGGAAACACCGCGTCGGGGAAGGGCACGCCCCAGTCGGCCAGGTGGTTGCCGGCGACGCGGCCGTGGGCCAGGACGATCCCGACGACCGTCTCGCCGTGGAGGCGCCAGGGGCCGTCGAGCTCATCCGCGATCGCCTTGAGCGCGTCCGGGTGCGTGGTCGCCTCCACGAGTGCGCGGTTCATGCGTGGAGTCTCGAGAAGCGAATCAGGCCCCAGTCGCTCCAGCTCGCGCCACGTCGCCTCGAGCACGCGCAAGTCGCGGTAGACGCTCCCGATCCCGTGGCTTGCCTTCTTCGCCTCGCCGTTCTCCCGCAGGAGCCGCCCGAGGTCGCGGTCGGCCGGCGTGAGCACCACCGCGCGCGCGGTCTCGAACCCCTTCGGCCGGTCGCGGTCGTGACGGAAAAGCCGCCCGAGCCGCTGGAGCAGCACGTCCATGGGACACAGGTCGGTGAGTATGAGGTCCGCGTCGAGGTCGAGGCTCTGCTGGACCGTCTGCGTCGCCACGGCCACGCAGCCGCCGCCGGCGGGGTGCTTCCCGAATCGACGCTCGATCTCGATGTCGAGCCTCTGGCGGTCCTCCCGGGCGAATCGCGAGTGGTGCGGCGCCGGAACGCCCGCGCATCCGAACAGCAGCCCCTCGTCCCCGCCCGCTCGCTCGGCGTCGGCGACCAGGGCTTCGAGCGCCTCCTGGGTTGCGACGCACTCGCGGACGGTATTGCGGATGACGAGTACGCGTGCGCCCCTTCGGGCCGCATCGAGTGCCCTCGACGCGATCGCCTTCGGATCCGCCGCGATCGGCGCCCGCTCGACCTGGACCTGACGTGTTCGCGTGGGTTTGATCTCGATCGACTCCGCCGGCGCGCCGGGCGGGCTCGCGTGCATCATCAGTGGGTACGGCGCGGCAACGGCCTCGTCGAGTGACGAGCGGGCGACCGCGTGACCGGCCGCGAGCAGCCGCTCGCGCGCTGCGGCGCCCAGCGTGGCGGACATCAGGAGCGCGTGCCCGCCGGCGCCTACGTGCCTCGTCAGCACCGCCTCGAGGATCGCGGTCATGTATGCGTCCGAGGCGTGGACTTCGTCGACCACGAGCAGATGGCGGGCGAGGGCGGCGGCACGCATGTGCGCGTGGGAGACGGCCAGCGCCGAGAGCAGGACCTGGTCGACGGTGCCGACCACGACGGCGCCCGCAAGAAAGCGTTTCGAGCTCTCGGCCGCCCAGCCGCGCCAGTGCCGTGGGTTGCGGGCCTCATCGGGCCAGAGCGCGTCCGGCTCCGCGAGCTGCGGCTCTTTCTCCACCGCGAGCCGGGGCATATCCCCGGCCTTGCCCGAACTTCCGAGATCCCACCGGACCTCGAAGCGGTCGAGACGCTCGCCGCGAGCGTCGTCCACCCACAGATACCCGGGTACCGCGAGCACGACCGGCGGGCGGAGGGCAGGATCCGGGAACGCCTGCCGCATCGCCGCCCGGACACGTTCGTGGATCTGCGTCGCCGCGGTGCGGGTGGGGAGAGCGAAATACATCCCGTCCACGAGGCCCGCGTGGAAGAGACGGAGGAATCGGCCGAGCGCCGCCTCGGTCTTGCCGGATCCCGTCTCGGCCTCGAGCACCGCCACGCTGCCGCCCGGGACGATCGGCAGCTCGAGCACGCGCGTTTGTAGGTCGCGCGGCTCATGCTCCGAGATCGCCGAGAATCCGGGCGCCACATCGCCCAGCGCCTTGCGGGGTGCGTCCGCCGCCAGACCCAGACGGCGCAGAACGATTGCCGCCCGCTCGCGGGCCCGCGGGAAGCGATCGCCGTCCCCGGCTTCGGAGAACGGGAAGAGCTTCTCATCCGAGGCGATCCAGTCAGCCAGCGTGAGCAGCCCGTTGAAACCGTGCTGGAATGCCGGGCGCGCGGGAAACGGCGCGGCATCACCGAAGGCGCCGGGGAACCACCGCTCTGCCTCCCGGCGCAGCGCCGCGGCACCGGCGATGGGGTCAATGCCTCCGGACGGCTGCCAGTAGCGGAGGTAACCCGGAATCGACTGCGGCTTCACCGGCCGCCCGTGATGACTGAACGTGGTCAGGAGGAGTTCGAAGAACGTCTCCTCGTCCACGGCCCAGGTCGCGATCTCGCGAAACGTCAGGGCTTCGAACATCCGCTCCCGCTCGGGAGCGCGCCGCGTCCGATCGAGGAGGAGAAGGAGCAGCGGGGACACGTGGCCGACGATCGGCGCGCGGGGGTCGCTCCTCTTCCAGAAACCGATGTTGACCTTGCCGACGTCGTGGAGCGCGGCCAAGAACGCCAGCCGGTCGCAGTGCATGGGGTCCAGGTCGGGAAATCCGGCCAGAGCCGCGATCCACCGGCGCAGGACCGGCTGGTCGAGCAACGCCCGGAAGGTGGCGGCTACATCCGCGCAATGGTCGACCAGAGGGTGCCAGGCCACGGGCTCGCCGGCGGCGTCACGTAACGTGACCCCGTTGGAGTCCCTTCGCAGCTTTCCCCAAAAGGTGGTGATCGGACCGTTCATTGCGCCTCCCAGCCGTGGCCGCACGGGCCGCGTTAACGTGTCCGAATCGAATCTAAAGGCGCCCGCTGACAACGCGGGGTTCAGGACTCGAGAGGTTCACCGGATCGGTGCAGCAGACGTTTGGTGCAGCAGGTATGTGCTTGTTGCGTAAAGCGTTTGCGCGCTGCGGGGTGGGCAATGGTCCTTGACGGCGCAAAACCATCACACAATATATGGATCGAGTTTGGGTCGGGCCACATGGCTCGGCGAGGACTCACCGTCGGGAGCCCCCTCTACGGAGGGGGCTTTCGAATGTCTACATTGGAATGCGATTGATCCCGGCGGGATCCCAGCGATCTCGTTCGCGCCCGCCATTCGACTATTTCCTCCGGTCCCCCCCAACGGCCGGTGGGCACTAACGCGAGAGTTCCGTCGCGCACTCCCCCACCACCCCCACCGCCTCCTCCAACTGCGCGTCGCTCAGGTACGGCGCCGGCCCGAGCCGGAGCACGTCGCCGCGGTGGTCGGTCAGCACGCCACGTTCGCGGAGCATGCGTTGCAGCTCGCCGGCGTGGGGCGAGCGGAGCGCGAGGAACCCGGCGACGTCGTCGAGGTCGACGGTGCGGTCGCGGTCGATCACGGCGGGGTCGAGGTCGAGCGCGTCGAACGCGCGGACGAGGACGCGGAGCTGGTGCTGGCTGACCTCGCGCAGGAACGCGGGCGTGAGGCGCTGCTCCTCGAAGAAG
>DASVDG010000118.1:0-48485 GCA_036381255.1 Longimicrobiales bacterium | reverse complement strand
CCGCGCCCCCCGGGCGCGCAGCGCCCGCCCCCGGACCCGCCAGGGTCCGTCCCGGCCGGCGCAGCCGGCCGCCCCCGCCGGCCGACAGGCCGGCGCTCCCGGGGCGAAGCCCCGCTCCCCGGCGGCCGCCAGGCCGCCGGCGCCCTTCACCGCTCGCGGCCCGGCCCGCCCGTCGTTCCGTCTTTCAGGATCCAGATGAACCGGTCCTCGCCGCACAGGATGATGTCCACGATCGCGCGCGCATCCTGCTCGAAGCTGCGGCGGTCCGGGAGGGACCGGTAGCAGAGCGACCCGCCGGAAGCGGTCGGCGGGTGGTTGTGCGCGGTGCCGACGTACGCGTCGCTCTGGCACGGGTGGTAGCGGACGCTGGTCGCGCTCGAGTTTTCCATGCGCGCGAGGCGGAACCCATCGACGACGATCACGCCATCGCGTTCCTCGCCCTCGAGGCACAGCACGAACTCCACCTCGGTGATGAACGAGTAGAGGAAGCGCCAGCCGTCCAGCACCTCCTGCGCGATGACGACGGGGCCGGACCGGACGTACGTGGCTTCCCCGGACGCGGGGCTTCGCGCCTTCCCCGTGCCGTCCGGCAACTGGGCGTCCAACGGGGCGGTGGCGCACCCCAGGAGGACGGCCGCGAGCACCACCGTGACCTGCCGCACTGCGACCTCCGATACTCCTGCTCCGCGGTTGCCCGCGGCGGTTCGCGCTCCTGCGACGGAGGCGCACTGCGCCCCCGATAGACGAGCAGCCGCCGCGGTCGCCCGACCGTGGCGGCTGCGCGGCCCGGTGCGGGGCCGCCGGGGTACGAACCATGCAAGCGGTGCGCCGCGTGACGGATCTCAGAATCGGCATCTCGGGCTGGAGCTACGCCGGCTGGCGCGGCGTTTTCTACCCGCGGGACCTGGTCCGGCGGCGGGAGCTGGAATACGCGAGCCGCAAGGTCAACTCGATCGAGATCAACGGCTCGTTCTACTCGCTTCAGCGCCCGACCAGCTATCGCCGCTGGTACGAGGAGACGCCGCCGCGATTCCTCTTCGCCGTCAAGGGCAGCCGCTTCATCACCCACATGAAGAAGCTGAAGGACGTCGACACCGCGCTGGCCAACTTCTTCGCGTCCGGCGTCCTGCGGCTCGGCGAGAAGCTGGGCCCGATCCTCTGGCAGCTCCCACCGAACTTCGGCTTCGACGAGCAGCGCGTCGCCCGGTTCCTCGAGCGCCTGCCGCGCACGACGACCGAGGCCGCGGCGCTCGCCCGCCACCACGACGCGCACCTGACCGGCCGGAGCTGGACCCGCGCCGACGGCGAACGGCGGATCCGCTACGCGTTCGAGGTCCGCAACCCATCGTTCCTCGTCCCCGACTTCGCGCGCCTGCTCCGACACCACCGCGCGGCGTTCGTCTTCGCCGACACCGCCGGCAACTGGCCGTACGCCGAGGAGGTGACCGCGGATTTCGTCTACATCCGACTGCACGGCGCGGAGCAGCTCTATGCCAGCGGCTACTCCGACGCCCAGCTCGACTGGTGGGCCGACCGTATCCGCGCCTGGCGCGCCGGCCGCGAGCCGGCCTCCGCCCGCCGCATCACCGACGCCGCGCCACCCGGCCGGAAAGGACGCGACGTCTACGTCTATTTCGACAACGACGCGAGGGTGCACGCGCCGTTCGATGCGATTCGGCTCGCGGAACGGCTCGGCATCGGCGGCGCCGGACGAGCTCGGCGCAAGATCGCGTGACGCTCGTCGACGCCCTGCCGCGGCCGAGGCGCTGCGGGGTGGACAGGACGTCCACGCCCGCCGACATTCCTGCATGAGCGACGATCGCCGCGTCCCGCGCGTTCCCGAGATGCCGCCGACGACCGTACGACGGATCCTTCTGGCCGATTGCGACGCCATGTTCGTCGCCGTCGCACGCATCGTCGATCCCGACGGAGCGGGGAAGGCGCCTTACCTCATCGTCGGCGGTCGGCCGGAGGGGCGCGGCGTGGTGAGCTCCGCCTCCTACGAGGTCCGCGCGTTCGGCATCCGGAACGGCATGCCGACCGCCCGGGCGCTGCGCCTCTGCCCGGAAGCGACCGTCGTGCCGGTGCCCCGGGACGCGGTCGTCGCGATGAACCGGCGCATCCGCGCGATCCTGAGCGAATACGCGGTCGTGCTGGATCCGGCATCGATCGACGAGTTCTACCTGGACGTCACCGGAACCGAGGGCGTATTCGGCGAGGACCTGGGCGCACTGGCGCATCGGATCCGTGCACGCGTACTCGAGGAAACGGGGATCTCGCTCTCGATCGGCGGCGCGACGAACCGCCTCGTCGCGAAGCTGGCCGCCTCCAGGGCCAAGCCGGGCGGCGTGCGCATCGTGCCGCCGGGAGAGGAGGCGGCGTTCCTCCGCGGCTTCGACCTGCCGGAGCTGCCCGGGATCGGGCCGAGGACCGCGGAACGACTCGCGCGCTTCGGCCTGCGCACGGTCGCCGACGCGCTGCGCTACCCGGCCGACGCGCTGGCAAGCTGGTTCGGCGAGCGGGGAGGCCGTCGTCTCTACGACCGGATCCGCGGCATCGACCCGACGCCGGTGCTGCCGCCCGGCCCGCCCAAGTCGCACAGTCGGGAAGAGACGTTCCCCGCGGACATCCACGACGACGAGGCGCTCGATCGCGAGCTCCTCGCGCTCGTCGTGCGCGTGGCGATCGACCTGGCCGACGACGGCCGCCTGGCGCGAACGGTGACCGTCAAGGTGCGGGACCCGGATTTCCGGACCCGGCTGGCCAGCCATACGCCCCGCGTCCCCATGACGTCCGAACGGCAGATCTTCGCCGAAGCGCGCGCACTCCTCCGGCGCCTGCGGAAGCAGCGCCGTGAGGGCGTGCGACTCCTCGGCGTCGCGCTGTCGAACCTCGTCGAGCCGGCGGAGTGGGGCGACGGCGCCCAGCTCGGTCTCTTCGACCCGCCCGGCGAAGCCGCGGCCGCCGTCCGCGAGCGGCGCCTCGTCCGCGCGCTCGATACGTTGCGGAAACGGTTCGGCCCGGACACGGTCCAACCCGCGGCGCTGCTAGATCGCGATTCGTCGTGAGTCCCGGGCATCGCGCGCGCCGTCTGGCCCAGCGGCCGAGGTCATGTGCGTGGATACGGCTCCCTATGATCGGGGCGATCGCGGGGGCCGGCTCTTGAACGATCAGCGAAGTGTGCGCGAGCCAGTGATGGTCGCGTACGGCATCCCGCGCCCCGCAGGCGAGACCCCACCGCCTACGTCCATCTCAAAAATGATTCGAAGGTGAACGCGCCGTTCTATGCCACACGGCTGCGCGACTCGGTATCCGCGGCGCGCTGTAGCCAACGCGGCGAAGCGCATGGGCGAGCGAGTTGTGCGTTATCGCAGTTTGCGCCATCGAAGCCACCTCCCGTCGGTAGATCGAATCGACCAGGGCAGAACTTGTGCCAGCGCAGCAAAATGGCTGCGCGTGTCGTTATCGCAGATTTCATTCTGATGTGGCGCCACACCAGGTTGCAGAAGCCGGTGGCCTGTTGGCGAGCCCAAGATTACTTTGGCAGCAAGCCTACCCGGGCTACGGACCGACAACCCTCGAATCCTTGTCGCCATGGCCGAACTCCTCACGGCTGAACGCGTCCATGAGTTGGTGATGCTACCGAAAAGGCTAATCCGGACCGACGAGATAGCTTGGAAGCCATTAGTCGCTCCGCCGGGCCCGACCCCATCCTCGAGCAGAAGAGCGAATCATCACCGCTTCCTCCAGATTCGCTTGCTTGGTCCGCGGCGGGAGGCTTTCCGCATTGATGGGACATCTAACCGCCGCTTCCGTTTTGTCCTCAAATGGAATGGCGAAGTCCTTGCAAGGCTCTGTTGCGCCCAAAGGCACCGTATCCCGAAAAAGCTGGGGGGCGGCTCGGTCCGTGGTCCACATATCCACTACTTCCGGCCAGGGTTTGGAGACAAATACGCCGAACCAATAGATGGAGTGAATTGTGACGACCCCAACGATGCTCTCGTCACCTTCATGAGGCATTGTAATGTCATCCTCTCAATGACCACCATTCAAGAGACCTTGGTACTCCGATGAAGAACCTAAATCGGGAAGAGGTGGTCAACTCGCTCTGTAGGTTTTTTGACAGCGAGATTGACCTGGAAAGGCAAAGCGAAGGGCGCTTCATTGTCTCCACACCCTTTACGGATGAAAGTGGGGATGTAATTGACGTTTACCTCGAGGAGTTACAATCTGGAGAATGGATTCTATCCGATGGGGGATTCGTACATCAGGAGGTTGCGCTCCTTTCGGGGCAAACTGACCCGGGTGCTGCTATATGGCGCCATGTAGAAGAACTTGCCAATGAGCATGATATTCGCTGGGGTGGAGGAGAGCTGTGGATCCCTGTAATTCGACATAGTGACTTGGGGGCAGCCCTTCACCACCTTGCCACCGTGGTTTCTAAGTGCATCCAAGTGGGCAAGACACAACTGCACACTCCTGCGGTCCACTTCTGGGAGGAAGTTGAGATCTTCTTCAAGGATGCTGGGATCCCGTACCAGAGAAATCAGCAAATGCAAGGTATAAGCAAGGTTGTTCACTCCTTGGACTTCGTCCTCCGAAATGGGCAAATACATGCGGTTCAAGCCGTTGCATCTGAACTGTCAATGCGTCGATCACTCAACATTTTCTGGGATATTGTTGAGCGAAACCGACAGGTTGTTCCAGTAGCATTTATCGATGATTCAAGGAAAGGTTATAGCAACGACACCTTCAAGCTGCTTTCTTATAAGGCCAAAGTAGTGCTATGGGACCATCGCGGGGAGTTTGCTGATTATTGGCGTTCAGTAATGCACGATCCTGCGTAGCTGTTTAACGGTATTCGATTGCTGCGCCGACGCAAGATGCGCCCTGATGCGGCCTGAGCCAATCAATCATGGATTTCCTTAGTGGTCCTTAACGCCAAGTTCGATTACCATCCAAATCGACCGCCTATTCCGCATGCCCGATCCAACAGCACCCTCCGCTCCGCGCGGTCGATGTTCGTCCGCGTCGCCTCCACCGCGTCGGGATTCACGGAGATGGAATCGATCCCCCACTCGACGAGCCGCCCCGCGTAATCCGGGTACACGGACGGCGCCTGGCCGCAGATCGAGCTGGTGATCCCGAGCCGTCGGCACGCGCGGATGATCGTCCGGATCGCGGCGAGCACGGCCGGGTCGCGCTCGTCGTAGACGGGCGCGACGATCTCGCTGTCGCGGTCCACGCCGAGCACGAGCTGGGCCAGGTCGTTCGAGCCGATCGAGACGCCCGTCGCGCCCAGGCGCGCGTACTCGTCGAGCCAGTACACGATCGACGGCACCTCGGCCATGACCCAGAGCTTCAGGCGACGGTCGTGCTTCAGCCGGCTCCGGTCGATCAGCGCCCTGCACTCCCGGAACTCCCAGCCGCTTCGCACGAACGGGATCATGATGTGCAGGTTGTCGAACCGTTCGCGCACCCGCTCGACCGCGCGAAGCTCCATCGTGAACAGCTCCGGCTCCCGGATGTAGCGGTAGCACCCCCGGTAGCCGATCATCGGATTGTCCTCCGTCGGCTCGAAGCGCTCGCCGCCCTCCAGGTGCCGGAACTCGTTCGACTTGAAGTCCATGGTCCGGTAGATCACCGGCCGCGGGTGGAACGCCCGCGCGAACGTCGTCAGGTCCGCGGCGAGCCGATCGACGAACTCGTCGCCCCGGCCCCGCTCGAGCAGCAGCCGCGGGTGCGCGCCGTCCAGCGCCGAGAGGATCATGAACTCGGCGCGCAGCAGCCCGACGCCGTCGACCGGCATCGCCGCCACCGCGTCCACCCGCTCCGGCTCGGCGAGATTGACGTAGAGCAGCGTCGCGGTGCCGGGCGCCGCGGGCGCCGGCGACGGCGCCATCTCCGGCCCGGCCGCCCGTCCGGCCGGCGCGGCGCTCGGCGCCGGCGCAGCCTGCGGCGCGCCCTGCCGTGCCGCTGCGGGCGCGGCCGCACCCGCGGCGGCCTCGGGCGCCGCCGCGGCCGTGACCGTGCCGTCTCGGCCGTCGACGGTCACGGTCATGCCGTCCGCGAGCATCCGCGTCGCCTCGCGGGTGCCGACGATGCACGGGATGCCCAGCTCGCGGGAGACGATCGCGGCGTGCGACGTCATCCCGCCGGAGTCCGTGACGATCGCGGCCGCCCGTCGCATGACCGGCACCCAGTCGGGCGCCGTGCGCTTCGTCACCAGCACCTCGCCCCGCTCGAGGCGGCCGCCCTCCTCGGGCGACGCGAGCACGCGGACCACGCCCGTCGCCGTGCCGGGGCTCGCGCCCAGCCCGCTGAGCAGGACGTGCCCGGCCGCCGGCGCGGGCGCGGCCCGCCGCGCCCGGACCCGGGGCGTCGTGACCGGACGCGTCTGCAGCAGGTACACGCGGCCGTCGGCGATCGCCCACTCCGCGTCCTGCGGCGCGCCGTAGTGCGCCTCGTCGCGCTTGGCCAGCTCGGTCAGCGCGCGCACCTCGGCGTTCGTCAGCACTGGCGCCGTCGCCCGGTCCTCTTCCAGCTCGACGCGGATGTTCCGCCCCGTCCGGTCGTCGCGGACCCGCATGAAGTCCTTGCGACCGATGATCCGCACCGCCGAGAGCGTGTCCTTCTCCACCTCGTAGCGGTCCGGGTTGACCTCGCCCGCCACCACCACCTCGCCCAGCCCCCACGCGGCTTCGATGACGACGTGCTTCGGATCGCGCGTCGCCGGGTCGACCGTGAACAGCACGCCCGCCTTCCCGGCGTTCACCATCTCCTGCACGACGACGGCGATCGGCGACTCCTCGGTCAGCCCCTGCTTGATCCGGTAGAACAGCACGCGCTCGCCGTACGTCGACGCCCAGCAGTCGCGCACCCGGTCCACGAGCGCATCGGCGCCGCGCACGTTCAGGAAGCTCTGGAACATTCCGGCGAAGGAGTACTGCGCCGTGTCCTCGACCGTCGCCGACGACCGCACGGCGACGAACGCGTCGTCCGCGCCCACCCGCCCCGACAGCTCGCGGTACGCATCGACGATCGCCCGCCGCACCTCGGCCGGCACGGCGGCCCGGCGCACCCGCTCCCGCAGCGCCGCCGCGGCCGCGCGCAGCGACGCGGCATCATCCACGTCGAGCGACGCCAGCCGCCGCGGCGCTTCCCGGGCCAGCCCGCTCACCTCCCGAAATCGGTGGAACGCGTCGACCGTCACCACGAAGCCCGGCGGCACCGGCAGCCCGGCGCTCACCATCTCGCCGAGGTTCGCGCCCTTGCCGCCCGCCAGCGCGACGTCGCCGCGCCCGAGTTCGTCGAACCAGCGGATGTATTCCATTGCCTGCACGCGTCGTTGGGCGGAGCCGCCGCCCGCCGCCGCCGCCCGCCGGCACGGGCGGCTGCCCTCGAACGCACGCCGGGGGCGCCGTCGGATGCGTCGTCCGTCCCGTACCGATCACTCGCCAGGCCGATTCACGAGCACCGGGACGTCCGCGCCGCGCAGTACCTTGTCCGACGTGCTCCCCAGCATCAGCCGCTTCAGCCCGCCGTACCCGTGCGTCGTCATCGCGATCAGGTCGGCACCGGCCGCCGCGGCGACTTCCAGGATCACCGCCGCCGGCGCGGTGTGCTTGACCACCCGCGTCCGGACCTCCGCCGCCTGCGGGCGCAGCGTCCCCGCCACGCCGCTCAGGTACGCCTCGGCCTTCGACACGAGCTCCCGCGCCCGCGCCTCGTCCAGCCGGAGCACGTGCCCGCCCACGACCAGCTCCGGCGGGACCACGCGCACCAGCGTGTAGCGCGTGCGGTCCGGCCGGCCGAACGCCGCCGCGTGCGGCAGGATCCGCTCCGAGAGCAGCGAGCCGTCCAGCGCGACGACGATCTCTTCGAACTCGACCCGCTCGCCCGCGCGGCCGCCCCGTTCGGCCGGACGCACCAGCAGCAGCGGCACCTCCAGCCGCCGGACCAGCTCGTCGGCGACGCTGCCGAGCCACGCCCGCGCGAGACCGGTCCGGCCGTGCGTGCTCATCACGACCAGCTCCGCGCCCACGTCCCGGACGGCCACCTCCACCATCACCGCCGGGCGGCCGACCATCGGCCGCGTCGCGACGGGCACGTCCGCCCGCGACGCGATCGCGGCCGCGACCTCCTCCAGGTACGCCCGCGCCCGGTCCCGCATCACCGCGTCCGAGGCGAGGTCGATCGCGACGCCCTCGATGTCGACCGGCAGCTCGTGCGCGTGCACCAGCACGATCCGGCCGCGCGCCGCCCGCGCGACCGCCTCCGCGTACGGCAGCGCCTGCTCCCCGAACGGCGAGCCGTCCAGCGGCACCAGCACCCGACGGTACACCGGGATGCGCGAAGCGAAGCTCAACGCTCCCGCCCCGCCGGATCGCGCACGATCGACCCCCGCACCGGCATCCCGAGCCTCCCGTTCCGGATCATCACGGCTGAAACGGACGACGGGCGGCCTGCGCCGCCCGCCCCGATCGGTCTACCTGCTCCCACGACCTCGCAGCACGGCAACTCGCGGGCCAGCGGCGCCACGCCGCCGGTGCGACCCCGGGGATCGGCCGGCCTGCCGCCGGCGCCCGGCCGCCCGCCCCGCGCCCCGCCCGCGCTTCGCCCCGCGCCCCGCCCCCCGGCCTTGCTCGGCGCCGGCGTCCGCGCGTACGATGTCGCCGCCGGGCCGCGACCGCGGAGGAGGACCCACAGAGCCCCCCGCACGCGCGGACCCGAGCAGGTTGTCCGCGACGCGCGCGAGCGTGGTTTGCAGAGCCCCCCGCACGCCCGGACCCGAGATGAACCGACACGGACACGAGGGAGGCGATGGCGTCCGCACGTCCCGGCGCCCGCGTCCGCCCACGCCCCGCGAAGCTCAGCCCATGGAAAACCCCCGCATCGACGCGCTCCGCAAGATGATCGAGCGCAACCCGAACGACCCGCGGCTCCGCTTCGGCCTCGCCCTCGAGCTCGAGAAGCTCGAACGCTGGGATGAGGTCGCCGCCGAGCTGCACGAATACCTCGCCCTCAGCGACGACGAAGGCAACGCCTGGGGCCGCCTCGGCAACGCGCTCCGCCGCCTCGGCCGCGATGAGGAAGCGAAGGACGCCTACCGCAAGGGGATCGATGCCGCCCACCGCCACGGCCACCCCGGCATGGCCGCCGAGTTCGAGGAGGTGCTGGAGGAGTGGGAGGAGTGAGCGCGGAGCCCCGCGAGCGACACCGACCCGAGCCCGGCCGGGCCCGGCCAGGCCGCGAAGCAGCGGAGCCCGACCGCCGAAGGCGGCGAGGCGCGGCGAGCGACGCGGGCGGAGCCTAACCCCTGAAAGGCGTGGCGCTTAGCGGCGCGCCGGCGCCGCGAAGCCTGGCGCGCTCCACGCCCGCACCGTATCCTCCCCCCGGACGCAACCGAACCCCGCACTCCGGGGTAGGCGAGACGCGCCCACGAATTCATTGCCCATGGATCGCACGCAGTCGTTCGAAGCCGAAGCGCTGC
Source organism: Longimicrobiales bacterium (assembly GCA_036381255.1). Classification (GTDB taxonomy): domain Bacteria; phylum Gemmatimonadota; class Gemmatimonadetes; order Longimicrobiales; family RSA9; genus CALBZE01. The sequence goes on along the minus strand of DASVDG010000118.1, from coordinate 38,992 downwards.
CGCACCTCGACGCGGTCTACCGCTTCGCCCTGCGCCTCGCGGGCTCGCCCGCGGACGCGGAGGACCTCGTCCAGGAGACGTTCCTCCGCGCCTACAGGGCGTGGGAGCAGTACACCCCGGGAACCCGCGCCAAGAGCTGGCTCTTTACCATCTGTCGCAACGTCTTCCTCCGGCAGCGGGAACGCAGCGTGCGCCACGACGAGATCCTGCACCAGGCGGCCGGCTCCGCGGATGCCGCCGGCGCCGATTCGCCCGAGGGACCGCTCTTCGCCGGCGCTTCCGCCGACGACCCCGAAGGCAACTTCTTCCGCGAGCTCGTCGATGACTCCGTCCTCGACGCCATCGAGGCGCTCCCCGACGAGTTCCGCGACGCCGTCATCCTCAGCGACCTCGAAGGGCTCGCCTACGCCGAGATCGCCGCAGTGCTCGACATCCCCGTCGGCACCGTCAAGAGCCGCCTCTTCCGCGGAAGGCGCCAGCTCCAGGAAAAGCTCTACGCCTACGCCGTCGACAACGGCTACATCCGCCCGCGCGCCAACCATGGATAAGACGACCTGCCGCGACGCCGTGGCCCGGCTCTACGAATACCTCGACGGCGAGCTCACGCCCGACGACGCCGCGGCCGTGCGCCGACACTTCGAACTCTGCAAGCGCTGTTACCCGCACCTGTCCTTCTGTCAGGCGTTCCAGGACGCGCTCCGCCGCGCCGCCCAGGGACGACCCTGCGCGCCCGAGCACCTGCGACGCAAACTCGCCGAGCTGCTCCGCGCCGAGAGCCCCGAAACCGACGCCTGACACCCCGCGCCGCCGGCGCACGCGCCTTGCGTTCCCGGTGCTCGCCCCTTGCGCGAACACCGAAGGAACACCGAACATACACGCGGGCCGCGGGTACCCGATATGACCGATTTCCTCGACGAACAGTACGCGACGACGCACACGGGAGAAGAGCCGACGATGGTGATGCCGCAGCGACGCGAGCGGGTGGTGCCGCGTCTGATCGAAGACGAGATGCGGGAGTCGTTCATCAACTACTCGATGAGCGTGATCGTGCAGCGGGCGCTGCCGGACGTGCGCGACGGGCTGAAGCCGGTGCACCGGCGGATCCTGTACGCGATGCACGAGCTCGGGCTCGCGCCGGGGCGGCCGTACAAGAAGAGCGCGGCGGTCGTCGGTGAGGTGCTCGGGAAGTACCATCCGCACGGCGACATGGCGGTCTACGACTCGCTCGTGCGGATGGTGCAGGACTTCTCGCTGCGCTACCCGCTCGTGGACGGGCAGGGCAACTTCGGCTCGATCGACGGCGACAACGCGGCGGCGTACCGCTACACGGAGGCGCGGCTGGCCGCGGCGGCGACGGAGCTGCTCGCGGACATCGAGAAGGAGACGGTCGACTTCACGGAGACGTTCGACAGCCAGCGCCAGGAGCCGACGGTGCTCCCGGCGAAGCTGCCGAATCTGCTGGTGAACGGCAGCGCCGGGATCGCCGTCGGGATGGCGACGAACATCCCGCCGCACAACCTGCGCGAGGTCGCCGCCGCGCTGCGGCACCTGGTCGAGCACCCGGACTGCACGGTCGACGATCTGATCGAGCACGTGCCGGGTCCGGACTTCCCGACCGGCGCGTTCATCCTGGGCGTGGACGGGATCAAGAGCGCGTACCGCACGGGCCGCGGCCGCATGGTCATGCGTGCGCGGGTGCAGAAGGAGGCGAAGCGGGGCGGGAAAGAGCAGCTCGTGGTGACGGAGCTGCCGTACGGCATCTCGAAGTCGCGGGTCATCGAGCAGATCGCGGAGCTGGTGCGCGCGCGCAAGACGGACGACATCGCGGACCTGCGCGACGAGTCGGACCGCGACGGGATGCGCATCGTCATCGAGCTGAAGCGAGGCGCCAAGGCGACACCGGTGCTGAACCTGCTCTACAAGCAGACGTACCTCCAGGCGACGTTCGGCGCGATCATGCTGGCGCTGGACGGCGGCGTGCCGCGGGAGCTGACGCTGAAGGAGTTCCTCGAGCGCTACCGCGACCACCGGCTGGACGTGATCCGTCGCCGTTCGACGCACGACCTGGAGAAGGCCCGGGCCGAGGCGCACATCACCGAGGGGCTGCTGATCGCGCTCGACAACATCGACGCGGTGATCGACGTGATCCGCAAGGCGAAGGACCGGGAGGACGCGTCGGCGAAGCTGCGCAAGCGGTTCAAGCTCTCGGAGCAGCAGGCGGACGCGATCCTGAACATGCGGCTCGCGAAGCTGACGGCGCTCGAGACGCGTGAGCTGCGCGAGCGGCTCAAGGCGCTCGAGAAGCAGATCGCGGAGCTCGAGAAGCTGCTGAAGAGCGAGAAGAAGCAGCTCCGGCTCCTCCTCTCCGAGGTCGACGCGCTGGTCGAGAAGTACGGCGATGCGCGCCGCACGACGATCCTGAAGGGCGGCGCCGAGGACTTCTCGATCGAGGATCTCGTCGCCCAGGAGGAGGTCGTCGTCACGGTCAGCCACGCGGGGTACGTCAAGCGGATCCCGATCTCGCTCTACCGGCGCCGCGTCTCGAGCGGCAAGGCGCTCGCGGGGATGGACCGCTACGACGACGACTTCCTCGAGCACGTGTTCATCGCCAGCACGCACGACACGCTGCTCTTCTTCACCGAGGACGGGCAGGCGTACGCGCTGCCGGTGCACCAGGTCCCGGAGGCGGGCCGCTCCAGCCGCGGCAAGCCGCTCTGGCAGCTGCTCGGGATGCAGCGCGAGGAGGCAATCGCCGCGCTGGTCGCGGTGAGCGAGTTCTCGGCCGAGCGCTCGCTCGTCTTCCTGACGGCCGGCGGCACGGTCAAGCGCACGGCGCTCGACCAGTTCGCGAACGCCCGCGCGAACGGGATCCTCGCGATCAAGCTCGGCAAGGGCGACCGGCTGCTCGACGTCCAGCTCTCGGACGGGATCAACGACGTCGTGCTGGTCACGAAGCAGGGGCAGGCGATCCGGTTCCCGGAGACCGAGATCTCGCTCATGGGCCGCGCGGCGCAGGGCGTGAAGGGGATCAAGCTGCGCAAGGGCGACGAGGTCGTCGGCATGGTCGTCGTCCGCCGCGAGGCGGCGTTGTGCACGGTCACGGAGCAGGGGTACGCGAAGCGCACACCCGTCGCCGACTACCCGGTGCAGCGCCGCGGCGGGATCGGCGCGAGCACGCTGAAGGTCACGAAGGCGACGGGCGCGCTCGTCGCCGCGAAGGAGCTGGTCCCCGGCGACGAGCTGATGATCCTGACCGGCACCGGCCGCGCGACGCGGGTCAAAGCGAAGGATGTCCCGCTCCAGGGCCGCGCCACGCAGGGGAAGCAACTGCTCGTCCCGGTCCGCGGCGACCGCGTGATGGAGGTCGCGCGCGTCGCCCGCGACCGCGGCGGCGAGCGCGCGGACGGCAAGCGCGGCGCGGCGCCGGACGAGAAGCTCGAGATGGTGGCCGCCGCGGGCGAGTAGGCGCACGCCGCCGGTCGGCCCGTCGAGGATCGCGGGCCGGCCGGCGGCGCGCGACACCCGCACGCGTTCCGGCGCCGCGGCGTGCGCCGACGGTACGCTACGCCGGACGCCCCGCCCCGCGCGCGCCCGTCGCCTCCAGGAAGTGCACCAGCTCGCGATCGAACGCCGCGGGCCGCTCGACGTTCGGCAGGTGGCCCGCGCCCTCGATGACCCGCAGCCGTGCGCCCGGGATGCGCTCGGCCATCGCCCGCGCCTCGTCGACCGGGACGGTCGCGTCCTCGGCGCCGTGCAGCACCAGCGTCGGCACGGTGATCGTCGGGAGCAGGTCGGTCGAGTCGGCGCGGTCGGCGAGCCCCTCGAGCCCGCGCACGATCGATTCCGGCGCGGTCGACTCGATCATCGACCGCAGCCGCGCTTCGATCTCCGGCCGCTCGCGCCGCGTCGCCGCCGAGAGCAGCTTCGGCAGCATCGCGTCCGCCGCCGCTCTCGCGCCCTCGCGCTGCACCCGGATCGCGAGCTGCACGCGCGCGCGGCGCGCGGCTTCCGTGTCCGCGGCCGCCCGCGTGTCGCACAGCACCACCGCGTGGACGCGGTCCGGGTGCCGCCGCCAGAGCGCGAACGCGACGTAGCCGCCCATCGAGACGCCGCACACCGTCGCCGCCGGCACGTCCAGACGGTCCAGCAGCGCGACGAGGTCGTCGGCGTACTCGTCCATCGCGAGCGGCCCGGCCGGCGCGCCCGGCGCCGAGCGGCCGAAACCGCGCAGGTCCGGCGCGATCCACCGCCAGCGGTCCGGCAGCCGCTCGATTTGCTCGTCCCACAATCCGCCGTGGAACGGGAACGCGTGGATCAAGAGCACCGCCGCCCCCCGGCCCCGCTCCCGCCAGTGCATGCGCAACCCGTCGATCGTGCCTTGCATCGCATGCTCCATCCCTGGATCCGTCGCCTCGACCACGCCGGAAAAACGAACGCCGCCGGCCCCGTGCAATCGGGCGCCCGCGGCGTCCTCACCCCCGACGGGGTCGTCGCCCGTTCGAAGCCGTCGCCTCAGATCCCCAGCGACGACCGGATGATCGGGTCGATTCGCTCCGGCGTCCAGAGCGGCTCGAACGTCAGCTCTACGTCCGCGCTCTCGACGCCCTCGACCGCCTCGACCGCCGCCCGCGCCTCCTCCACGATCTGCGGCGCGACCGGGCACATCGGCGAGGTCAGCGACATGGTCACGCGCACGTGGCCGTCCTCGATCTCGATGTCGTAGATCAGCCCCAGGACCACCAGGTCCAGGTTGATCTCCGGGTCCTTCACCTTGCGGAGCGCCTTCCTGATGTCGCGTTCCGTCACCATCCGTGCCTCCTTCCACGCGCCGCGTCCGCCGTGCCGGACGGGTCGCGACCGTTGTCGATTCTACGGGACGTCACGGCGCATCGCGCGACGCGCCGGCCGTGCATACTACCCCGCAACCGCCGGATGTCGCCGCGGCCGACGACCCTCGCGAGTCGCAGTGTGGGCCGCGGCCCCGGGCCGCGCAAGGGTGCCGGGCGCGATGGCCGCGGCCGAAGGTCGGGACGCCCGCCCCGATCGCGCCCCGACCTCGCGCCGGTCGAGATTTGTTCCTCGCGCCGGCCGCCCGCGCCCCGGCCTTGCCCGCCCACGCCCGCGATGTCATCTTTGCCACCCGCTCCCCTGGAGATCGCCCGGGCCGCACGGCCGCCCGGACGCGGCCGACCACCCGTGGCCCCGATCCGCATGTCCGCCGAGACCCAGGACCGACCACGCCTGACGACGGCCGCCGACGATCGCGGCGACACCGCCGCGGCCGCGCCGCTGCTGCGCGCGACGTGCTGGGGCACGCGCGGCTCGATCCCGAGCCCCGGCCCGGCCACGGCGCGCTTCGGCGGGAACACCGCGTGCCTCGAGGTCCGCACCCGCGACGACCGCTGCCTCATCTTCGACGCCGGCACCGGGATCCGCGTGCTCGGCCGCCGCCTCGCGAACACCCGCCAGCCGGTCCGTGCGGAGCTCTTCCTGTCCCACTTCCACTGGGACCACATCCAGGGGATGCCGTTCTTCGCGCCGCTCTACGACGCCCGCACCCGGCTGCGCGTCCACGGCGCGCGGCAGAACGGCGTCGATGTCGAATCGCTGCTGGTCGCGCAGATGACGCCGACACACTTCCCGGTCCCGTACGAGGCGCTCGCCGCGACCATCGAGTTCTCGCACCTCGACGCCCAGCCGTGGGAACGGAAGGGCGTGCGCATCTCCGCGCTCCGCGTCCGGCACCCCGGCAACACCTACGGCTTCCGCATCGACGCCGAGGGCGTCTCGCTCGCGTACATCCCGGACAACGAGCTGGTCGGCGCCGACTACCCCGTGGCCGACGACTGGTACGACCGGTTCGTCGAGTTCCTCGGCGACGTCGACCTCGTCTTCCACGACGCGATGTTCACCGAGAGCGAGTACCCGAGCCGCATCGGGTGGGGGCACAGCACGTTCCGGCAGTCGATCGAGCTGGCCGAGGCCGCGGGCGTGCGCCGGCTCTACTTCTTTCACCACGCGCCCGAGCGCACCGACGACGAGCTGCTCCGGATCCTCGCCGAGATGCGCGACGACATCGCGCGCCGCAACTCGCCGCTCCAGCTCGGCATGGCCGCCGAGGGCGAGGAGCTGACGCTCCGGGAGACGCCGTGACGGCGCGACGACTCCGCGGGACGCACGTCCGCAGGGCGGGCCCGCGCTCCGATGCGGGCCCGACGCACGGGCCCGAGGCAAAGGGCGCGACCGCGCCGACGGCCGGCGCCCACACGGCACCGCCGGCCGCGCCGCTCGCGCCGGCGCTCCCCCGCGCCGTGCTCTTCCACGCCGCCGACCACCCGCTCGACGCGATCCGCGCCGCGCTCGACGCCGAGGGCGTCGAACGCCGCCCGCTCGACGACGCGCTGCTCGACGCCATCGTCGACGCGCCCGAAGCGCCGTGCGCGCTGCTGCTCCGCGCGACGCTCGCGGAGCCGGAGATCCTGCGCCGCGCGCTCGACGCCGCGCCCGACTGGGTCGCCGTCGTCGCGCTCGACGAGGCCGCCGAACGCCTCGCCGCCGACGCCGGCCGCGCGCTGCTGATCCTCCCCGACGATGCCGACGCCGAGCGCACACTGCGCGTGCTGCGCGCGGCGTTCCAGCACGCCGCCGCGCGCCTGACCGCGGTCCGCGCCGAGCACGAGCTCGGCCGCACCCGCAACGAGCTGCGCGAGCTGACGCGCATCGGCATGTCGCTCATGACCGAGCGCGACCCCGATCGCCTGCTCTTCGGCATCCTCGAACAGGCGCAGCGGCTGACCGGCAGCGACGCGGCCAGCCTCTACCTGATCGAGCACGGTGACGACGCGCCCCGGCTCCGGTTCACCGTCGCCACGAACGACACGCTCCCCGACCTGCCGATCGTCCAGCATACGCTCGCCGTCGACACCTCGAGCCTTGCCGGGTACGCCGCCGCGACGGGCGAGGCGCTCGCACTCGACGACGCCTACCTGCTCCCCGACGACGCGCCGTATGCCTTCAACCGCAGCTTCGACGAGCGATTCGGCTACCGCACGAAATCCGTCCTCGTCGTGCCGATGCTCGACCACCGCGACGTCGTCGTCGGCGTGCTCCAGCTCATCAACCGCAAGCGCCAGCCGTCGGCCCGCATCACCGACGAGGCCGCCGCGAACGCGTCCGTCCTGCCGTACACCGACCGCGAGCTCCGCCTCGTCCGCTCGCTCGCCGGCCAGGCCGCCGTCTCCCTCGAGAACAGCCGGCTGCACCGCGAGATCGAGAACATCTTCGAGAGCTTCGTCAAGGCCGCCGTCACCGCCATCGACCAGCGGGATCCGACGACCGCCGGCCACAGCGTCCGCGTCGCCACGCTGACCTGCGACATGGCCGAAACCGTCGGCCGCGTCGCCCGCGGCCGCTACGCCGGACTCGAGTTCACCCGCGACCAGATGCGCGAGCTGCGCTACGCCGCACTGCTCCACGACTTCGGCAAGGTCGGCGTGCGCGAGGAAGTGCTCGTCAAGGCGAAGAAGCTGCCGCCGCCGCTCCAGGAGCGCGTCGAGGCCCGCTTCGACTTCATCCGCCGCACCATCGAGGCCGACTACTTCCGCGCCCGCGCCGAGCTGCTCGAACGACACGGCCCCGGCCGCGCCGGCAACGCCATGCGCGCCCTCGAGACCGAGTTCCGCCGCCGGCTCGATGAGCTCGACCGCTTCCGCGAAGCCGTGCGCCGCGCCAACGAACCGTCCGTCCTCCCCGAGAAGAGCGCCGCGATCCTCGACGACATCGCGCGCCGCACCTTCGTCGGCATCGACGGCCGCCGCCTCCCCTACCTCGACGATGACGAGCTCCACTACCTCGTCATCCCCAAGGGCTCCCTCGACGAGCGCGAACGCCGCGAGATCGAATCCCACGTCGAGCAGACCTACCGCTTCCTCACCCAGATCCCCTGGACCGAGGACCTGCGCAACGTCGCCGAGTTCGCCTACGGCCACCACGAGAAGCTCGACGGCCGCGGCTACCCCCGCGGCATCAAGGGCGACGAGATCCCCGCCCAGACCCGCATCATGACCATCGCCGACATCTTCGACGCGCTCACCGCATCCGACCGCCCCTACAAGCGCGCGGTGCCCACCGACCGCGCGCTCGACATCCTCGTCTCCGAGGCCAGGGAAGGGATGCTCGACCCCGAGCTCGTCGAGGTGCTCATCGAGAGCAAGGTCTACGAGAAGGTGCTGCGGGAGGACTGGAAAGAGCTGTAGACTGCGACGGACGCCGCATCCCGCGGGATACCGTCGGCCTGCCCGGCGCGGACGCCACCGCTTATCTTTGCCGCATGGCCAGACCCGCGTCCCGCCACGGCACCGTGAGCGTCTCAGCGACGTCAAGCTGCGCGCCGCCGAGAACGCGATCGACTACCCGGACGTCATGGTGGTCCGTGAACCGCACGACCCCGAGGCCGTCGTGTTGACCGACCCGTGCCTCCTGGTGGAGGTCACGTCGCCCTCGACCGAGACGATCGACCGGCGCGAGAAGCTCGCCGCCTACACGCGCATCCCCACCCTCAAGGGCTAACTCATCGTCCACCAGGACACGCGGCGCGTCGAGCGGTTTTTTCGCTGCGGCGCCTACGCCGCCGCGCTCGGCGCGGCCTTGTCTTAGGGCGCCCTCCCGCGGGGGCGAACGCCTAAGCCAGCACCGCCAGCCGCTCGTTTACCACCCGGAACCGCTGGCGCATGTCGTCCGAGACGCCGTCCAGCCGGACGCCGAGCGCGACCTGCCCGGCGGCGAGATGATCCACCCGCTCGCTCAGCGCGTCGACCCGGGCCTCGAGCCGGTCGACCCGATCCGTCAATGCGTCCACGCGCGCCGAGAGCGCCGCGACCTCGTCGCGCAGCCGGTCGAGCGCCGCCTGCACGCGCGCCTCGGCTGCCTCGATCCGCGCCGCGAGCGACGCGATCTTCTCGTCGACCGTCGTGAACCGGTCCGTGAAGTCCGCGTACATCCGGTCGACTTTTCGCTCCAGCGCGTCCATCCGGCCTCCGAGCGCATCCATCCGGCCATCGAGCGCATCCACCCGGCCTTCGAGCGCATCCATCCGGCCTTCGAGCGCGTCCATGCGGCCTTCGAGCGCATCCATCCGGCCCTCAAGCGCGTCCATGCGGCCTTCGAGCCGGTCCATCCGATCTTCGAGCGCGTCCATGCGGCCTTCGAGCCGGTCCATTCGGCGCTCCAAAGCGTCGAACCGGGCGTTCATACTCGCCTCGAGCCGCTCGAACCGGGCGTTGATGCTCGCCTCGAACCGCTCGAACCGGCCGTTGATGCTCTCCTCGAAACGCTCGAAGCTCCGCGCGATCATGACGGCCAGCGCGTCGATCTTGGCGTCGATCTTCGCCTCGATGCGGGCGTCGATCCAGGCGGCGAGTTCCGGGTCGATCTCCATGCGTGCAAGATAGCGCGTCGTGCCGGGCCGAGGCCATGGCAGTTTGGGACGACGTGATGTTGCGCGCGGACGGGCCGCCGTCGCCAGCGGCCCACCCCGCAGTCGCAGCGCACACGGACGCCCCCTTCCCCTCCACCTCGCGCCCCGCCGGTTGACAGCCGGGCCACCCGTCGCCTACGCTTCTCCCTCGGAGTCACACCGATGATCACCCGGCAGGACGACGCCCGATGCGTATTACGATCGAATATTGCGGCATGTGAGACTACCTCCCGCGCGCCTCCAGGCTGGAGGCGGAGATCCGGGAGGCGTTCCCGGACGCCGAGGTCGAGCTGATCCGCTCGAGCGGCGGCGTCTTCGAAGTCACCCGCGACGGGGAGCTGATCTACTCGAAGAAGCAGACGGGGCGCCACCCGACGTGGGAAGAGATTCGCGAGAAACTGGAATAGCCGGGCCGCGCGACGCGGCGCAGAGGTGACGATGCCCGTGAAGATCCGACGAATTGCGCTGAACACCGGCGGCGGCGACGCCCCCGGGCTGAACGCCGTAATCCGCGCGGCCGTGCTCTCCGCGCTGAATCACGGCTGGGAGGTCTACGGCATCCGCAAGGGGTACGACGGGCTGCTGGGCGAGGAGGAGGTGGTGCGGCTGGACCGGGCGGCGGTGCGCGGGATCACGCACCTCGGCGGCACGATCCTGGGCACGACGAACCGCGGCAACCCGTTCGAGCGCCCCACGCGGCAGGCGGACGGGAGCGTCGTCGCCGTGGACCGTTCCGGCGAGGTCATCGAGGCGTTCCGTCGCCTCGAGCTGGACGCGCTGATCGCGATCGGCGGCGACGGCTCGCTGCGCATCGCGCACGCGTTCGCGGAGAAGGGGCTCCCCGTCGTCGGCGTGCCGAAGACGATCGACAACGACCTGGCCGCGACGCAGGTCACGTTCGGTTTCGAGACCGCCGTCCAGACGGCGACGGACGCGCTCGACAAGCTGCACTCGACCGCGGAGAGCCACGAGCGCGTCATGGTCGTCGAGGTCATGGGCCGCCACACCGGCTGGATCGCGCTGCACTCCGGCGTCAGCGCGACCGCGGATGTGATCCTGATCCCCGAGATCCCGTACGACATCGACCGGGTCTGCGAAAAGATCGAGGCGCGCTACCGCAACGGTCCGCGCTTCGCGATCGTCGTCGCCGCAGAGGGCGCGGCGCCGGTCGGCGGCGAGCAGACCTACATCGAGGCCGCGGCCCCCGGCCGCGCCGCGCGGCTCGGCGGTATCGCCGAGCGGCTCGCGCGCGAGATCGCCGAGCGCACCGGCCGCGAGACCCGCTCGCTCGTCCTCGGCCACCTCCAGCGCGGCGGCTCGCCCACCGCGTACGACCGCCTGATCGCGCTCCGCTTCGGCGCCGCCGCCGTCCGCTGCGTCGCCGAGGGGCGTTTCGGCACCATGGTCGCCCTCGACCCGCCGCACATCCGCGCCGTCCCGCTCGACGAGGCGGTCCGCGACATCAAGCGCGTGCCGGTCGATTCGGACACGGTGCAGACGGCGCGGGACATGGGGATCTCCTTCGGCGACTGATCCGCCCGCGCCGCGGCGAGCCCCGCCCGCTCACGCCGCCTCGCCGATGAAATGCTTGCGTCATCCGGGGCACGGTATTATCTAATGGCCGATCGTTCCATCTCTCGGATCGCCGCACGCTGCCGCACCACGAGTATCACCCGTTGACCCCGCGTTGAGCAACCGTTCGACCCCCGGGCTCCGGCGGGTCACCGGGGCGGTGGCGGCGGTGAGCGACTTCGGCCCGTGTGAAATCACCAGGGATACGACTCTCGTGCATCCGGCACATCTCGGTCACGGCTCGCATGGGCTCGCTCGAGCGCGGCCCCCTGCCGCGCACGGCGCCACACACGCCAGGCGAGCTCCGCCGACGTGCCGTCTCCCGTCCCGAACACGACCTCCGACGCGGCAGGCCGTGCTTCCTGCCGCTCTGCTTCTGCTTCACCCTCGGCACCGCTTCGGTTGCCCCGAGAATCGATTACGAGCCCGACAGGCCGCCGGCCCGACCGCGCACGTGAAGGCGGATCTCATCGAGTATCCCGGTTGATGGCGTACTTTCCGTCACGCTTTCGCGTGCGTCGGTGACAATAGGCAGTTATCTGTGCTGAAATGCGTCGGGGACCGGTTCGGGACCGACGTCGGGATGGCTTGGACGCCGGCGCCGTTTTCGATCCCGGATCCCGGACCGTACGCTCGCCGGGGCCGTCGTCCGGACCACCGACGGCCAGGGTGGCGGGTGGGGTCGTCGTCGCTGCGAGAGCGACACGCTTCGATCGCTGTTGCCGGATCCGTCGAGCATCGTGGGGACAGCTAACCCGGAGGCGGCCATGCTTCGCACCAGCAGCTATGTCATCTACGTTCCTCTGCCGAACACGCGCGATGAGCTCCTCATCGTTCACGGGTACACGGGCGCGTACGACAAGGTCTCGGCGCGAGTGGCCGACTACCTCCGTGCACACGAAGTCGCGCCTCCGGCCAAGCCGCTGTACGGCGATTGGGTATCGGAGCCGACGAGCCGCGGCGGAGGCGAAGCGTACGAATTGAGCGCCCGATCGATGGAGTCGCTGCGGCGACGGGGTTACCTGACGTCGATGACGCCGCAGGAGGAGGAGGGCTTCTTTGCGCGGATCGCGAAGAAGATGCACCGATGGTCAAGGGCGAACCCGCCTTCGTACATCATCATGCCGACGTATAGCTGCAATCTGCGGTGTTCGTACTGTTTCCAGGACCATATGCGTACGAACCCGGCATTCCAGCATCTGCTGCGTCGGATGACGGAGCCGATGGCGGATCGCATCCTCGCGGCCATGCCGCAGATCGAACGGGACCACGGGATCGAGGACGGCGACGAGGTCACTCGCCGGATCAAGTTCTTCGGTGGCGAGCCTCTGCTCGCGGCCAACAGGCCGATCGTCGAGTACATCATGACCCGAGCCCGGGCGATGGGTGAGGCCGTGTTCTCGGCGGTGAGCAACGCCACCGAACTCGAGGCCTACGACGATCTCCTCGGCGAGGCGGGGATCCGGCAGATCCAGATCACGCTGGACGGCCCGCCGGAGGAGCACGACACACGGCGGATTTACGCCGATGGGTCCGGGTCCTTCGCGAAGATCGCTCGCAACATCGATCTGTGCCTGGATCGCGGCGTCAAGATCGGGATCCGGGTGAACCTCGACCGCAACAACATCGAGCTGCTGCCTCGATTGTGTGATGTGATCGTGGATCGCGGCTGGCCCGAGCGGAAGGGCTTTTCCATGTACGCCGCACCGATACAGGCGTCCAACGACAAGACGGACCTCGAGACGACGTTCAACAGCTGGGAGCTCAACCAGGCGATCGCGGAACTGCGTTCCCGTCATGAATCGGTGCGGATCATCGGTACCGATGTCGACTCGATGAAGGTGCGAGCTCAGAAGGTCTTCGGTGGCAAGAGCGAATTGCCGCAGTTCCGGGAGAGCTTCTGCGGTGCCCACACCGGGATGTACATCTTCGACTCGTTCGGGGACATCTACGCGTGCTGGGAGCGTACGGGAGATCCACGGATCCGAATCGGGCGGGTGACCGAGAGCGGCGAGGTCGTCATGGAATCCGGCCTGCACAAGCTCTGGCGCAGCAGGACCGTGGCGAGCAATCCGACCTGCCGGAAGTGCCGCTATGCCATGCACTGCGGCGGGGGGTGCGCCGTACTGGCGGAGGCGCACACGGGCACGATGTTCAACAACCATTGCGATGCATTCGGCGAGCGGTTCCGTCATGCCGTTGCACAGGCGTACCTGAACCGGGCCGAGGCCGCGGACACGGCCGTCGGCGTGCAGGTCCCGGCGTGTTAGCACACGGGACCGCGTCGGTCGTTGCGACGTCCCCGGGGTCACCGGCAAGGCGTGGCCCTCTCACCCCAACCCACGGAGGCTCTCATGAGCGATCGGTCGCAGCATCATGAGCGCGAGATCATCCACCTGAACGTGGACGATCTCGAGATCGAGGAGCTCGAGCAGCGCCTCGAGCTCGCGAGCGTGTCTCCCGATCTCGGCGTCGAGGAGGCGTGGGATTGCGGCACGTTCGACTGTGGCACCTTCGACCTCCCGGACGACGAGATCCGCAACCCGTAGCCGGTCGGATAGTCGCGAAAAACGTGGAGCCGTCGTCGCCGACGGGGGCGAATCCTTTGGGGGGATCCGCCCCCGCCCCTTCGCCCCCCGGTGGCAGGATCTCGGCGCTCGGCCCACTAGCTCCCGGCGCAGGAAGCGGGTTGCAGCTCCCGATCGGTTCGCCGCGGTCCACGCGGCGACGCACGGCCGCTCGCGATGAGTGGCCGGCTCAACTCCAACCCGAGGAGGCTCCCATGAGCGACGGGTCGAGGCATCACGAGGACGAGGTCGTCCACCTGAACGTGGACGATCTCGAGATCGAGGAGCTCGAGCAGCGCCTCGAGCTCGCGAGCGTGTCTCCCGCAGCCGAGATCTGCATCGTCGATGGCGGCTGCGACACGTTCGACTGTGGCACGTTCGATACGGATCCGGACAACTAGATCGGCAACCCGTAGCCGGTCGGATCCACGGGTCGAACGTGGAGTCGTCGTGGCCGGGGGGCGGATCGTTCGGGGATCCGCTCCCCATCCGCGGGACCCCGTGGGTCACGCTCTCACCGGAGACCGAGGGCCATGCCCGTTCATCGAACGTCGCCGCATGCAATGGATGCGCATCGGGGTGCCATGGACGACAGTCGCGAAAACGACGCCGCCGAAAGCGTGGCCGGATTCTATCGAATCGAAGACGCGTGCGTGATGGACACGTCCGAGAATCGGCCCGTCTACATGCTGTTGACCCCGTCCGGGGCATACGTGCGGCTTTCGCCGAGCGCGTACGAGCTGTTGCGGCTGCTCAATACGGGGATATCGAGCACGCGTCTCGCTGCGGAGCTGAGCAAGCAGAGCGGACGGGAGATCACCGCGGAAACGATCGAGGCGGCGGCGCATCGCATTTCGGATGAGATCCGGCGCATCGACAGCAATTTCCGGCCGGCCGTCCTTGGATTCTGGATTCGAAAGAAGATCCTGCCGGCCCGGGTGGTCGAGCGAATCGCAGGGTATCTGACGTTTGCGTATCATCGCCCGTTCGTGCTCTGCCTGCTCTCATGGGTCGGGCTAGCCGCCTGGCTCATGTCACGGCAGCACCACGCCATCGACATGGCATCCGGCAGTTTCTGGGTGGGGTACATCCTGTTCGTCGGCTCGATCGTTGCCCATGAGTTCGGTCATTCCACCGCGTGCGTGGCGTTCGGTGCGAAGCCGGGCGACATCGGGGCGGCGCTGTACCTGATCTATCCGGTGCTTTACAGCAATGTGACCGACGCCTGGCGGCTAAAGCGATGGCAGCGCGTCGTCGTCGATCTGGGCGGCCTCTACTTCCAGGCGGTGACGGGTGCGGCGTACGTGACCGCGTACGCCTTCACCGCTTGGGAACCGCTCATCGTGGCGGCTTTCTTCATTGTCACCGGCAGCGTGTTTTCATTGAACCCCATCTTCAAGTTCGACGGCTACTGGATCGTCTCCGATGCCCTGGGCGTTACGAATCTCAGCCGGCAGGTGCGGCACGTCATCGACCATTTCAAAAGCAAACTTCGCGGGCAGCGCGGTCGCGAGCTTCCCTGGTCGGCGGGCATCCTGTCCGTCCTGACCGTCTATTCGGTGCTGAGCATAGGCGTGTGGACCCTGTTCCTCGCGGCGATCATCCCGTGGTTGGTTCCGCGCCTTTTCCAGGCGTACGTGGATGTGCTCCTGTTCTTGCGCGATCTGCTCGTCGCGCCCGGCAGCCTGACCCTGCACCGGTTCGGCCTGGCCCTCGCCTCTGCGTTGTCGGGCTTCATCGCGTTTCGCATCCTCTGGCGGACCGCTCGATACCGCGTCTGGCCGGCGTTGATCTGGAGCAAGGGGAAGGTGTGGGGCATGCTGGAGCATTTCCGCTGATCGCGGGCGCACCGCGCCCGGGAAGGGCGTCGGCGGCGCCCGGGGCCGGTCCGTAGCGCGTAGCGGATCCGCCGACCGCGTGTGGAGGGGACCATGCGATTTCTGATGTGCTCGTTCGGCAATCCCGGGTTCCTGTTCCCGATGCTCGGTCTCGCGCTGGAGCTGCGGCGTCGAGGGCATGAGGTCGCGTTCGTGACCGGCATCGAGGCGGGGGGCGTCCTCCAGCGGCTCGGCGTACGCCGAATCCCCCGAGGCGACGGCGATGGAGAGAGCTTCCACGTGGCCCGTTGGCCGTCGCCGATACACACGGCCATCGACGTCAAGCACATCGAATATGCGCTCGAGCGCTTCGGCCCCGACGCACTCGTGACCCATTCGCTGTGCCAGGCCCCGATCATCGTCAAGGAGCGGACCGGGATCGCCGTCGGAGTCATGGGGTTCGCGGCGTACCTCTGGCCCTCCGCCGGGGGAGCGGACGGAACGGTCGGCCCGAAGCTCCGACGATTGCAGGAGTGGCGGGCCGAGGACATGCTGCTCCAGCTCAATCGCGCCCGTTCACTCTTCCGGCTGAAACCGCGCGACCTCGATCTCCGGGACTTCCCGCTCCTGGGCGATCTGTTCATGGTGCGCTCGGTCCCGGAGCTGGAGCCGACGCTACCCCTGCTGCCGGAGCAGGTACACGTAGTGGGTGCATGCCTCTGGGAGCCGCCGGCCGGCGAGTCCGATCCGTGGTCGGAGATTCGGTCACGCCTCACGGCGCCGGATGCGCCCATTCTCTACGCTCACCAGGGCCGCGCCTTCGGGCGCCCCGATTTCTGGCCGTTGCTGACCTGCGCACTCGCAGGCGAATCGCTCCAGGTGATCGCGTCGGTCGGTCGGATGGATGGTGGTCCGGGCGACCTGCCCGGAAACTTCTTCGCGAGGGATCACGTGCCGCAGGAGCTCGTCCTTCCCCGTGCGGCCGCGGTCGTATGCGCCGGGCACACGTCGGTCGTGTTGGGCACGCTCACCCACGGATTGCCCGGTGTCGTGGTGCCGCACGGAGGAGAGACTCCGGACAACGCGGACCGACTGGTGGCGCAGGGGTGTGCGATCCGTCTGGATGGCGCGGAGCTGGGTCCCGATACCCTGCGCGACGCGGTGTTCGAAGCGATGCGGAGCGATGCCATGCGAGACAACGCGCGCCGAATCCAGAAGGCGTTCGAACGCATGAGCGGGTTCGATACGGCCGCGACGCTCGTCGAGGCGCTCGGCACGACGGGCGAGAGAGTACCCAGGGCATGACGCGCCGCGCGTCGCGCACGCGAGTCCCGCTGCCCCGGCCGGAAGAAAAGGGTTGACACCGCTCTGCGCACGTAATTGAATAGCACCGAGGGGGGCGGATCCACACGAATCGGTCCATCTCGGTCCGGCAGATCCCATGGACGAGGATTCGAGCGAATCGATCCGTTTCCAGGCGTTCAGCCGGATCGGCGATCTCGCGGTCTACGAGAACGTGGAGCTGCCTCCGCTCCCGTCGATCTTCTCTCCTGGAGCATGACCGATCGCCCGTAGCGGACCGGCGAGGCCGGGACTCGCTCGGGCATCGGAGCCGCTTGCAGTGCCTGCCGCGCCCGGCGATGGGACGGCCGAGCGGGTCCGTCGCACGCGGTCCTTCCGGCGGCGCGTGAACCGCGGCGCCCGCGGTGGGAGTGGACCCGGGTGGCGGCCGGAGGGGGCTCCGATTCCGGCACTTCGAACTCGCAACCATGGGCAGGTGTGCATGACACCGTGGACGCAGGTCGTCGAGCTGGCGCGTGAGTGGCGATCCCGGCGACAGTCGGGGAAGGGTGGATCCGCCTTCGACGACGTCGGCCGGGATGCCCTGTACGCATTCCGGTCCATGCGAAAGAGTCCTGCCTTCACGCTGGTCGCGATCGTTACGATCGCACTCGGCATCGGCGCGCCGACGGCGATCTTCGGCCTCGCGGACTCCATCCTTCTGCGACCTCTCCCGGTTACGGACCCGGACCGCCTCGTCATCGTTCGGGAGCGGCGAAGCGGCGCCGTCTCCCAGATCAGGGGGCACATGGCGATGCCGTTCGATCGCTACGAGGCGTACGAGGAAGCCGTGCAAGGTACCTTCTCGGGGCTGGCGGCGGAGCGGTACATCGACGCTGCGCTTCGAACGGACGTCGAAACGCGAGTCGTGAACGGCGCGCTCGTCTCGGACAACTACTTCGAAGTGCTCGGGTTGCGGCCTGCTCTGGGCCGAGGCTTCGTCCGGCCGGACGAGCCCGTGGTCGTGATCGCATACGACCTGTGGGCACGGCTTTTCGGCGAGGATGTCTCGGCGGTCGGTCGTACGGTCTACATCAACAGCCGGCCGTATGCGATCGCCGGCGTGGCCCCGAAAGGGTTCCACGGGACGTCCGCTACGAGCGACGTCGGCGTCTGGATCCCCTTCCGGTCGTACGACCCCGGCGAGGGCGCCCGCTGGTCCGCCGACTGGGTCGTCGCGTTCGGCCGTTTACGGCCGGGGGTGGACGCGGCCCAGGCGGAAGCCGCGGTCAACACGATCGCACAGAGGATTCCGCCGGAGGCGGCCAGTACCACGATTCGCGGCGCGAGGCTGGAGCCGCTGACGGGGATGCCGAGGTCGGGGCGCGCGGCCATGGCCCGGTTCCTGGGCATGCTCCTGGGCACCGCCGTGCTGGTCATGCTCATCGCGGGGGCGAACGTCGCGGGGATGCTGCTGACGAAGGCGGTCGGCCGCCGCCGTGAGGTCGCCGTCCGACAGGCGCTCGGTGCGAAGCGCGGCCGGCTCATGCGCCAACTGCTCACGGAGGGGCTCGTCCTGTCGTCGATCGGCGGCGTCGTCGGCATCCTGCTGGCGATCTGGGGGAAGCGGTTCCTGGCCGCGTTTCTGCTGCCGACGGCGGAGCACCTTGCGCTGGATACGGTGCCGGACCTGCGGATGCTCGGTTTTGCGCTGGCGCTGACGGTCGGAACGGGGCTTCTGTTCAGCATGGGCCCCGCGATCCGCTTGTCCCGGACGGGCATCGCGCCCGAGCTCAGGGAAGGCGCGAACAGCGCGGCGGGCAGCAGTGTTCGCATGCGCAAGGCGTTCGTCGCCGCACAGGTCGGGTTGTCCGTCGTGCTCCTCGTGTCGGCGGGGCTGTTCGTGCGATCGCTGCGGAACACGCTCGGCGTCGACCCGGGCTTCGTGCCGGAGGGGGTGGCCGTCGCATCGGTCAACCTCGCCCCGCACGGCTACGATGAAGCGCGTGGCCGCCTGTTCTTCCGCCAGCTGCTGACCGCCGTGACGGCGCTCCCCGGGGTGTCGAGCGCGGCGCTCTCGAACGTCGTACTCCTCAGCGGGTCCCGGCATCAGAGCGACGTCAGCGCCGACGACCCCGGCGGGTCCGGACGCGTCGAGACGAGCTCGCTGATCGGCGTGGTCAGCCCGGCCTATTTCGAGACGATGGGCATCCGCATCGTGGCGGGACGCGCGTTCACGGCCGCCGATCGCACGGGCGCGGCGCCCGTCGTAATCATCAACGAAACGTTGGCGCGTCGGCTGTGGGGGGACCGGAACGCACTCGGCAGCTACCTGCGGCGCGGAGAGCAGGCGTACGAGGTCGTGGGGATCGTGCGCGACGGCAAGTACGTGGCGCTGACCGAGCCGCCCTTCGCCTTCGCCTTCTTCCCGTTCTCCCAGAGCTACTCGGCGGGGATGACGCTGCACGTGCGCAGCCGCGGCAACATGGCCGGTACGATCGCGGCGATCCGCGATGCCGTGCGGGCCATCGACCCGAACGTCGCGGTCACGGACGTGATGCCGCTGCCGGCGCTCATCGGGTCTTCGGTCACCTCGCAGCGGTTCATTGCGTTTCTGGTCGGGATCTTCGGGATGATCGGCCTCATCCTCGCGGCGGTCGGGATCTATGGCGTGATCGGGTTCGATGTCGAGCTGCGCGCGAGAGACATCGGCATCCGCCTGGCGCTGGGGGCGCGCGTCCGGGAGGTGCTGTGGTCGACCGTGCGCCGCGGGATCCTGCTCGCCGCCGCCGGCGCGGCCTGCGGCCTCCTGCTCGCCCTGCCGGCGACGCGCCTGATCGAAGGGTACCTCTTCGGGGTGAGCCCCCTCGATCCGCTCACCCTGGTCGGCGTCGTCGCGTCGCTCGTGCTGGTCGCCGCGGTCGCGAGCTGGATACCGGCCCGGAGAAGGGCCATGAGAGTGGATCCGATCGTCGCCCTGCGCACCGAGTAGAACCCGGGCGTCGTGCGTTGGACGGGCGACTGCCCGGCACAACGTTCTCTCGATTTTCGGATCCGTCGCTGTTCCATCGGCGCGGGGGCGGCCCTCGCGTGACGCCGGTGTCACGAGGAGCCGCCCACCTCGTAGCGGGTCGGGCCGCCCGGGCGGGGGTAGCCCCCGTGTCACGAGGAGTGGCCTCCCGCGATGGGACTCCGCCGCCGCGTTCCCGTTCGACTCACGTTTCGATCCGGTCAGACCGCGTCCGTGCTCCGTGGGAGCCGAGCCCATCGACGACCGTTGCGTTCCCGGGAGTTCGCGCATGTTCATGTTTTACGTAACGAAGCCGCTGGACATCGTCGCCGAGTACTACACGAAGAGCGGGCGCCCCCTGCCGTACACGATCCGGTTCGCGACCGGCGCGGAGCCGGATCTCCGCGTGCCATCCTCCGGAGACGCGTTCGATACCGGGCCGAGGCGGATCCGATTGAAGCCCGCAGTGGATGGACGGGTCGATGCGTCTCGCATCTATTTCGCAATGTCTCCCGAGTTCTTCCAATCGCTCATCTCCTTTTCGCGTCGCACGGGGGAGAGCTCGGGCGTGAAGCTGCTGAAGGGGCCCGCGTTCGACCGCGTGCTCGGGCACCCCGAGATGCCGCCGAGGTTGGGACATTATCGTATGCTTCCACGCCCCTTCGTCCCGCTCGATGCGCAGCTCGCACGGTTCTCCGGGCGACGGCGGATCCGCCTCGGAATCATCAATTCGTGCGGGCGCCGCTTCGGCGACATGATGCTGGCCATCTGCACGATCCGCGAGCTCCATCGTCATTTGAGCGAGCGATTCGAGTCCGTCGAGATCAGGCTGTTCCATCATCGCGCCGATGTCGAGATCGATACGATCTTCTTGCGATCCGGAGTCGTCGAATCGATCCAGATGCTCCCGGCCTCGATACGCGACCTCGCCCGCTGCGACGGCTATTTCGACTGGTCTGCCGCCGGGCTGGCCGCCGGAGCGCACTGGGTCGATTCCAGATTGGTGTCCGTCGGCATCGAGCCGGACTCGGTGCCTCGTGAGCGGAAGCGATTCTGGCTTCCGCCGGCCCCGCAACCTCCACGGGAGCTGGTCCGGCAGGTCGAGTCGGTCAAGGCGCTCGGCAGGCCGCTCCTGCTGTTCCATCCGAAGTCGTTCGCCAAGGCACGCTCGTTTCCCGTCGGTGCGGATGCCCGGTTCCTGAGCGAGCTGCTGTCCCGGACCGATCTCTTCGATGGGCTCGTCGTCGCGGTCGTGCCCATCGACTACGAGCACCCGCGCTTCATCGACTGGTCGCATCTGTCGCGCACGTTCGACGACTTCGCGTACATCGTGTCGCAGATGGATCTGTTTATCAGCGTGGACACGTCGATGTATCACGTTGCCGATGCGTACGGCGTTCCAGGCGTCGTCATCTTCTCGACCATCGCCCCGCAGCATCGAATCGCGTACTACCCGTCCATCGAGGGGGTGTCGCTTCGCGAAGGCGAGGATTCGCGACCGAGCGTTCATGATGATCGGGCGGCGCTGGAGCTCGACGCCGACGCGTTGTGGGGCAGGCTGGACATCGACGATGTGTTCGCCAAGCTCGAGCGCGTGGGCGGTCGGCGCATCGGTGCGACCCTATCGAGCTGACACGCCCCGAGGCGAACGACGGCCCATGAGTGAAACGTCGATCCGGAGCCCGCCGGCCGCGCCGGATGCCATTCGGAGCCTCGGCGCTGCAGCGAAGCCCGTTGCGAAGTCGGCCATGCGGACCGGGCCCCCGCGGCCCAACCCTCGATCGCATCGCGATATTCGCCCTTCACCGGCAAGGGAGGTTTCCATGCGTCCGATGACACTCGATGAGATCCTCGCGCCTCGCAGTGCAGACGACTTTCTCAAGAATTCGTGGGGCAAGAAGTTCGAGCACATCAAGGGGTATCCAGGGAAGTTCTCGGAGATCCTGGACTGGGATTCGTTGAACGGGATCCTGCGGCGCCAGCGCATGCACACGCCACAGGTCCGGCTGGCGCGAGATGGGGCGATCGTCCCGATCTCGAACGTGACCCAGGCCAGTCCTTCGGGACGCACGGAGCTGGTGCCGTCCGCCCTGAACAAGGAGCTCCGGTCGGGGGCCACGCTCACGATCGATTTCATCCACGAGGTCCATGATCCGATCACGGAGCTCGCGGAATCCCTCGAACGCGTGTTCCGGCAACGCGTCAACGTGAATGCCTATGCCGGATGGCGCAGCACCCACGGATTCGACCTGCACTGGGATGAGCACGACGTCCTCGTGCTCCAGATCGCGGGTAGAAAGCGTTGGAGCGTGTACGGCGTCACCCGGCCGTATCCGGTCTCTCACCGCACGGACCCCGAATTCCCCGCGCCGACCGAGGCGATCTGGGAAGACGTCGTCGAGGAGGGGGACGTCCTCTACCTTCCTCGTGGATGGTGGCACGTGGCGGAGGCGATGGACGAGCCGTGCCTGCATCTCACGTTCGGCATCTCGAACCGTACGGGGTTGGATCTCCTGAAATGGCTGAAAGACGAGCTGCTCGAATCGGAGGCCTTTCGGCAGGACCTACCCCGATTCGCGGGCGAGGAGGAGCAGGCCGCGCACATGAATCGGCTCAGGGCGGAGCTCATGGAGCGGTTCACGCCCGAGACGCTTCAGGCCTACTTCGATGATCTGGACGAGAAGGCGCGCCCGCGTCCGCGCTTCAGCCTGCCCTGGAGCGCCATGCCGGACGCGCTCCCGCCGACGGACGATCACTTCGTGCAGATGCGAGCCTGTCGAGACATCGAGCTTCGCGATGTCCACGACGGCAGGTCGGTGGAGTTCCGGGCGAACGGGCGTCGCTGGCGGTTCGCCGCGGCCGCTCGAGACATGCTCTCGAAGCTGCTCACCGGCCGGCCCGTGAGCATCGCGTCGCTGCTGGACGGAAGCGACGACGAGTTGCGAGCGTCGCTCCGCAAGCTGCTTTCCAAGATGGTCGTCGAGGACCTGGTCGCCGTGGTCGCAGCGGATGAAACGCAGCTCGTCCACCGCTAGCCGCGCGTGGGGTGCGCGTAACGTCCCGTAGGCCGGGCGGCGCCGGGTCCGTCGTGGTCCTCGGAAGGCGCCAGGTCACCGCATCCCGCCCGGGCCGCGGCCGCGCCGCCCCGGCGGCGGCCGCGCGCCGCGGACCGGGGGAGCCGGTGGCCTTTCGCGCGCCGGCACCCTCCGGGCTCGCGGCGCCGGCGCCGCCGCCCGCTACGAACTGCCGCCGCGCCGCGCACGCCGGACCCGCCACCGCCACCCCGCCGCGGCGACGAGTACGAGTAGCCCGCCGCCGACCGCCCACCACACCCCGCCGCCCCCCGCCGGCGTGCCGGCCGGTCCGCGCCCTCGCGCGCGGCCGGGCGCCGCCGCAGAGTCGCCGGGCGGGCGGTTCACGAACCGCGCGTACGCGCCCGGAAACACCGCCACGTGCAGGTGCGGCGGATGGCGCTCCGCCGTGACGTCCAGCACGCCCGCAGCTTCGAGTGCGATCAGCCTCCGTTCGAGCCACGCCCGGCACTCCGGCCGGTCGGGGATGCTCAGGTCGACCGCCAGCCCCGCCGGGTGGACCGAGAGCGGGTGCGCGTTGTGGGGCTGCCGATCGAGCGGCCGGACCAGGCTGGTCACGACCAGCGGCTCGCCGCACGCCCGCCGGTACGCCCGCGCCGTCCGCTCGACGAACCGCCGGCTCACCGGGTGCGCGAACGCGTACTCGACGCCCTTCAGTCGGTAGTCGCCGTTCCCCGGCGCCGGCACGAGCCCGCCCTTCATCACCATCCGCGCCACGTCCGCCGGCGTGCGCGCGAACGCCTGCCGGCTCGCGCGCGCCACCACGTACTGGCGCACCATCGACTCGGGCGAGCCGTCCAGCGTCACGTCGACCAGCGTGGGCGCCTGCCGGGCGAGCCACGCCAGCAGCAGCAGCACGAGGAGGATGACCGGAGCGATCCTGACCACGACCCCGCCCGCGAACGGTGCACGCCGCGCCCATCGCCGGCGCCGCAGCCTGCGCGGCGGGCGCCGACGCGAGCGTCTGTGTCACGTTCGCGTGCATTGATCGCGCCCGCCCGAGGGCCGGGTGAGGTGCGGCCCGGTGCCGGGGACGGCGGGAACGACGGAGGGGAGACCGTGGCGTCTACGCGACGCGCGTGTGGCGGCGTCCGGCGACGGGCCGACCGGCCTCATCGGGTTGCCGGCCCGGCACCCTTTCCGTCGTACGTCGCCAGCCACACCGTGTGCCCACCGCACTCCGGGTCGCCGGCGACGTGGTCCCGCACGACGAACCCGTGCTCCGCCAGCAGCCGCGCGTACTCCTCGGGCCCAAGGCTCGCGTGGTAGAGCGGCTCCCCGCGGTACGACCCGATCGCCTCGCCCTCCGCGGGTCCGCTCGTGAACATCAGCGGCGCGCCCGGCCGGGCGTGTGCCGCGAAGCGCGGGAACATCGCCCGCTGGTCGCCCATCGCCAGGTGGAAGAAGCTGTCCCACGCCAGCACGCCATCGAAGCGACGGCCCAGCGCCAGCCTGCGCATGTCCGCGAGGATCCACTCGCCGTCCGGGAATCGCTCGCGACAGATCCCGATCATCGCCCGCGCGGCGTCCACGCCGACGACGCGGAACCCGCGCTCGGCGAGGTAGCGGGCGATCGGCTCGCCCGTGCCGCAGCCCACGTCCAGCACCGTCCCGCCCGGGCTCACGTGGCGGAGGAAGCGATCGAGCCACTCGCGCTCCCGGAGCGACCGGTCGCGGTCGCGGTCGTACGCCCGGGCGTGGCGGTCGTAGAGGCCGATGACGGCGTCGTTCACGCCGCGCCGCTCGGGGCCGGCGAAGGGCCGGGCGCAGCGGACACGTCGACCATGCGTCGCTGCCGCCGGTCGATCCCCCGGACGACGAGGATCGCCAGGACGGCCGACACCGCGCTGGACGCGTCCGCCGCGACGACCCACCAGCTCGCCGACAGCAGCGCCTCGACGGTGTCTGCCGAGGACAGTCGGGCCGCGAAAACCCGCCCGAGCGCGCCGGACCCGATGAACGCCATCCACCAGAGCCCTACCACCGGCGAGCTCGGTGCCGTGTCCGTCGATTCGGAAGCGTTCATCGACTCGCTGCGCTGCCACGCCTCTTTCACGACCTGGTACGGGCGGATGAGGTTGGCGACCGGGATGAACCAGTAGCCGACCGCCCAGCCGGGCGAGAAGCGTGTGACGCGCGCGCCCACGTCCCCGAGGTTCGCGTACGCCCGGTGCAGCCACATGAGGAACACGATGGCCGTCGGGACCAGCAGCAGGAACTGCAGGCCGGCCATCGCCTGCTGCCGCGCGTCGTTCGCCTCCGCAGCCGCGGTCGTGATCTCCACGCCCTCGACGGCGCCGCGCAGCAGGGAGGCCTGGCCCAGGTCGGAGAGGACCGCGGCCACATCGACGACACAGGCCACGGCGAGCAGGCCCACGGCCCAGCGGGCACGCGCCGCCTGGCGGCGGATTCCGTCCTGGACGACGGTCGAATCGGTCATCGCTCCCTCCCTGCCGGTCGCGCGTCCTCGCGCCGGAGTGCGCGGTAGTACGCGACGACGTTGCGCGTGAAGTACAGGTACCAGCCGAAGAAGCCCAAGTACGGCACCATGGATGCCGCGATCGGATGGTTCCAGCGCCGGCGGCCGCGTGCGAAGGCGTATCGGAGGGTGATGCCGGGGAGAACGAGAACGAATGTCAGGAGGGCGGAGAACGCAACGTTCATTCGCGCCTAGATATGGGCCGCTGCTGCCTTTGGAGATTTCGGCACCGGCTCCGTGCGAACGCGATACGTGCGGCCCTCGACGACGACCTCGCCGGCACCCGCGAGGAGAGCCTTCCTCAGTTGCTTGGCCGCCTCCGGATCCCTCAGGGTCCGATCCAGCTCCTTCGAGATGCGACCCTTCATGACGCCTCCATGGATGGCCGACCACGCGAAGGTGTGCGGTGGATTCCGGGGTTGCAATGGTCATACCGGCCACGCGTGTCGGCCGTTCCGGCGATGTCGGCCGGGGCGGCCAGCGCCGGTCCGCCGTGCGTCGATCCCGGCGCCTCCGCTCCCGCCTACTCCGTGCCCTCCGACACTGCCCCCACCTCCGCCACCACCACCATCGCCTCGTCGCCGACCGCCAGGTACAGCCGCCCGCGCTCCGCGTCCAGCGCGAACGCGTTCCCACCCGGCAACCCCGGGAGCACTAGGCGACGCCGCGGCGCGCCGTCCGTCGCGTCGAGCACGAGCACGACGCCGTCGTTCAGCGTCGTCGTGTCGAGGAGCAGCCACACCTCGTCCCCGGCGACGAACACGTCCCGCACGTACCGGAGCGGCGCGAGCCGCGTGGGGTCTGGGTCCTCCGTGTTCGCGCGCACGAACTCCGCGCGCGCCGCCTCCAGCGCCGGGTCCTCCAGCGGCCGCGCCCAGACGAGCGCGCCGTCCGGCCCGTAGCGCCGCACCTCCCGCTCCGTGTCGAATGCGACGACGACCGAGCCGTCCGCCGCCCACGCCGGCCGCACGCTGTTCCGGAACTCGGCCGGCACCTCGCCGCGCCGGATCCGGTCCTTGATCGACGTGAAATCCCACATCGTCACCGGCGGCACGACGGGCTCACCGAACGCCCGCAGCCGCTCGCCGTCCGCGCCCAGCACGGCGACGAGCGCGCTGTCCCGCCCGCCCGTCGCCGCCGCCAGCTCGCCGCGCGCGTTCGGCGCGATGCCGGTCATGGCCGTCGGCTCCCCGACGACGTACGACCCGACGTACCCGCCCGCCGCGTCGAACTCCAGCACCCGGCCGTGCCGCATGTCGAAGACCCACACCCCGTCGCCCGAGACCGCGAGCGACCACGGCGTCGCGAACTCGCCCGGCCCCGACCCCTCCCGCCCGATCGTCCGCGGATCCTCGCCCCCCGGCCCGACCGTCAGCACGTGGCTGAGGCGGGCGTCGGTCAGGTACAGCCGGCCGCCCGGGCCGACGGCGAGGTCGGTCGCGTAGCCGATCAGCGCGGACTCCGTCGTGACGACCGTG
This sequence comes from Longimicrobiales bacterium, assembly GCA_036381255.1. GTDB lineage: Bacteria > Gemmatimonadota > Gemmatimonadetes > Longimicrobiales > RSA9 > CALBZE01. The sequence continues at coordinate 12,221 of DASVDG010000118.1, read as the reverse complement.
TCGGCGACGGCGAGCGTCTCCTCGACGAAGGCGGGGGAGGCGCGGTCGCCGGCGAAGCCGCAGGCGGTGAGGAGGGCGGGGGTCGCGAGGAATGCGATGCGAATCTGGCTCATGGTCGGATCGCCTCGTTGGAGTGGACGCGTGCCCGGCCGTGCCCCGGTACCGCCGGGAGTGGCCCGCGCACACCGCACCGGACAGCGGCGCGCCCGCCACGCGACCGCGCCCGCTCCTTGTCTGGAAGACTACGCCGCAGCGAGCGACAATCAACCGAAACTGCGCGAGCTCGGGGTCGGCGACGTTGCGGCCGGCGGAATGGCTGTCACGATCGTCGAGGTGGCTCCGCCACGCCCGGATCGGGCCGCACGAGGCTCACGCCCGCCGCGCACCGCGTCGCGTAATTCCTCCGCACGCCGTCGCGTGGCTGCCCGGGCGCGAAGTCGTACTCGGCCCGGAGCTCGTCAGCGTCCGATCGGTCGCTCATGCGTTCGTCGTTCGCTTGGGGTCATGGGTCGAGTGCTGATGATTCGCATCCCCAGCGCGATCCACGCCAGAGCCGCAGAAACCGACGTGCCGCAGAGCAGGGCGAGGGATGCCGGGGCGAGCGGCGAGCCGACGGTCGGGCGGTGCTCCGCGAGGTCCAGTTGCGCGTCCATGCAACGGCTACAACGACGCCAAGCGGCGCACGTGCAAGATCTCTCCCCCACGCATCGGACGAAGATCGGCCTCGGTGAGCGTCAACACGGCCACCGTCTCTCCCGATGCACTCACGAATTCCACCTCAAAACCCTCGCCCTCCCCGTAGCGATGCACGACCGCGCCCACATCTCCTGCCTTCAGCCCGTACTCCGGCACATCGCGCGTGAGCACGACCGAATCCAGTTCCTTGATCATCCCTCCTCCTTCCTGCCCGGGGCCGGGTAGGCCGTCACAAAGCGCGGCGCCGCACTCCCTCGCTCCACGATCCAGATCGTGCGCATCCGGGCCGAAGCCCCTGTTGGCCCCTCCAGTGCGCCATCGATCACGTACTTCCTACCAAATGCCGTGGCCTCTTGCTCCACTACCTCCTCATCCCGGGCAATCCGAAGCAGCGCGGCCAGCAAGGCCTCCGGCCGGCTCGCGTCAAAGCCCAACCCCCGAAAGAATTGCGCCTTGGTCCTGCCCACCGGATGCACGTCCGAGAGCAGATAGCCCGTAAGCTTTTCATACTCGACGCATGCGGCCGAGGCATTCGGTAGCTTCACCCGTACCCCTTCTCGAAATGGACCGCTATCGTACTGAAAGCTAGTCCCGCAACTCCCTTTCAGAAATGGCAACCCATCGGCGCCGGCGGAAACGAGCCCAGGGATGCCAGCGTTTCAGCATTCACGACCGCCTCTCCGCTCATGACTCAAGCGGGTCGCATCGAGCGCCAGGCTCTTGTTCTGACAAGCCGCGGGTTTCCGCCCAAAGGAGCGGCGGTCCCGAACGGCAAGGGGCCGCAAGGCCCGCAGCGTGATTGCGTTGCTATACACCGCGTTCCGCAGCCGGTCCACTGCGATCCCGCTAAACTACGGCAGCGATGTCGGCTCAGGATACCTCTTCGACTGAACTGAACTTCGAGAGGTAATGCCGCGTGAGCACCGGTTTTCCGATCAACCGATACAGGTTTGGGAATGCCTCTTTCAGCTCGTGCCGACCACAACTGAATACCGGGCCCACACCGGACAGAGTTCGACGCGTCAGATCGAAGACCTCTATCGTCCGCCCATCTGTCACCATGAAGAAATCGCACTGGGTCCAGAGACAATAGCTCTGGGCCTGATTACGCGCGTTCGCGATCTCCTTCTGTTTCCGGAACCGGGTCTCGTGCTTGGCCTCAACCGTGAGAAGCGGCTGCGACCGAAGGGCATCCGATGCGGAGTTGAAGACCGCAAAGTCGATCACGAGCGTGGTTGCTCGGGAGCCATGTGCGGCCGGTACGGGCATTCCATCGAACCGATCTTCATCCTCATACCCAAGGCGCTTCAGAAGCGGCACGATGAACTTGATTTCGACCTCTTTCTCAGTGCGGAGCTCTAGCTTGAGCATGCGCGTGAACCACTCATCATCCTGCCACCCCTCGGGCAAATCAACTTTGTTGTGCAGTGATTTTTCAAGCGGACATGCGCGCTGGTCGGAAAGGTAAATCCAGTCCTCATAGCCGACCTTCCATGAGTCACCAAACCGGATTAGCGGCGGGTGAATCGAGATCCCCTGCTCATCAAGCAGCCGCGTGATCTCTGCCGTATTGCGGTCCGAGCGCTTTACGAAGCCGAACTTCTTCAGGAGCGAGCGGACCTTCAGTCTCTTCGAGCCCGCTGGGGCCTCCCTCACCTCCGCTACGATTCGACTTGCGATTTCCGCCGCATCACCAGATCTCAAGACGACACCTCCGTAAATTGCAGGCTGCGGAACATGCCGGGTAACGGTTCAAGCATTCACGACCGCCGCCCGGTCTTGGTCGAGCTATGTCCCGAAGAAATGCCGCTCCAGGAGGCGGCGCGAGTCTCATCGCCTCGCCACAACGGCGGTGGTCCCAATGGGCAAGGGCGCGAATGCGCCCCCAGCGTGAATGCCTTGTTATCCGCCGTGTGCCCGTTGCCGGTATTCCACAATTACAGAAACTCGAGCTTGGCGTCAGCTGAACCGCCGTCCTCGTCCGTGCTGACAAAATAGAACGTGATTTCGCCGTCAGAGCTAATCTTTACTGGACGTCCACCATAGAGAAATGCCGAAGCTGCCGCGGTACTCCTCGCTCCAGCAGCCCCAGGCGTACGAGGGTGAGATCGAATCATCGCTCCGAAGGCGAGGACATGATCATCGTCGAAGATCACCGCGCCGTCCACACTGGCGATTTCGAGGAATAGCAGCTTCTTTCTCCTGTCTCGATCGATCTCATCCATCGATATGCTATAAACGGATGGGCCCAACATGCGTCTTGCTAGGTCCCCCATCCGTGGATTATCCAATCTCGATTCAGTATTCGTTATATTGGGAAGGACACGATGCTCAGGGTCATAAACGAGTAATGCCCCATGCCGTCGGAAGCTGAGATCAAAACAGACCTCAAACAGATTGGCACCAACTCGATAACTACCGATGACCTCGGTGATGGAGTTCTTCAGGGTAGCTACATCGTAGATTTTCCACCGGCCTTTCCGCTTGGCCGCAAGTAGCCCCTCATGATTCAGCATCACTAAGTCACCACGCCCAGTCTGGTGGACCGAATACTCACCACGCTCCAACATGCATGAGAACGGACGAAGGAATTCCGGAGATAGTTCGTACTCACCGCCATCGTGTACATCGTCCCATGGGATTTCACGGTAAGAATGGAACCGAAATTGCCGATCAACTTGAAAGTATGTTCGAGGCGACGCCGCAAGTGGATCAAAGATCTTCTGAATGGCGGGTTCTGAGATCAGTTCAGTCCCTATGTCATCACGAACAACCAAGTTGAAAATTACTTCAGCGTTTTCATACGTTCGCTGAAGCGTGTGACGGCTATAATCGAGCACTCGCTGCCACTCTACACCGGGTGCTGCAATCTCAAGCCACTTAAGGGCAAACTGCTCTTGGAGAAGGTCCGTGGCGACTGTTGACGCGAATGAATCCAGACGTGGCACCACAACGTCCAACTCGCGCCTGACCGCACGTAGGAAGTTCGCCAACCACGGCGTAGGTTGGCGATGACCCCAAAAATCAACAACTGTTGCGCCTGAACGGAGATCGTAGTGAACAGGGCCGGTTTCAGCCTCGTACCAGTTCGGCACCATGTCGAGGATCGCCGAAATAGCCTCACGTGCTTCCATCTACATTTCTATCCTTAGTGGTATTCTCGCGGAGTGTTTGCTGTTAGCCTGGGTTATTCACTACATGGGTAGTCGCAGGATAGCCGGGCATGAAAATGCCCATGGCGCATCCCTCGGTGTGGCCGTAAGATGGAGTTGCGAAGCTTCATCTGTCGAGCACATGCCGAGGCACACGCCATGGGTGAATCCCAGTATACGCTTTTTCAGCCGGAATTCAACCGTAGCCTCCGGGTGGAAGCCCGGCCGGAGCGGCTGACGTCCGACGCCGGCGCGCTTCTGCTGCGCGAGCTCATGGACCGGAGCGGGCTTTCGGGGCTTCTCTCCGAGCACGTGGTGGATCGAAGAGACGGGTGCCGGATCACCTATCCGCTCCTGGATCTCCTCCGCACTCGCCTCCTCCTGGACGCCCAGGGCTACCCGGATCAGCTCGACGCCGATCTCCTGCGGCACGATCCCGTCCTCCGATTCAGTGTCTCGTCCCGGCGCGGTCTGCGGCCGCTCACGGGAGCCGGGCCCCGCGAGCCCATTGGGCTCGCTTCCCAGCCCACGCTCTCGCGTCTGCAGGCGAGGCTCGGCGAGGCGGAGAACCTGCAGGGGCTGGACACCGTCCTCTTCGGGAGCGCGACCTGCCTCTCGCCAGGCCGAGCGCACCGACGAGAGCGAACGCTCGACCTGGACTCGCTGCCCATCGAGGTGCACGGCCACCAGCCCGGGAGCGCATACAACGGGCACTATCGCTGCCGCTGCTATCACGCGCTGGTGCTCCGGGATGAGGAGGGCTTCTACCTGGGAGCGCAGCTCCGGGAGGGCAGTGCGCACACGGCAGACGGTGCGCTCGATTTCGCTCTGCCCATCTTGGATGAAGAGCTGGCCGGGAGCGAACGGCTCTGGCTCAGGATCGACGCCGGCTTTCCCGGCCCCGAGTTCCTCGCCGGCCTGGAGGCGCGTCCCTCCATGCGCTACGTGGCCCGCCTGCGCTCGAATGTCCGGCTGGAGCGGCTCGCTGCTCCCTTTCTGCGCCGCCCGCCGGGCCGCCCGCCCGTCGAGGGACGGATCTGGTTCCACGAACTTCTCTACCGGGCCCGGAGCTGGGAGAAGCCACGCCGGGTGGTGCTGGTCGTGCTCGAGAGGCCCGGCGAGCAGCAGCACCTCTTCCTCGACCACTTCTTTCTCGTCACCAACGCGAGCGCCGAGGAGGAGAGCGCCGAGGCGCTGCTCCGTCGCTACCGCGGCCGGGGAGGGGCCGAGAAGGATTTCGGGGCGTGGCAGAACGCGCTCACCCTCCACCTCTCCAGCACTCCGCGCCCGAAAACGCACTATCGGGGAGAGAGGGTCCGGACCGACTACGAGGTGCCCGACAGCTTCCGGGCGAACGAGGCGCGCCTGCTCCTCAGTCTCGTGGCGGCGAATCTGATGCATGCGGCAGCACTCCTCCTCGCACGTCGCAAGACCACCTGCTGGAGTCGTGAGCGCTTCCGCGCGCTCGTGCTCAAGGCGGCAGGCCGCGTGCTCGCGGGCGGGCGCCGGATCACGGTCGTCATTGCGGCCGAGCGCGCTCCACTATGGAACGCCCTCTGGCAGGAGCTCGTGCAGCTCCACCCGGCCCGCGGCTCGCCCGCGCTCCAGGCCCTGCCCACCCTGGCGTAGCACCCCCGGGCGGGGAGCGAGAAGCGGGCGAACCGCCGCCGTCCGGGGACGGGGGAAAGGGGGCGTGTCCCTCACATCACCCCCGCAAGGCCCGGATCAGACCCAAGCGGCAAAAAAGGCAGAAATCGGCAAACTCACGCGACATGGTGAATAGCCGAGGAGAACAGTAGGTGTTGCAGGGCCGAGAGCGGGAGCAGGTCGTCTTCTGCGTAACCCCCTGCCCCCGCCGTTTCGATGCCCATGGCCGCCCTACAGATGCTTGTGAAGCTGCACGCCGGGTGGAAGGTCGCTCTCATCCACCTCGATAGTGTAATCTTCGAAGGATCGTGGCGGTCGCGTGTCGTCGCGCCTCGTGATACGGATCCGGTCGAAGAGCCGGTGCGCCGGCGCTTGGCCGAGGGCGTTGTCGTGCTCAAAGACGTAGAGTCTACGCGTGGCCATCTCTCCGCGCGCCGCGGAGCGGTCGATCTCAAACATCTGGACGAGTGCCTGCCAGAGGAGTGCGAGGTCGTCGCCCGAGAAACCCGTCTGGCGAGCCAGGAACGGGGAGACGAAGCCGTGAGCACGATAGAGGGCGTAGGGAACAATCTCCTTCCGTCCCATCGTCCGGTTGCCGCCTTCTTGCTGCTCGGCCTCCCGATCCGTCGTCACGGCCATACGCGTAATCGACTGCTCCAACGAGGTAATCGGGTCGATTGAGCGTGCGAATGCGATCTGTACGGGCCCGCGCACCTGGCCGGCGTTGATGTCCGTCGTCATCACGGCACCGAACATCCGGATATCGAAGAACGTCTGGCACATCCAATCTCGGGCCCTCTCTGCGTTGCTCGCCTTGTCCCTTCCCTTCGCATCGACCTTGAGTCCCAGCGCATCATAAGCACGCTTGTGCTGCTGATTCAGGATTGCCTTCTCCTTGACGTAGATGTCATAGCCGGGCTCAGGCGCTCCCGTGGCCGGGTCCGCCTTCACGAGCGCGATGAAATTGCGGATCTTGCGTTTGAGGGCGACGTCGGTGACCAGGCCGTGCCCGGTTTCCGGATCGATACGAGGCGCGTTCCCCGCGTCCGGGTCGCCATTGGGGTTGCCGTTGACGACATCGAACAGCAGGACGAAATCGTAGCGTCGGTCGATCGGGGGTGCAGCCGTTGTCGTGCTCATGGGGTCGGCTCCATTCGTGAGAGGTTTCGGTTCGATCGGGAACGTCGTTGCGGTCGCGCGCGCTAACTGGCCTCGGCAGCGATGGCCATAGCGCGCTCTCGGTCCTGCTTGCTCATGCGCAACCAGTGGCGCTGCTGGTGATAGCCGAGGACAAAGAGCCCCTGCTGCTCCAACGACAGATGCGCGGGGAAGCCGGTGAACGGCACGCCCTGCCGGTGCTCCTTCACGCCGAGTGGCGCGAGGATGTCATCGATCTCCCGCTCCAGCCAGCGGGCGAGCCCACTCGTGGCCGCTTCATCACCGGCCTTTCTGGCGTGGTGCCGAGCGTTCTTCAGCAGGCGCGGGAAGACGGCCTGCGGCGTCGCCGAGGCCGCGCCGAAGAATCGGTCCACGACCGTAGCGTTGACACCCATGCCTAGCGCCGCCTGCTGGAGGCGCTCGAGCACGGCCATGAGGCGGCCGAGAAGGTAACCGGGTTCCGTGTTGGTCGGGTCCATGGCTGGGGTCAGCTCCTCGTGTTGGAAGTTGCGGTGGAGGACGGCTTTGATCAGCGCCGCGCGAGCATCTCGGCGCAGGCGATCCGACGGAGTGTTTCGGCCGATCTCGGCGCGGGAGCGCTCGATCGCCTTCTGAAGCACGGCGATGGGGAAGGGTGCGCCGCGGAGCGCGGCATGTACGAAATGCGTCGCCAACGGCGCGGGCACGGCGTCGTTGCGGCTGATCGGGGCGAGCGCGGCCAGGAGCACGCGCAAGGCGAGGGGCGGCGCGTCATCATCGGCCGAATTGCGAACAATATCGATATCGGCAAAGTAATCGGCGAGACTGTTGGCGACGTCTGCGACGCTCGATTCGAACCAGTCGCGGATGATCGCCCGGCCTTGGGTTCCCGTGAGAGTCAAAGCGTAGAACCGCGAGGCATCCACAATTTCTACCCGCCGGCCTCGCCAAAGCGATCGGTATACCTCGCTTACCGGCTCGGCATCGTCGGAAGGATTGAAGATCGCGGCGAAATCATCGACGAAATCGTCCGCGCCTCGATCCGATGCCCAGAAGCACACCACGGAATCCGCGCTGAGGCGAAAGTGGCGGCGCGGAAGCGTTCCACCGGAGTGCCCCTGACGAGGATCGGGGAACGCGGGGTGGAGTAGTCGATTCAGCGCCGTAGCGATCGCTTCTGCAGCACTGCGCGAGATGGGCGCGTTCGCATTGCCGCGCCAGCCATGGGACTCGAAGGCATTTGCGTTGAAAGAGACGAGTGACACGCCGCTCGGCGTCCCACCAGGTACCTTTTTCAGGAGTGGGAAGTTGGCGGCGGACCCGGCAGGCTCACCAGTCACCATGCACAGTGCGCCGGATTCAGATACTTTCGTGTCTGCCCTGCGTTCGGCCTTCCAGTAGGCGCGCACGGCGGGGCGGTCGTGGACGGGTCGATCGACATCCGGTGCGTATACGAACGCAAAGAGGTCATTTGGAGCGGAACCCACCGGCAGCGTAATGGTTTCGGCGCCGTCCGCGATCCGCTCGAGAAGTTGCGCAACAGCGCGGATGCCCGGATCTGCAGTCGCGTCGAGGCACGTCGCGACCCGAGACCGGAACAAGGCAAAACGCGCCGCCAGCTTCTCGGGTGAACGCCGCTTCTCGGGATCGGGCTCGGGGTCGATTCCGAGGGCGTATTCTGCTTTGTCACAGAGGAAGAACGCGAGATCGCCGCTCGTCCGTATGGGTTGTCGGGGAACGGCCATGCTCTTCGGCTGTGGCCGCTTCTTCCGCTCACCACCTTGCTCCACCTTTCCGTGAGTTCCCTCGATCCCCAGGAGCCGACCGCCGTCATCGACCCGGACAAGCCAGGCCACCGGTTTGAGCTCGTAGTCCGGGTCGCCCAGCAACTCCTCGCGCACCGCCAAGTCGTACAGCGCTTCGAGGATCATCGGTCGCCTCCCTGGGTCGGTGGATTCAGAGGGACATGCAGAATTCCATCGCGAAGCTCGGCATCGAAGAAGTGGGGGCAGTTGCCGCGAGGCGAGTACTCGATGCCCCAGAGCATCCGGCCGAGCGGGCGGGTTTCAGAGATGGGCGGTGGTGCGCCATCCGCGGGAAGCACGTCGGCCACGAACTCGCGACAGCCCAGGTACGGCTGGTGGAAGTGCTGCCCGCGCTCGACGCGGCGGCGGAACATGTCCACGAACTTCGTCAGATTGTCGTCGGGGCCAGCGCGGTCGGTGAGCACGATGTGCGCTTCGATAACGTAGTCGACGTCGCGGAGGGCCACGGTATTCCGCTGGGATCGATCCTCGTCCGCGAAGAACGCGGTGACGGGCCCGCCGTCGCGGATGACGGCAGCGCTTGGCGTGACCGCCTTGCTGTTCACTTCGTTGCGCCGAAACGATATGAAGCGGATCGGCCTAAGTACGCGGATGCGCTCGATGCGCCACTGGATCGCGGGCTTCCACAGGATCGCTTCGAGCAATCCGCGTGCCGCCGACGGCGTCATGGCTGGGTAGGTAACGCGTTCGACCTTTAGCGCCGGATTGGTAAACGCGGCCAGCGGTCCGCGGGCTCGGACGGAGAGCGTGGGGCTGCGAGGAGGTGTCATGATGCCCCTCATCCTTGCGGGTGATTACGAGCAGCTATACCAATATACTGAATCGTTCCGCTACGAGATGCAATAGTTTCGTTCGCCGTCGGGAAGGCCCGGCACGATCCCGTTCGGCCAAGCGGCACGAGCTGGATGCCCACGAGGGCGTTCGCATTCTGCCTCCGTCGCAGTACCGGCGGTGCGAGGCCTCGGCAGTTCAGTAGCGCGACCCTGCCCGTTAGAGTCTGGGTATAGGCAACCCAGTGGATTGAAACAGTATTTTGGTGACACACACGACGCAGCCGCCTTGTGCGGCTGCGTTCGTTCATCCGATCAGCGCTTCGGGATTCGGAAGCGCATCCTCGTCGACTACGAGCCCCCATTCCTCGTGGTAGAGGTGTTCGAACGACGGAGTCAGGACGTGAACGGAATCGCGCAGGCGCTCGACGGCGCCGAGGCTCTTTAGCCGCTCCAGGTCGACCTCCGAGATTTGAACGAGGAAGGGCTGCAGCGCGCGCTGTGTTTCTCGACTCGGTGCAGACTCGAACGCCCGGACCCGTTTGTGGGCGTCTCTCCAGGGCACGACGACTGGTTGGGAGTAGCCATCTTCGATCAAGCGAACCTTTCGCGCGACGTTAGCGAAGTTGAATTGTGCGCGCTCAATCTGTACGCCTTCGGGGTCGGTTTCGCACTTGGCATAAAGGATACGGAAGTACTCCTCGAGCATATCGGGATCCGTGAAGCTCAGGCGAGGGCCGTATCTGCCGAGGAGCGCTTCCGTCGACTCGAGCCCCTTGAGCAGGGTGCCGGGCGGCGGTGTGGTTTCCGCGCGAAAGACGAAGAAGTCCCCTTTTTCAGCTCGCCCCCTAACCATCAGGCGACCCTCTCGATTGCAGCGGCCGGCTGCCTGGGCCAGACTGTCGAGCCCCGCGAGCGCCCGGTAGACCACGGGGAAATCAATGTCGACGCCTGCCTCGACGAGCTGAGTGGCGACGAGGCGGCATGGTTTTCCCGCGGACAATCTGTCACGGACCACTGACAGTGTCTTGAGCCGGTGGGCCGGGCACATGAGCGCCGAGAGGTGGAATCGGTGGTCGGGCGGGAGTTTCTGGGCGAGCTCACGGGCGTCGCGTCTGCGGTGCACGATGGCCAGCACGCGTTCGTGGTCGGCGATGCGTGCGGCCAGTTCATCGTAGCCGACGGGCGGTGCATCGGGGTCCGGCCAATGGACGCGCACGCGGTCGAGTGCGCGGGCAAGGCCACGTGTGTCGGGAACGATCTCGTCGGAGTTCTCCAGGCCGCAGGGCAGGCTATCGCGACGGGCGAGGGCCGGCTGTGTGGCCGTCATCAGGACAAACGAGCAGCCGTAATGGGCCGCCAGCTCCCTCATCGCGTCGAGGGCGCTGTTGAGGAAGCGGACGGGGAGGGTCTGGGCCTCGTCGATAAGGATCACGCTACGTACAATATTGTGCAGCTTCCGACAGCGCGACGGAAGATTGGAGAAGAGGCTCTCGAAGAACTGCACGTTGGTCGTAACGATGATGGGCGCATCCCAGTTCTCGCACGCGAGCTGCCGTCGAATTTCGGCCTCGGTATCATGTTCAAGGCGCCCGGCCTCGTCGATATTGCTGTGGTGCTCGATGACATTGTGGTCGCCTAAGGCATCACGGTAGACACGAGCATTCTGCTCGAGGATGGTGGTGTAGGGGACGACGACGATGACGCGGCGCAGGCCGTGCTTTTCGGCGTGTCGCAACGCGAACGCCAATGAGGAGAGCGTCTTCCCCCCTCCGGTCGGTACGGTAAGCGTGAAGATTCCCGTCGGCTGGTCTGCCCTCGTGCGACATGCCTGGAGGATCTCCGCGCGAATCCGGTTGACCGGCGTATCCGGGTGGAAACGGTCGAGATACGCTTCGAGGCGTTCGCGAAGGCTGGGTAGGGAATCGTAATCACGACCGAAACGTCGCTTCGCAGGATCGTAAAAGCCCTCCGTTGCCAATCGGTCCGCGTCGATGAGGGCTGAGAAAAGGAGCCTTGTCCAAAAGTCCGTGCGGCGCGCCGCGGATTCACGTTCGCTCCTCCCGGTACGGGAAGGCGGGATCAGGTAGGCCGGCGGCGGCGGCAGGGGATAGTCGATCAGCTCTCGAGGGATCAATTGCCGCAATCGTTTCAGCGTCGGCGCGTTCTCCGCGATCCGTTCACGGAGCGGGCGCGCGTCGGAGTCGCCTTGTGCGGCGCGGTTGGCGAGTCCCGTGTGATGGCCGGCGATGGCGAACGCTACTGCCATGCCTAGGCCACCCCGGGACGCGGCAAGCGCCGCACCGACACCCGAGTGCGGCGCGTGAATGCGCTCGCCGCGGAGGCGCGCCTGGAATTCGGGTCGGTACTTGCCGAGATCGTGCCAAAGGCCCGTGATGTATCCCCAATCTCCTGATTGGAAAGCATCTGCGAACGTCTGGGCCAGTTCGGCGACATTCCGCAGGTGGTCTGCAAGCGGCTCCCAGGCCTGTTCAGGCGCGCCCGGCACAGTGTGCGCGTAAACGCCGCCGAGCGCATCGGAGCGCCTACGGTCGGAAGGGGGCGTGTCGATCGTTCGCATAGGCGTAACCGCTTCTCAACCGGACCGGACCAGGTACCTGCTGGCTCCGGGCAATTCTTTCAGGAAGAGTCACGCGCGTTGGATCTCAGCCGATCCCCCCACCACCTCCCCCACCACCCCCACCGCCTCCTCCAACTGCGCGTCGCTCAAGTACGGCGCCGGCCCGAGCCGGAGCACGTCGCCGCGGTGGTCGGTGAGCACGCCGCGTTCGCGGAGCATGCGTTGCAGCTCGCCGGCGTGGGGCGAGCGGAGCGCGAGGAACCCGGCGACATCGTCGAGGTCGACGGTGCGGTCGCGGTCGATCACGGCGGGGTCGAGGTCGAGCGCGTCGAACGCGCGGACGAGGACGCGGAGCTGGTGCTGGCTGACCTCGCGCAGGAACGCGGGCGTGAGGCGCTGCTCCTCGAAGAAG
>DASVDG010000117.1:0-28658 GCA_036381255.1 Longimicrobiales bacterium | reverse complement strand
GTTCTTCGCCGCCCAGCGCGCGGCGTACGCCGCCGAGCGGTCCACCTTCGACGGGTCCTTGCCGCTGAACGCGCCGCCGCCGTGGCGCGCCGCGCCGCCGTACGTGTCCACGATGATCTTGCGGCCGGTCAGCCCCGTGTCCGTGGCGGGCCCGCCCTCGACGAAGGAGCCGGACGGGTTCACCCACGCCCGGGCCTGCCAGTCGGCCGGCAGACGGTCCGAGGGGATCGTCTGCGGCACCAGCTCATCGAGCACGAACGCCCGGATCGTGTCGGGCGACACGTCCGGCGAGTGCTGCGTCGAGAGCACGAGCCCGGTGATCTCGGCCGGCTCGCCGTCGACGTAGCGGACCGAGACCTGGCTCTTCGCGTCCGGCCGCAGCCACGCGACGGCGCCGGAGCGCCGCAGCTCGGAGAGCCGGCGCAGCAGCGCGTGCGCCCACGTGATCGGCGCGGGCATGAACACCGGCGTCTCCGCCGTCGCGTAGCCGAACATCATCCCCTGGTCGCCGGCGCCCTGCGCCTGCCGGTCGGCCTTGTCCACGGCGCGCGCGATCTCGCCCGCCTGCTCGTGCAGCTTCACCTGGATCTCGACCGTGTCGGCGCAGAACCGGCCATCGGGCTCGACGTAGCCGATGTCGCGGATCGCGTCGCGAACGATCCGGTCGACCTCCTCGGCCGACAGCGTCCCGGCGCTCCGCACCTCGCCCGCCAGGCAGACGAAATTTCGCGTGACGAGCGTCTCGCACGCCACGCGCGACTCCGGGTCCTGCGCCAGGTACGCATCGAGGACCGCGTCGCTGATCCGGTCCGCCACCTTGTCGGGATGTCCCTCCGACACCGACTCACTGGTCAGGATGTATTCTCGTGCCATTGCCACCCCTGATATGAAACGGGCCCGCCGCCGGGAAGCTCGGCAGCAGGCCTCCGGCGCTTTAGTGCTTTGTTTACCGTGGGGCACAAGCTGCCGACTCAAATCCCACGCGCGGCGGCGACCCGGCGCCGCTCGCCCTGCTCGGGTTGTCACGCGCAACCTATGTGCCCCCGAGGATCACTGTCAAGGAATGGGCCTTGCGTCGCCGATCGGCGGAGGAGCAGCATGCGAGCGCACAAACTGTACGGCCCCCGGCCGGAGGAGCCGGAGCCGCTCCGCCCGGTCCCCGACCTGGGCGGCACCCCCGTGGAAGACGCCGAGGGCCGCTTCGCCGGCACGCTCCACGGCGCGCTCGCCGAGGAGGAATCCGGCCTCATCCGGTACCTCGACGTGGCGCTCGAAGGCGACCGCCGCCACGTCCTCGTCCCGCTGGGCCACGCCCGTTTCGACCGCGAGCGCGGCGGCCGGCCGCACGTGCGGCTGCTCGCCGCGACCCGCGACGAGCTGCGGAAGATCCCGCCGTACACCGAAGAGCGACCCGTCGGAGCGGCGTACGGCCGGCGCGTGACGCAGGCGCACGGCCGGCTGTTCCACGGCGAACGCTACTACGCGCACCCCGCCTTCGACCACCGGGGGCTGTACGCCGGCGAGCACCCCATCATCCGCGGCCCGGCGATCCCGAGGGCGCTCGCGCCGCTCGAGCCGATGAGCGCGCTGCCCGGGTTCGAGATCGCCGAGGGCGAGCCCGACATCCGCCGCTGGCCGCTCCACGTCGAGGGCCGTCGCATCGGCACCATCGACGACCTCGTCGTCGACCCGGCCGAGGGGAAGGTCCGCTACGCCATCGTCGGGATCGAGACCGAGGGCCGCCAGGTGCTCCTCCCCGTCGGCTACCTGCGCATCGGGATCGACGGCGACGTCGTCGACGCGCCCGCGCTCACCGAGGCCGACGTGCGCGCGCTCCCCACCTACACCTCGCCAGAGCCGATCGGCCGCGACCTCGAGCAGCGCGTGCGGACCACGCTCGACGAACGCCTCGACGGCGACGGCCGCCATTTCCGCCGCCCGGACTACGGCCCGGCCGGCGACCGCGGCGCGACCCGCTGAGCCGCCGGCGCGTGGACCGCCGGACCATCCGCCGGACCGCGGCCCGCCCGCGGGGCGCCCGCCTCAGATCAGCGCCCGCGCCAGCCCGCCCGGCGTCTCCCATGCATCGAACGCCTCCGCCGCCCCTACGCCCCACTCGGCGCCGGCGTCCGCGAGCCGTTCGCGCAGCCACGCCTCCTCCGGCCAGCCGACCCGCTCGCGGTAGAACCGGCCGAGCTCGAGAACCGTGTCCACGACCGGCGACACGTCGACCGCGCGCACCGGGAGCTGCGAGTGGACACCGCGAAGCGTGAACACCGGCGCCGGCTCGCGGTGCGGCGGCAGCGGCGCGACGACACCGCCGATGCGGGCGAGCGTCACCGCATCGCGCACGATCTTCCCCGTCGCCTGGTGGTCCGGGTGCCGCGTGCCGCGCACCCAGCCATCGCCCCAGGTCACCACCGCATCGGGCCTGACCTCCGCGACGACCCGCGCGACCTCGTACGCCGCCTCCGGCGTCGCCTCCACGCGCGTGTCCGGGAAATCCATGAACCGCGGCTCGGCGCCCAGCAGCCGCGCCGCCGCCTCGCCGTGCTCCGTCCGCCGCCGCGCGACCTCTTCGTACGGCAGCCGGCCCAGCGCCTCCGTCATCCCGCCCCGCGTCAGCCAGAGCAGCACCACGCGGTCCCCGCGTGCCGCGTGCAACGCGATCGTCCCGGCGCACCCCACCTCGTCGTCCGGGTGCGCGAGCGCCACCAGCAACGTCATCCCTCGGTCCTCGCTCCTCTCCACGTCCAACGACCCGGCCCGCGGCTCGGCCGCGCGGCCCGGAAACGGAAGCCGCGGACGCGGCGCCGCGGTTCCCGAAGGCCCGCCCCGCCCCGCGCCCGGAAACGGTCCACACCCTGCCCCGCGGCGCACCCCCGGTCCAATCGGCACCCGCGCGCCCCCCGGCGCGACACGGCCCGGCACGAGCACCGGCGCCGCCGCCCACGCACGCTTCCCACGACGCACCGCCCTCGCTCGCCGCCCGCGCGCACCACCCACGCCGGGCGCCGCGCGTCTCCGCCCACTCCGGTTGACGCGCGGCGCCGCCGCCGCCATCTTGGCGCGCCTATGGAACTGATCCTTGCTTGTGCCTGCGACGACGCCCGCGTCCGCCCCGACGGGAAGATGGACATCTCGGGCATCTTCAACGAGTTGAACGCCCCGGGATTCCCGGCCATGCAGGACCGGATGACGGTGGTGTTCGTGGTGGAATGGGGTCCGGACGAGACCGGCCGGATCCCGCTGCGCGCCGACCTCGTCGACGAGACCGGTCGCGCCGTGCTCACCATCCAGGGCCACACGGAAGTCGAGGCGCGCGGCGAAGGTCGCGCGCGGCCGCAGACGCGCCTGATCATGCCGCTCCAGGACGTAGTCTTCCCGGCCGCCGGCCGCTACCACTTCGAACTGAAGGCCGGGAAGGAAGTCCGGCGCGCGTTCTCGATCTTCGTCGGCGAGAGCCCGGAGAGCTGATTTCCGCGGATCCCCCGCGCAGGGGTCGGGTATCACCGGTCGCTGATGCCCGGTTCATCGGATGACGGCCGTGGTTGGAGGGGCCCGTGGAAGGTTCGGTACTGGCACCGCCCTCGCGCGACCTGCTGCGACTCCTGGCGGCGCTCTCTGACGAAAATCGATTCCGCATCGTTGCGCTGCTCTCTGCAGAACGCTGCGAGTTGTCGTCCGGCGCCGTCGGCTCCGCGCTGGGCCTCTCGCCCTCGCTCGTCTCGCACCACCTCTCCATCCTCGAGGCCGCGGGCGTCGTGGACCGCCGGAAAGACGGGCTGTGCACCATGAACCGCCTGCGCCGCGAGATCCTCCGGCAACACTTCTCCCTGCTCTCGAAGCTCTTCGACTGACCGATCCGCCGACTCGCCGTCGGCTTCATCCCACGCATGCATGCGCCGCCGGCCGGACGTTCGCCGCTCGGCCTCCGGGACGCGCCTCCCCGTACGCCGCCGCGAACGCGCGGATCACGGGCCTCAGCGGCGGGCGCCGCACCCGCGACGCCCGGCCTCGCCGCGTGCGCGGCCGAGGTCCGCGACACGGCCGCCACCGCGGGTAGCGTCCCGCGGCCCCGCCGCGCGCGCGGCCGACGCCGCGGGTTCCGGGATGCACGAGACCCCGGCGGATCCGATGACGCCGGGGTCTCGTGCCCAGGGCTGCGATAGCGCCGCGGCGGGCCTCACCCGCCGGCGGCCTTCCCCCGGATCCCCGGCTCGGTCATCGGCCGCGGATCGAGCAGCCGGTCCAGCGCCGCCTCGTCGAGGCCCGCCGTCTCGCGGGCGACCTCGCGCACCGTCGTACCCCGCGCGAACGCCTCCTTCGCGATCGACGCCGCGGCGTCGTAGCCGATGGCGGGGGCGAGCGACGTCGCCAGCATCAGGTTCCCCTCGAGCAGCTCGCGGATGCGCGCTTCGTTCGCCTCGATCCCCGCGACGCACTTCTGCGCCAGGACCCGGCTCGCGCCGGCCAGGATCCGGATCGACTGGAGCAGCGCGTGCGCCATGATCGGCATCATCACGTTCAGCTCGAAGAAGCTGCCCTGCCCGCCGATCGTGATCGTGGTGTGGTTCCCCATCACCTGCGCGGCGACCATCGTCACCGCCTCGGGGATCACGGGGTTCACCTTCCCGGGCATGATGCTCGACCCCGGCTGCGTGGCCGGCAGCGTGATCTCGGCCAGCCCCGCCCGCGGCCCGCTCGCCAGCCAGCGGATGTCGTTCGCGATCTTCATCAGCGAGACCGCCAGCGTGTTCAGCGCACCGTGCGCGTAGACGACCGTGTCGCGCGTGGCCTGACGCTCGAAGTGGTTCTCCGCCTCCCGGAAATCGACGCCGGCCATCACCGAGATCCGTTCGATCGCGCGACGGGCGAACTCCGGGTGCGTGTTGATCCCCGTCCCGACCGCCGTCCCGCCCAGCGGCAGCTCCGCCAGATCCTCGCCCGCCTCCTTCAGCCGCCGCATCCCGAGCGCGACCTGCGCCGCGTAGCCGCTGAACTCCTGCCCCAGCCGGATCGGCGTCGCGTCCATCAGGTGCGTCCGACCGGACTTCACGATGCCGTCGAACGCCTCCGCCTTCGCGCTCAGCGCGCTGCGCAGCTCCGCCAGCGCGGGGAGCAGGTCGAACTGGATCGCCCGGCGCGCCGCGACCTGCATCGCCGTCGGGATCGTGTCGTTCGACGACTGCCCGAGGTTCACGTGGTCGTTCGGGTGCACCCGCTTCGACCCGATGTCCGCCCCCAGCATCTGCGACGCGCGGTTCGCGATCACCTCGTTCGCGTTCATGTTCGTCGAGGTACCGCTGCCGGTCTGGAAGATGTCGACGACGAAGTGCCGGTCCAGCGCGCCCTCGATCACCTCGTCCGCCGCCGCCACGATCGCCCGGCCGACCTCCTCGTCCAGCAGGCCGAGCTCCATGTTCGACTCGGCCGCCGCCTTCTTGATCATCCCCATCGCCGCGATGAACTCGCGCGAGAACCGCAGGTTGCTGATCGGGAAGTTCTCCACCGCCCGCTGCGTCTGCGCCCCCCAGAGCGCATCCATCGGGACGCGCATCTCGCCCAGCGAGTCGCGCTCGGTGCGGTAGGTGGTTGCATCGGTCATTTTGGTCCTCTCCTCCGGTGAATCGGCTGTAATTCCGTTGTGGCGCGAGCGTGCAGGCACGGCGCTTCGCGCCGCGGGAGCGGCGGCCTTGCGGCCGCCGGGAGCGGGCCTGCGGCCCGGGAGCCGCGCCTGCGGCGCGGGGAGCGGCGCTTCGCGCCGGGACGGCCGCTGCGCGGCCGGGGGCGCCGGCTGCGCCGGCGGGGGCGGCGGCGCCTGCGGCGCCGGCCGGGGGCGGCGCGCTTCGCGCGCGCCGGGACGGCTGGGACAAGTCTGGGCGTTCGAACTGCCACCGCGGCGCTGCACGCAGTGCAGCCGCCGCCCCCGCGGCCGAAGGCCGCGCCCCCCGGGCGCGCAGCGCCCGCTCCCGGACCCGCCAGGGTCCGTCCCGGCCGGCGCAGCCGGCCGCTCCCGCCGGCCGCCAGGCCGGCGCCCCCGCGCCCGACAGGGCGCGCTCCCGGGGCGAAGCCCCGCCCCCCGGCGGCCGCCCGGCCGCCGGCTCCCGGCGCGCGCGCAGCGCGCGCCGCCCCTACTTCCTCGGCGGCCGGCTCGGCCGCACCTCCACGCGGCTGGGCAGCGTCCGCGCCGGCGTGTCCAGCAGGTCCAGCACGATCTCCGCGATGTCCTCCGGCCGGACCTTCCAGTCGTCGCCGGCGCCGGGGGTCGGGTGGCTGAACTCCGTCGCGACGCTCCCCGGCAGGATCGTGCTGACCCGGATCCCGTCGTGCCGCACGTCCTGCATCATCGCCTCGGCGAAGCCGATCAGGCCGAACTTGCTCGCGTTGTACGCCGCGCCGCGAGGGAACGCGTTCTTCCCCGCCAGGCTGCCGATGTTGATGATCCAGCCGCCGCGCTCCCTGAGGTGCGGGATCGCGTAGTGCGAGCAGTAGAACGCGCTGTTCAGGTTCGTCTCGATGACGCGCTGCCAGTCCTCGATGCTCAGCTCATCGACCGGCGCGAAGACGCCGATCCCGGCATTGTTGACCAGGATGTCGATGCCGCCGAACGCGGCCGCCGCGCTCTCGATCAAGCGCCGGCACGCGTCGGCGCTGCGCACGTCGCAGACGACGCCGCGCACGGCGCCGCGCGGCGCGTCGGCCGGCGGCGCGAACGTTCGGAACCGCCCCTCGTCGAGCTCCCGCGCGACGCGCTCCACGTCCCCGGCCGTGCGGGCCGAGACGACCACGTTCGCCCCGTGCGCCGCCAGCGCCTCGGCGATGGCCAGGCCGATCCCTTTCGTTCCGCCCGTGACGACCGCCGTCCGGCCGTGCAACTCTGGCATGATTCCTCCTCTGGCTCCCTGCGCCTTGAGCGGCGGTCAGTTTAATGGCTCGCCGCCGGACTCGCCACTGCCCTTGCGCGCATGGAGCTGAACGGAAGCGTCGCCCTGGTCACCGGTGGCGCGCGCCGCGTCGGGCGCGCCATCTCGCTCGCGCTCGCCCGCGCGGGCGCCGACGTCGTGGTGAACTATTTCCGGTCCGCGGAAGCGGCCGAAGCGACCGTCGCGGAGATCGCGGCGCTCGGCCGGCGTGCGATCGCCGTCCACGGCGACGTCGCCCGGAAGCCGGACATCGTCGCGCTGGTCCGCCGCGCGGCCGAGGTCTTCGGTCGTCTCGACGTCGTCGTGAACAACGCGTCGATGTTCGAGACGGCGCCGCTGCTCGCGATCGACGAGACCGACTGGGACCGCGTCCTTGCCGTCAACCTGAAGGGCCCGTTCCTCCTCGCCCAGGCCGCGACGCCGCTGCTGCGCCGCGACGGCGGCGGCGTCATCGTCAACATCGCCGACCTCTCCGCGTTCCAGCCGTGGCCGTCGTACGCGCACCACAGCGTGTCGAAGGCCGGCCTCGTGCACCTGACGCGCGTGCTCGCCCTCGCGCTCGCCCCGGACATCCGCGTGAGCTGCATCGCGCCTGGAACCGTACTGCCGCCCGAGGGCTATACCGGGGAGCAGGTGTTGCGCGGCATCGAGCGGACCCCGCTCAAGAAGCTCGGCTCGCCCGACGACGTCGCCCGCGCGCTGCTCTACCTCGTCGAGAGTGACTTCGTGACCGGCGAGGTCGTCGTGGTGGACGGTGGAAGGATGTTGCGCTCCGGGGGTATCCATCGGGCATGAAGTACCGCTACATCGTCGGAATCGTCCTGGTCGCCGCGCCGCTGGCGCTCGCGGCGACGCTGTTCGGCCCCGTGGGCCCGGACTGCCCGGAGGTCGCGGCGCTCCGCGACTACCAGCCGCCGGAGGCGAGCCGCGTCTACGCGGCCGACGGCTCGCTGATCGCCGACCTCTCGCCGCAGCGGCGCGTCGTCGTCGAGTTCGATGAGGTGCCGGCCCTGGTGCGCGACGGCTTCGTCGCCGTCGAGGACCGCCGCTTCTGGCAGCACGACGGCGTGGACCTGCGCGGCGTCGCGCGCGCGGTCTGGCGCGACCTCACGTCGCTGTCGCTCCGGGAAGGCTTCAGCACGATCCCGATGCAGCTCGCCCGGAACATCTTCCCGGAGCAGCTCCCGCGCGCCAGGAAGCTGCGCCGCAAGGTCTGCGAGGTCCGGCTCGCGACGCAGATCGAGAAGGAATTCTCGAAGCGCGACATCCTCGCAATGTACGTGAACCAGGTCTACCTCGGCTCCGGCCTCTACGGCGTGGAGGCGGCGGCGCAGGGGTACTTCGGCAAGCCCGTCGCCCGGGTGACGGTGGCCGAGGCCGCGCTCCTCGTCGGACTGGTCAAGAGCCCCGAAGGGTACAACCCGCGCCGGAACCCGCTCGAGGCGATCCAGCGGCGCAACATCGTCCTCGACGTGATGGCGCGCGAGGGCGTGATCTCCGCGGCGGAGGCGAAGCGCGCCAAGTCGGAGCCGCTCCGGCTGGTCCCGCCGATCGAGGCCGCGGGCCGGGCGCCGTACGTGGTCGCGTCGGTCCGAAGCGAGCTTCGCGAGCGCTTCGGCCCGGACGCGGACGTCAGCGGGCTCCACGTGTACACGGGGATCGATCCCGAGCTCCAGCAGGCCGCCCGCGAGGCGCTGGTCCGCCAGATCGAGCGGATCGAGAGCGGCGCCTACGGCCGGTGGCGCCACGATCGACCGGACAGCGCGGCGGCGGCCGATTCCACGGCCGACTACCTCCAGGGGATGATCATCGCGCTCGACCCACACACGGGCGAGATCCGCGCGATGGTCGGCGGCCGCGACTTCGCGCTCAGCCAGTTCAACCGCGCGCTCCAGGCCCGCCGTCAGCCGGGGAGCGCGTTCAAGCCGATCGTCTACGCGGCGGCGCTCGACGCGGGGCTGCCGGTGACCACCCGGATCAATACGTCTCCGGTCGTGGTGGACGAAGTCGACGGCACGACCTGGAGCCCGGGCGACCACGTGCCGGACTCCGTCGAGACGCTCTCGCTGCGCAACGCGCTGGCCCGGTCCTCGAACAGCGCGGCCGTCCGCGTCGGCCGCTGGGTCGGCGTCGAGGAAGTCGCCGATCTGGCCGCGCGGCTCGGGATCGATTCGCCGATCCCGCCGTATCCGTCCATCTTCCTGGGCTCGGCCGAGGTCGTGCCCGCCGAGCTCGTCGCCGCCTACGCCGCCTTCGGCAACGGCGGCTACGGCGTCGAGCCGACGCTGATCACGCGCGTCGAGGACGAGGACGGCAACGTGCTCTGGAGCGCTCCCGAAACGCGCGAGCGCGTGCTCGACGATGGCGTCGCCTACCTCACGCTGAGCCTGCTCCAGGACGTGGTCGACTACGGGACCGGGCACGCCGTCCGCGCCGCCGGGTTCCACCTCCCCGCCGCCGGGAAGACCGGCACGACGAACGACGGCAAAGACGCGTGGTTCATCGGGATGACGCCGGACCTCGTGGCCGGCGTCTGGCTCGGCCTCGACCGCCCCGCCCCGATCCTCCCCGGCGCCAGCGGCGGCTCGCTCGCCGCGCCGGCCTGGGCCGATCTCATGCTGCGGGCGTACGCCACGCGCCCCGCGCCCGCGGGCTGGACCGCGCCGGCCACGCTCGTCCGCGCGCAGGTCGACACCGCGACCGGCCGCCTGGCCACCGGCAACTGCCCACCGGAGGCGACGCGGATCGAGTACTTCCTCCCCGGGACGGAGCCGCTCGACTACTGCCAGCTCCACCCCGAGACCGGCATCGAGCGCCTGTTCGACCGCCTGTGGCGGGGGATGAAAAGCATCTTCTGACCGGCTTCAGCCGTACTTCTCGCGCAGCTCGCCCGTCACGCCGGCCACCGGCCGGCGTTCCTTCAGCTCCGTGAGGTACCGCTCGACCGCGATCGCCGCCGTCGTTGCATCGCCGACCGCGGTCGTGATCTGCCGGACCAGCTGCGACCGCACATCGCCCACCGCGAACAGGCCGGGCTGCGACGTCTGCATCCGCCAGTCCGTCGTGAAGTAGCCGCCCGCGTCGTGCTCGACGTGCGCGTCGACGATCGCGGTGTTCGGCGCGAAACCGACGAAGACGAAGACCCCGGTCACCGCCAGCTCGCGCATCGGGCCCGCACCGTCGAGGTCGACCCCGCCCTCCGGCGCACGCGTCGCCTGGAGCACCAGCCGCTTCACGCCGGCGCCGTCCCCCTCGATCCGCCGCACGACCGTGTCCCAGACGACCTCGATCTTTCCGTTCCGGAACACGCGATCCTGGATCACCTTCTGCGCACGCAGCTCCGCGCGGCGGTGGATCAGGTAGACCTTCGCGGCGTAACGCGTCAGGAAATCCGCCTCCTCCGCCGCCGAGTCCCCGCCGCCGACCACCGCGATCGTCTCGCCCTCGAAGAACGCGCCGTCGCACACCGCGCAGTAGCTCACCCCCCGCCCCGCGAACTCCTCCTCGCCCGGCACGCCCAGCTTGTACGGCGTGCCACCCGCCGAGAGGATGACCGCCGGCGCGACGTACCGCGCCCCCGACTCCGCCTCGACCACCCACGCCCGCCACGGATCCTCCACCGCCGGGTCGCGCGCCACGCGCGTCACCGTCTCCGTCACGATCTCGCAGCCGAACTTCTCCGCGTGCCGCGTCATGCGCTCCGCGAGCTCGTAACCGCCCACGTGCTCGAAGCCCGGATAGTCTTCGACATCCTTCGTGTTCAACAGCTGGCCGCCCGGCATCCCCCGCTCCAGCACCACGGCCGCCAGCTTCGACCGCGCGGCGTAGAGCCCCGCCGTCAGCCCCGCCGGACCGCCGCCCACGATGATCACGTCGTACAGCTTCGCCATGGATGCCCCACCGTCGCTCGCCGACCGCTGCCCTTCCGAGCGCTCCGCGCAGGTGCCGCCCGCCGACCCCCGCCGCGCGGATCGCGCGCAAGATGGGTTCCCGCGCAACGCCGACGCCAAACGACTGGCGCGACGCATTCCCAGGCACTAACTTCCCGTCCAGTGCACGCGAAAGGCCGATGAACGACTCACGCGCTACGACCCCGCTTCTGCCCGGTGTGGAGCGCTTGCTGGCCTCCCTCACCGGCGTGTTCTCCGCCCACGTCGTCGCCGGGCCGGAGGGTACGCTCGAGGAGATCCACATCCTCGCCACCCCCGAGCTCCACCCCAAGCAGGTCGTCCGCAACGTCGAATCCGCGCTCAGCGCCGGGCTCGGCATCGAGATCGACCGCCGCATCGTCAGCGTCGCACAGGTCCGACCCGATGCCGTGCCGCCCGCACCCGGCCCGCGCCTCGCTCCGACGCCGAACGGCGCCCGCGCGCACGAACGTGCCACGGCGATCGTCGCTCCGGCCGCCGCCCCGCAACCGGCCGCCCCGGAGGAGACACCCGCGGCCGCGTTCGATCACCCGCGCATCGTCTTCCTCGGCTACGACGCGCACATCGACACCGCGCGCCGCGCGACCTGCCGCGTCACCCTCCGGTCCGGGCCCGACGAGTTCTCCGGACAGGGCGCCGGCCAGGACACGCTCCGCGGTCGCGCCGAAGCCGCAGCCCAGGCCACCTTCGCCGCCCTCGCCTCCTGCCGCGGCGAGGACCGCCTCGGCCTGGAAGGCGTCGCCGTCGTCGCCGCGCACGGCAAACAATTCGTCCTCGTCGCCGCCCGCGCGCTCGACGGACGCCGCCCCGTCCCCCTCACCGGGGCCGCCCCCCTTCTCGAGACACCGGAAGAAGCCGCGATCTTCGCGTCGCTTCAAGCCACGAACCGCTGGCGTGCCTCGCTCTAGGTGACCGGACCCACCGCCCCCAGCCTCGAGGCCACGAGGGCCGCCGAACGCGAGATCGTCGCCGAGATCGAGCAGATCCCCGGCGTCCTCGCCGCCGCCATCTGGCTCCGCGACCCCCAGCACGTCCGCGAAGGTTTCGTCACCGGCGCGCCCGGCTCCTCCATCGGCACGCTACGCAACGCCGTCTCCGACCTCCTCCACCGACGCGCACTCGCCTTCCGCGTCGAGGACCTCCAGATCGCGCTCGTCGACGAAGCCGCCATTCCGCTCCCCCTCTGGCGCGGCCGCGGCCTCGTCTTCGACCGCCTCGAGGTCCACCGCGCCGACAACTGGATCACCTGCCACGCCCACGTCTTCCGCCGCGGCCGCTCCGCCACCGGCGAGGCCCGCGAGGTCGACACCGAGCTCGGCCGCGCACGCGCCGGCGCTCGCGCCGCGCTCCTCGCCGCCGAACAGGCGACCCGCGGCGTCTCCTTCGGCCTCGAAGGCGTCCACATCATCGATCTCGTCGCACGCCGCTACGTCCTCGTCTCCGTCGAAGCCGCCTTCGGCCGACGCGTCTCCCATCTCCCCGGCGTCGGCACCATCGACCGCTCCGTCGAAGACGCCGCCTGCCTCGCCACCCTCAGCGCCCTCGAACGCTGGCTCGCCTGGTGATCCCCACCCTTGACCGCACCCGCGCCGGACGCTACCCTACGGCTTGAGAACGATTCTCATGTGCAACCTCCCGGAGTGCCTCCATGAAGGTGAACTGGCGATACGGAGTGATCGGCGCGATCGCCGCGGTGATCGGCGCGTGCGGCGCACAGGCGCCGGCCTCGAGCGACGCGGATGAAGCGGCGGCGGCCGGTGCGCCCGCCGAGAAGGCGGCGGCCACCGAAGTGATCCCGGGCACGCCGGCGGGCGGGCTGACGGACTGGGTGGCGGACATCCAGCGGGGGCTCGCGGAGCTGCCGGCGCGCGTGGGATCGGCGCCGAAGGAAGCGCAGCAGGCGGCGCTGGACCTGTACATCGGCCGGCAGGAATACATCGAGCTGTACTACGGTCCGGGCGGCCGGCGCACGGCGGGCGCGGAGCTGGGCGTGGCGGTCGAGGAGGCGGAGACGCGGTTCCACGAGCTGATGCAGCTGCTCGGCGGAGCGACGCCGCCGGACTCGGCGAGTGTCGCGGCGGCGGTCGAGGCGCTGTCGGCGCAGTTGGATCGCGTGGTCGCGGAGGCGAAGGCGGTGGGCGTTTCGCTGGAGCCGCCGGTGGCGCCGGCGGAGCCCGAGGGCGCGAAGTGAGCGGGTCGATGCCGCGTCCGGCTGCGCACGCGGTGCTCGCGGCGCTGCTGGCGGTGTCCTTCCCTCCGGTGGCGGGCCGGGCGGAGGCTACGCCGACGCCGCAGGCGGCCGCCGGACCGTCACAGGCGACGATGGCCGATGCGACGGCCCAGGGTCTTGAGGCGTGGCTGGACGAGGTGGACGCGGCGCTCGTGGCGGTCGAGGCGGCGCTGGGGCGCGGCGACGTCGCGGAGGCACGCAGCATCGCGTTGAAGGCGTACCTCGACCGGTTCGAGCGGATCGAGGGGTACTACGGCCAGGGCGGGGCGTACGGTGAGGGTGAGCTGCCGACGCTGATCGCCGCAGCGGAGTCGCGGTTCCACGAGCTGTTGCGCGGCGATGCCTCCGGGCTCTCCGCGGTGGTCGCGGCGCTGCGGGAGGACGTCGCGCGGATCCGCGACGCGGCGCGCGCTGCGGGCGTGCCGCTGGTCCCGGGGCCGGCGGATGCGGGTGCCGTCGCGCGGTCGACCGCGGCGTCTTCGGCGGTGCAGCCGCGCACGCCCGAGATCGCGGCGATCGTGGAGGAGCTGCGGACGGCGGAGCGGCTGTACGGCGCCGGCGATGCCGAGGCCGCGCAGCAGCGGGTCGACCACGCGTACCTGGAGGGGTTCGAGCTGCTCGAGGCCCGGCTGCCGTCGGCGGTCGTGGGTCGGATCGAGCGGCTGATCCACCTGTCGCTCCGGCCGCAGATCCAGCAGCGCGCCCCGGTCGAGCCGGTCGAGGCGACGTTCGCGGCGCTCTACGCGGAGCTCGGCGAGGCGGACGCGGCGCTCGGTTCCGGCGGCTCGTTCTGGTTCGGCGCCGTCAACGCGTTCATCATCATCGTGCGGGAGGGGCTGGAGGCGGTCCTGCTCATTGCCGCGCTGATCGCGTACCTCGGCGCGACGGGCGCGAGCCGGCGGCACCACCGCCAGATCTACACGGGCGCCGGGCTCGGCGTGGTCGCGAGCTTCGGCACCTGGATCGTGGCCCGCACGCTGATCCCGATCGGCGGCGCGAACCGCGAGCTGATCGAGGGCATCACCGCGCTCATCGCCGTGGGCGTCCTCCTCTACGTGGCGCACTGGCTCTTCCACAAGACGTACGTCCACGACTGGAAGGAGTACCTGCGCGGGAAGCTCGACAAGGCCGTCTCGACCGGCTCGGCGCTGGCCATGGCGGGGCTGGCGTTCGCGGCGATCTACCGCGAGGGCTTCGAGACCGTCCTCTTCTACGAGGCGCTCCGCTACGACGTCGGTTCCACCGCCGTGCTCGCCGGATTCGCACCCGGCATGATCCTGATCCTCGGCGTCGGCGTGGCGATCATCCGCCTCGGCCTCAAGCTGCCGCTGCGCCAGGTCTTCAGCGTGACGAACACGATCCTGCTCTACCTGGCGTTCGTCTTCCTGGGCAAGGGGATCTACAACCTTCAGGAGGCGGGGCTGTTCGCGCCGCACCCGGTCGCGTGGGCGCCGGACCACGAGGCGCTGCGGCTGGCGCTCGGCTTCTACCCGATCGCCGAGACGATGCTCGCGCAGGCGGGCTTCCTCGCCCTGATCCTGGCGACGTACGCACTCTACCGCCGGTCGATGGCGAAGGCCCGCGAGGCCCGGGCGGCCGCGGCGTCGACCGCGCGCGCCGGCGCCTGAGCCGGCGCGCCGGTCCGCCGGTGGGGTCGCGCCGCCCTACCGCGACCAGCGCGAGAGGATTCGCTCGAGGTCTTCCTTGTGTTTCGTCTCCTCGGCGACGATGTTCTCCAGCTCGACGCGCAACCCGACATCGCCCGCCTCCTCCGCCTGCTCGATCCTGCGCGTGTACCGCGTGATCGTGTCGCGCTCGGACTGGAGCGCCATCTCCAGCATCTCCCGGTTGTCGTCGCTCAGCCGCACGGCCGCGGGGCGCGTCGTCGGTTCGCCGCCCAGCGCCACGATCTTGTGGGACAGGAACTTCGCGTGCTCCAGCTCGTCGTCGATCTCGCCTTCGAGGAAGGAGGACAGCTCCGGACGCAGCGCTCCGTTGACCAGCCGGGAGAAGAGGAGGTAGGAGATGATCGCCTGGTACTCGTGGGCCAGATCCTCGTTCAACCCCTCGACCAGCGACTGTCTCGCGTCGTTCGCCATTCGGCCCCCTGGGTGTCGGTCGTCGTGCCGGGCTTCGCCTTCAGTGGATGCGAGTCCCGTGCCGACCGACGGGCCACGGACAGGGCTCAGCTCCCGGCGGGTCCGACGTAGCGCTCGACTTCCTCGACGACGCGGCGCGGCTCGACCGGCTTCGCGAGGTAGCCGTCGCAGCCGACGCTGAGCGCCTTTTCCCGGTCCTCCTCGAGGGCATGCGCCGTGAGCGCGATGATCGGGATGTCGCGCGTGCCCTCCGCTTCCTTCAATCGGCGGGTCGCTTCCCAGCCGTCGATCTTCGGAATCGAGATGTCCATCAGGATGAGGTCGGGGTGGGATTCGCTCGCCCGGGCGATCCCCTCCTCCCCGTCCCGCGCCTCGAGCACGCCGTACCCCACGTGCTCCAGGATCGTCCTGTAGACCATGAGGTTGTCCTCATTGTCCTCGACGATAAGGATCTTCTTGGTCGGCTCCATCATCGCATCGGGTGAGGGTTCGGCGCGGCGGAAACCGGATGCGCCGCCGCTTCAGGAAGCGTGCCAGGTCGGCCCACGAGCAGGTGCAGCGCGCCGTGGCAGTGGGAGATCGTGCCGATCAGGAATCGCGCGGCCCGCGCCCGCGCCGTGCCCTCGACGTGCCCGGCGATCTGATCGAATGCCGTCGTCACGGCCGCCGCGCGGTACGCGCCGACGCCGTACGCGACGTGATGGCAGTGGAAGAGGTGGATCCCGTCGACCGGCTGGCCGCCCTCGTCCAGCGCGACAGCGAGCTGCCGCACCGTGCGGTCCAGGTCCCAGTAGCGCGGGCCGCGCGTGGCCGGGCACGTCGCCGGCTCGATGCAATGAACCGGGCATTCCCAGTCGGCGTGGGAGACGACGAGCGGTCCGCCCTCGGCCTGCCGTTCGAATGGCGTGCCCGGGAGTCGGCGGAACGGTTCGAGCGTCCACTCCCGGCCGGGCCGGCGCTCCCGCAGCCGGTCGAGCAGCCAGGCGAGTGCGAGGTGCGGCGTGAACGGCGGGGTGACCAGTTGGTCCGGCGCATCCGCGGAGAGCGCGGGGAGGTAGCGGGCCAGGAACGCCCGCCAGTCGGCCCGATCGTAGCGGAGCCCCGGCCGCGCGCCCAGTTCGCGCCGCGCCCGGGGCTCGGGATCGTGGTCCACGACAACGATCTCGTCCACCTCGACGGCTCCCGCATCCCGCGCGCGCAGCAACTGCCGCGCGTAGAAGCTGCCGTAGCAGCCGCCGCCGAGGATGACGAATCGCATGTCGGTCCGTTCGTGCCTCCGTGCTACGAGCCGGGCGCCTGCACCATCGCGGGCTCGCGGTCCTTGAAGACCTTCAGGTTCGTCGAGTGGCCCGGGTTCACCCGGGCCTTCGGGTCGATGTGGTGCACGGCGTAATTGACCGCGATCGCCGCTTCGGCGTAGCCCGTCGCGATCAGCTCCAGCTTCCCTTCGTACGACGCGATGTCGCCCGCCGCGAAGACGCCCGGGATGTTCGTCTCCATCGTCCGGCCGACCTTGATCGAGTTGCGCTCCAGCTCGAACCCCCACTGCGCGATCGGGCCGAGATCGGGCTTGAACCCGATGAGCGCCAGGACCGCGTCGACCTCGAACTTCTCCTCCTCATCCGTGCGGTTGTCGAAGATCGTCGCCGCGCAGACGCCGTCCTCGCCGTGGATCTCCCGCATCTCGCGGTGCGTCAGCAGCTCGATCTTCCCCTGCTGCACCGCCTCGTGGAGCTGCGCCATGGAGTGCGCGTGCGCGCGGAACCCTTCGCGGCGATGGATCAGGATCAGGCGCTTCGTCCGGTCCTTCAGGTTGAGCGCCCAGTCGACGGCGGAATCGCCGCCCCCGACGATCAGGACCCGCTTCCCCTCGTACTCGGACGGGTCCTTCACGTGGTAGCTGACACCCTTGCCCAGCAGCCGGTCATAGCCGGGGCACTCCAGCGTGCGCGGCGAGAACGCGCCCTTGCCGGCGGCGATCACGACCGCCTTCGTCGGGTAGCGGCCCCGGTCCGTCGTCAGGATGAAGCCGTCATCCTGCCGGATCAGCTCCCGGACCTGCTCCTCGAGGCGAACGTCCGCGCCGAACTGCGTGCCCTGCTCGATCATGTTCTGCGCCAGGTCGCGCGCCAGGATCTGCGGGAAGCCGCCGACGTCGTAGATGTATTTCTCCGGGTACAGCGCCGTGAGCTGCCCGCCGAGCTCGGGCAGCGAATCGATGATCCGCGCGCTCACGCCGCGCAGGCCGGCATAGAATGCGGCGAACAGGCCCGTCGGCCCGCCGCCGATGATCGTGATGTCCCTCGGCTCCGCGTAGTACACTTCCTCTTTCCATCTCCGCTGGTGGCCACGACGACCGTCGCCGTGCACGGAATACACGGGCGGCCAACCTATGGTCCCGCTTCCCCGCCTCGCAAGGAGCGGAGCCCCGCACGCGTGTAGTCGATGATGGCCCAGAACCCGGCGATCCCGGTGATCGCCACGACGAACGGCGCCGAGCGCGGGACGAGCAGCAGGAGCAGCACGGCCGCGATCTGGAGCGTGGTCGTGACCTTGCCGCTCATCCGCGCCCGGAACCGGAGCCGGAGCCGGAGCGCGAGCGCCACGACGAACGCGGCCGAGACGTAGATGTCCCGCGCCAGGAGGAGGAGAAGCTCCCACAGCTCCAGCTCGCCGGTCCGGACGAACCCCGCCAGCGCCGCGAAGACGAACGTCTTGTCCGCGATCGGGTCCAGCAGCTCGCCGGTCCGTGTGCGCGATTCGGCGTGCCGGGCGAGCCAGCCGTCGATACCGTCGCTGATCCCCGCGACCAGCGCGATCACGCTCCGCACGGCGACCGACTCGGTCGCGACGAACAGCGCCGCCAGCGGAAATCTCAACAGCGAGATCGCATTCGGCCAGGAGACCAACTGCATGCGCCGACCGCCGCCCGTTCGCTTCACACCGCTACACCGGCTGCGCCTCCGCCGCGCTCGGCGCCGGCCGCTCTGCCTCGGACGCCGGCCGGCCCAGATACACGGCCGACGATCGGTACCGTTCGAGCGCGTTCCCGACCAGCAGCTTGACCAGCACCGCGGCCGGCACGGCGAGCAGCAGCCCGACGAAGCCGAGGAAGAAACCGCCCACGGCCAGCGCGAGCATGACCCAGACGGGGTGCAGCCCGACGGATCCGCCGACGATCCGCGGGCCGAGCACCGTCGAATCGATGATCTGCACCGCCGTGTACACCACGGCCACCTTCAGCAGCGACGCCAGGATGCTGCCGCTGAGCAGTGCGATCAGGAGCGCCGGCACGAGGCTGACGACCAGGCCGAGGTACGGCACGAGGTTGAACACGCCGGCGATCGCGCCGACCAGTCCGGCGTACGGCAGCCCCGCGATCCAGAAGCCGACGCCCGTCAACGTGCCGACCGCCGCCGCGGCCACGACCTGCCCGCGCAGGTAGCGCGAAAGGAGCCGGTTGTATTCGGCGAGAAACGCGAACCAGCGTTCGCGCTTCGGCCGCGGCACCAGTTCGGCGATTCGGCCGGCGAATCGGTCGTAGTCGCGCAGCAGGTAGAACGTGAGGACCGGTGTGAGGACCACGTACCCGAAGATCGTGAACAGCGTGCCGATCCCGCGGCCGAGGCCCAGCACGGCCTCCCAGCTCTGCTGCGCGATCGCTTCCCGGCGCTCCCGCAGGAACACCACGATCTGTTCGGGCTGGAAATCGCGGAGCGGGGCCAGCAGCGCGTCCTCGCGGATGAACGGGAGGTCCAGGCCGAGGACCCAGCCCCGGGCGCCCCGCGCCCAGGCCTCGAAGCGGCGCAGCGCTTCGGGCGCCCGATCGATCAACGTCTCGACCTGCCCCGCCAGCGCAGGGACGCCGAGCACCACGGCGAGGACGATGAGGCCGAACGCCGGGAGCGCGAGCAGGCCCACCGCCCATCCGCGCGGCACGCGCCACCGCTCGATCACGTCGACCAGCGGGTCGAGGATGTAGGCGAGCGCGAGGGCGAGCACGAACGGCGCCAGCAGGAAGCCCGTCGTCTTCAGCAGCCAGAGCAGGACCACGAGCGTGGCGCCCGTCACCAACAGGCGGTGGCGACGGTCGCCCGCGTACGGCAGCAGCAGCAGGAGCAGGAGCAGGAACAGCGGGATCGGCGTGAGCACGACCCGCACGCTGTAGAGCAGCGTGCCCAGGACCCCCAGCACGGTGGCCGCGTACGCCCACCGCCAGTCCATCCGTCGGTCTGACCGCTTCATCGCTCTCCTCGATCGGGCTCGGGGCCGCCACGCGCGGCGGCGCCTCAGTGCCCCGCGCTCGCGACGCCGCCGGCCGGCACCGCGCGGATCGCCGCGCGGAGCACCTCCCGCGCATTCTCGTACGTGATCGTCCGGACGGCCTCGTCGGGCGGCAGCCAGATGCAGTCGGTGATCCCCTCGTCGAGCTGCGGCCGCGCCTCGCCCGTCCGCGATTCGACCAGGTAGAAATGACAGAACTTGTGGATCAGCCGGCCGCGGTCCCGGAAGTACCAGTCGATCGTCGGCAGCTCGCACTCCGCACGCAGCCCGGCCAGCCCCGTCTCCTCCTTGATCTCACGAAGCGCGGCCTGCTCGGGCGTCTCCTCGCCCTCGACGTGGCCCTTCGGCAACCCCCAGTTCTCGTAAGGGTCGCGGATCAGCAGGAACACGACGCCGGCATCGCTGCGGCGGAAAACGACGCCGCCCGCACTCGTCTCGACGCGCGCGCGCTGGCGTCCGCCCCCGCGACGGCGCGCCCCCTCGTTCTTCCGGCCTCGTCCCCGTTTAGCCACGAATCACGTGCTCGGCGATCTGTATCGCGTTGGTCGCGGCGCCCTTGCGTAGGTTATCCGCGACGACCCAGAGGTGCAGCACGCTCGGCAGGTCCCGGTCGAGCCGCAGCCGGCCGACGAAGACGCAGTCGGCGCCGGCCGCGTCGCACGGCAGCGGGTCGCGCCCCGCGTCCGCGAGCCGGACCCCCGGCATGGCGGCCAGCGCGCGCTCCGCTTCGCCCCGCGACAGCGGCCGCTGCGTCTCGACCGTCGCCGCGACCGCGTGGCTGACGGCGACCGGGACCCGGACGCACGTCGCGGCCACGGGCAGCTCCGGGTGCTCCAGGATCTTCCGCGTCTCC
Source organism: Longimicrobiales bacterium (assembly GCA_036381255.1). Lineage (GTDB taxonomy): Bacteria > Gemmatimonadota > Gemmatimonadetes > Longimicrobiales > RSA9 > CALBZE01. Next base: position 8,337 of record DASVDG010000117.1, on the reverse strand, counting down.
TGCCGGATCTTCTCCTCCTCCTCGTTCCATCCGTCGCCGTCCCGCGGCCCGATCGACGGGATCACGTTCCCCGCGATCGCCGCGCCGAACGGCGACGACTCCGCCGCCCGCCCCGCCAGCTCGGCCTCCAGCGCGGACACACCCTTCTGCCCCGCGCCCGACACGGATTGGTACGTGCTCGCCACGACCCGCGCCAGCCCCGCGACCCGCCGGATCGCCTCCAACGCCAGCACGAGCTGGATCGTCACGCAGTTCGGATTCGCGATGATCCCCAGCGGCCGCGCCGCGATCCGCGCTGCGTTGATCTCCGGCACCACCAGCGGGACGTCCGGGTGCATCCGCCAGGCGGACGAGTTGTCCACCACGACGGCGCCCTCGTCCGCCGCCCGCGGCGCCCACTCCCGGCTCCGCGCCGCGCCGGCGGAGAACAGCGCGACATCGCACCCGCGGAAGACGCCCGGCCCCGGCGTGCGCACCGGCCACTCCCGGCCACGCCACTCCAGCCGCGTCCCCGCCGACCGTTCCGACGCGAGCGGCACGATCTCCTCGACCGGCAGCGCCCGCTCCTCGAGCACGCGCAGCATCGTGCGGCCGACGGCGCCCGTCGCGCCCAGGATCGCGACCCTCACGGCCGCGACTCCCCGAGGCCGAACGCCTCGTGCAGCGCCCGGAGCGCAACGTCCTCGTGTTCGGCATCGATCAGCAGCGCGATCGAGATCGCCGACGTCGACAGCCCGTGGACCTCCACGCCCTGCTCCAGCAGCACCTCGAACGCCCGCGCGTACACGCCCGGCCGACCGTGCATCCCGCTTCCGACGAGCGCGACGCGCGCCAGCCGCCCCTGCGCGTCGACGCCCTCGCCGCCCAGCTCCGCGACGACCCCGTCGCACAGCGCCCGCGCCTCCGTGAGCGCCTCCTCGCGCACCGAAAGCTGGAGCTGCCGCCGCCCATCCGCCCGGTCCGCCTGCGCGACCATGTCCACGCTCACGCCGGCCGCGGCCAGCCGGCCGAGCACCGCCGACGTCGAACGCATCCCGGCCGGCAGGCCGCGCAGCACCAGCCGCGCGAATCCCGCCTCCGAGGTCAACCCCGTCAACACCAGATCTTCCACGCCGCGCTCCGTTCCCGTGATGACCGTCCCCCCGCCCCCGTCGTCGCTGAACGATGACAGCACCCGGATCGGCACCCCGAACCGGGCGGCGATCTCCACCGCCCGAGGATGCAGCACCCGCGCGCCCGAATACGCCAGCTCCAGGATCTCCTCGTAGTCCACCCGCTCGATCCGCCGCGCCGTCGGCACGCGCCGGGGATCCGCCGTGTAGACGCCGTCCACATCCGTGTAGATGTCGCAGCGTTCGGCCTCGAGCGCAGCCGCCAGCGCGACCGCCGTCGTATCCGACCCGCCGCGCCCCAGCGTCGTCACCTCGCGCATCGGGCTCACCCCCTGGAACCCGGCCACGATCACGACCCGCCCGGCCTCCAGCGCCTCCCGCACCCGCGTCGCCCGCACCTCCACGATCCGCGCACCCGTGTGCGTCGCATCCGTAAGGATCGCCGCCTGCGAGCCGGTGAAGCTGATCGCCTCCACGCCCGCCTCCCGGATCGCCATCGCCAGCAGCGCCATCGCGATCCGCTCGCCGGCCGTCAGCAGCATGTCCAGCTCGCGGGGATGGTTCCGCCGCGGGTCCGCCGAAACCCGGCCCGCCAGCGCGAGCAGCTCGTCCGTCGTGTCCCCCATCGCCGACACCACGACGACGAGGTCGTGCCCCGCACGACGCTCGCGCACCACTCGCCGCGCCACCGCCTCGATCCGCTCCGGCGTCCCCACCGACGTGCCGCCGAACTTCAATACCAGCTTCGCCACGCAGTCGATCCCTGCAAATTCTGTCCCCGGTGCGACGCCGTGCACCGCCAGGCGCCGCCGCGCCGCTCGCGCGGCCAGCCTCTGCCCGACGTCGCTGCACACCCCGCCGCGACCGCGGCGCTCCCCCACCCCCCGGGGCGCAGCCCCGGCCCCCGCGGCCGCAGGCCGCGCTCCCCGGGCCGAACGGCCCCGCTCCCCGCGGCCATCGGCCGCGCCTAAAAGATCTCCAGCTTGATGTACTTGCCCGGGTTCTCCTGGAAATCCTTCAACAGCTGCTGCACCAGTGCGTTCGTCCGGACCAGGTCGGCGTAGAGCATCGAATCCTGGAGCAGCAGGCCCAGGCTCCCCCCGCCTTGCTCCAGCTGCCGGGCGACGGAGCCCATCGCCCGCATCGTGCTGTCGGCCCGCGCCGCGATCGCGCGGAACTCCGTGCTCGTCCGCAGCAGCTCCGCGGAAAGCGAATCGAAGCGCGACGTCGCGCGCTCCACGTTGTCGACGATGTCCGCGACCTCGCCGTGCGCGACCGCCGAGTCGACCTGCGCCATGGTCCGCTGCACCGCCACCGCCGCCTCGCCCAGCGTCCGCGTGGTCTCGGCCAGGTTCTCCGCGACCTCCTCCACCGCCTGCTGCTGCGTGCCGACCAGCGCGGTGAGCCGCTCGCTCACCTCCTGGATGTTCTCGATCGCCGTCCGGATGTTCGCCGCGGTCTCCTCCGTGAACGCCGTCTCGACGCGGTCGGTCAGCGTGGCCAGGTTCCCCGCAATCTCGTCCGCCACCGCCGTCAGCCGCGAGATGTCCGGCAGCGAGTACCCGGGCAGCACGCCCGGATCCGGCGACTCCGCGTACGCGTAGCGCGGGAACCGGCTGCGGGGGAAGATCTCCGCCTGCCAGTCGCCGAACAGCGACTCGGGCGAAAGCAGTACGACCGGGTCCTCCGGCAGCGGCGCGTCCCGATCGATCCGCATGACCACGATCACGCCGGTGCCGCCGGACTCGAACGCGATGTCCTCGACCCGCCCGATCGGCACGCCGCGCAGCTTGACCGTGTTCCCGACCAGGATCTGGCCGATCTCGCGGAACCGCGCCCGGAGCGTGATCTCCTCGCGGCCGAATCCGACGTCCTTCAACCAGAGCGTGCCGACGAACACCACGGCCATCCCGGCCAGGATCACCGCGCCGACGATCGCCTCCGTACGCTTCCTCACACGACCTCCTGCGCCAGCTCGGGACGCCCGTCGATGAACGCCCGGACGATCGGATCCTCCGCCGCACGGATCTCGTCGGGCGTGCCCACGATCCGGATCCGCCCCTCGTGGAGCAGCGCGATCCGGTCCGCGACCCGGTACGCGCTCTGCATGTCGTGCGTGACCAGCAGCCCCGTGACGCCCAACTCCCGCTCCAGCTTGAGGATCAGGCGGTCGATCACCGCCGTCGTCACCGGGTCCAGGCCGGTCGTCGGCTCGTCGTACAACAGGTACTTCGGCCGCGTCGCGATCGCCCGCGCCACGCCCACCCGCTTGCGCTGCCCCCCGGAGAGCTGCGCTGGCCAGCGCGGGCCGTACCCCTCGAGGTCGACGCGCCGCAACGACTCGGCGACCCGCTCGCGAACCCGGCCCTCGGTCATCCCCGGCATCCGCCGCAACCCCATCGCCACGTTCTCCTCGACCGTCATCGAGTCGAACAGCGCGGCGAACTGGAAGACGTACCCGACCTGGCGCCGCAACTCGTACAGTTCCTCGCGCCGCAGCGCCGCGACGTCGCGGCCGTCCACGGTCACCGTGCCCGAATCCGGCACCAGCAGCCCGATGATCGTCTTGAGGAGCACGGACTTCCCCGCGCCCGAGAAGCCGATCACCGCGACCGTCTCGCCCTCGCGCACGTCCAGCGTGACGCCGTCCAGCACGACCCGGTCGCCGAATGCCTTGCGCACCTCCCGCAGCCGGATGCTCATAGCAGCGCCGCCGCCCAGAACGCGTCCAGCACCAGGATCAACATGCTGCTCACGACGACCGCCTGCGTCGTCGCCCGGCCGACCGCCGCCGCGCCGCCCGTCGCGCCGTACCCGAAGAAACACCCCACGAACGTGACCGCGAGCCCGAACGACGTCGCCTTGATCAGCGAGTACTCCACGTCGAACGTCCGGAAGAACAGCCGCACGCCCCGCACGAATTCCGGCGTCGACAGCTCCAGCAGGTTGACCGACGTGATCCAGCCGGCCGCGATCCCGACCGCGTCCGCGAACGCGACCACGATCGGGAACATGATCACGCCGGCCAGGACCCGCGGCACGACCAGGTAGGCGACCGGGTCGTAGGCGAGCGTCTCCAGCGCGTCGACCTGCTCCGTCACGCGCATCGTCCCGATCTCCGCGGCGATGGTCGCGCCGACCCGCCCCGCCAGCGCCAGCCCCGTCAGCACCGGGCCCAGCTCCAGGATCATGGTCTTCGCGACCAGCACGCCCACGAAGTACAGGGGGACCGCCCCGGTGAACGTGTACGACGCCTGGAGCGCCAGCACGATCCCGGTGAAGGCGGCGATGAAGAGCGCGATCGGAATGGACTCGACCCCGAGGCGCGCCATCTGCACCACGAGCAGGCGGCCCCAGGTGCCGGTGTCGGGCAGCGCGCGCGCCGCACTCGCCGCGAATCCGCCGAACCGGCCGAACGCAGCCGACAGGTTCAACGCGGAACGTCCGACCCACGCAAGCGGCGCGCTCCAACCCCCGTTCATGGGCTAAACATAGCGTTGACACAGGGATCGTGTCCACCCTGGGTACGGCGCGCGGGGCGCGCCGGGAGCCGCGCTGCTTTGACCGCCGGCCACGTGTGCTCCGGCCGTACCGCAGGGCTGCCGGTCCCGCGTTCGTCGGGGCGCGGGGAGCCGGCGGCTTGCGCCGCCGGGGAGCGGGGCCTGCGGCGCCGGCCGGGGGCGGCGCGCTCCGGGCGCGCCGGGGCGGCTGGGACAAGTCCAGATGGTGGGGCTGCCACCCCGGCGCTGCACGCATTGCAGCCGCCGCCCCCGCGGCCGAAGGCCGCGCCCCCCGGACCCGCCAGGATCCGTCCCGGCCGGCGCAGCCGGCCGCTCCCGCCCCGCAGGGGCGCTCCCGGGGCGAAGCCCCGCTCCCCGGCGGCGCAAGCCGCCGGCTCCCGCCGGCCGCCCTTCCGCGCTCCGCGCCCTACACCCGCCGCTTCGCCGTCCGGCGCCACCCCCGCCTCCCCCACCAGCGGCCGGCCGCGTACCCCGCCAGTCCGGCGGCCAGCACGGTCTCGCCCGGCAGCGCCAGGGCCAGCTCCTCCAGCGCGATCCCCTTCAGGCGTTTCCCGCCCCAGCCGCCGCGGACGGTGGGCGGGACGGTCGGCATGGGGTGGTCGATGTTGTCGCCGTCGGCGGGGAGGCGGCCGCGCATGACGCCGGCGGCGTGGTGGAGGAGCCAATCGGTGAAGCCGGGGGCGAGGAGGTCGAGGCCGAGGTAGAGGAGGCGGAAGACGCCGATGTAGGCTTCGCGTTGCGGCCGGACGGCGAGCTCGGCGATCCGGCGCGCCGTCTCGATCGGGTCGTGCAGCGGCGGGACCGGCTTCGGTTTCGTCGGGAATCGCGTGCGGGCGTGCTGGTAGATCGGCGTGTCGACGGAGGGGACGTAGAGCGTCGCGACGTGGACGCCCGTGCCCCACAATTCCGCGCGGAGCGCGTCGCAGAAGCCGTCGATCCCCGCCTTCGCGGCGGAGTAGGGGCCGGTGAACGGCGCGCCGCGTTTGCCGAGGATCGACGAGACCTGGATCACGACGCCCGCGCGGGCGGGGAGCATGTACCGCAGCGCCTGGCGCGTGCCGTTGATCACGCCGACGAGGTCGGTCGCGAGCACGTCGCGGAAGTCGTCGAGCGAGAGGTCCGTGACGCTACCGTAGATGTAGACGCCGGCGTTGTTGACCCAGGTGTCGATGCGGCCGAACGTCTCGACGGCGGTATCGGCGACGGCGGCCAGATCCGCTTCGCGACGCACGTCGCCGGCGATGGCGCGGGCGCGGCCGCCGTCGCTCTCGATCTCGCGGGCGAGCGCATCGAGCGCCGCGGCCCGGCGCGCGGTCAGCACGACGCGTGCGCCGCGCGCGGCGAGGTGGCGGGCGGCGCACCGGCCGATCCCGGACGACGCGCCGGTGATCACCACGACCTGGTCGGCGAGCGGTCGGGGCAACGGCTCCTCGTTCGTTGAGCGGCGCAGATCGACGCGGCCGCGGAGCGACCCGGCGCCGGGGCGGGCGCCGCGCCCGGTCGGCCGCGCCGGTTCCGGGTTGTCGCGTCCCGGCCGGCGCGGCATCTTCCCCAGGTTGCAAGTTACGGGCTGACGGGGGCGTCAAGAACGCGCGGGGCCGCGCGGCGGGGATCGCCCTCGGGAGCGGAGCGCGATGGCGATTCGATTCGAGACGAGCGACGGCGCGGTGCGCATCCCGGTGCGCGCACAGCCGCGGGCATCGCGGAGCGAGCTGGCGGGCGAGTACGACGGCGCGCTGAAGGTCCGGCTCGCCGCGCCGCCGGTCGAAGGCGCGGCCAACGCGGAGCTGGTCCGGCTCCTGGCGAAGACGCTCGGCGTGCCGAAGTCATCCGTGCGCGTCGTCTCGGGAGAGTCGGGGCGGAACAAGGTCGTCGAGGTCGACGGCGTCGGCATCGACGACGTCGCCCGGGCGCTCGGGGCGTAGCCCGGCCGTCATGCCGCGCGTCCTCTTCGTCTTCATCGACGGCGTCGGGCTCGGCGCCGACGACCCGGCGGTGAACGCGCTCGCCGCGGCGCGGCTGCCGACGTTCGAGCGGCTGCTGGGCGGCCGCCGCCCGACGCTGCCGGCGGCGACGCGCGCGGCCGCCCCGCGGCACGCCGACGGCTCGCCGCCCGCGGCCCGTACGGGGCCCACGGGCGACGCCGGTGCCGCTGGCGACGTCGCGACCGCCACCCTCGTCGCGCTCGACGCGTCGCTCGGCGTCGACGGCCTGCCGCAGAGCGGGACCGGGCAGGCGGCGCTGCTGACCGGCGTGAACGCCGCCGCGCGCTTCGGCCGGCACTACGGCCCGTGGGTGCCGACGGCGCTGCGGCCGCTCGTCGCCGACGAGAGCGTGCTCGCGCGGGCGAAACGCGCCGGGCTTCGCGTCGCGTTCGCGAACGCGTACCCCGAGGAGGCGGTCGACCCGCCGCCCGCCAGCGCGCGCCGATCCCGCCGCTCGCCGCTGCGGGCCGGGCCGCCGCTCGCCGCACTCGGTGCAGGGCTGCTCACCCGTCACACCGCCGCCCTCGCCCGCGGCGACGCCGTCGCCAGCGAGATCACGAACGACGGCTGGCGCGCGCGCCTCGGCCGCCGCGAGGTGCCGGAGATCTCCGCGGCGGAGGCCGGGCGCAACCTCGGCCGCATCGCCGCGGCGCACGACCTCACGCTCTACGCCCACTACACGACCGACACCGCCGGCCACCACCGCGACCTTGCCGCCGCGATCCATGCGATCGAGCGCGTCGACACGTTCCTCGGCGGCGTGCTGGAGACGCTGCCGGCGGACACGCTCCTCCTCGTCGCCAGCGATCACGGCAACCTCGAGGACGCCCGCGTGGGGCACACGCGCAACCCGGCGCTCGCGCTGGTGCACGGCGCGGGGCACGCGGCGGCCGCGGGGCGGCTACGGGCACTGACGGACGTGGCGGGCGTGGCGCTGGGGACGGTGGGGGCGGAGTTTCGGGATCGGGGACGGCGCGGGCAGGGTCGTGAGATGGCCAGCGACGCCGACGAGCCGTGATACCGCCGACCTCAGGAGAGTAAGCCGGGGCCCGGTCCTTCCATACCGCGCCTCGGCGCGGCCGGGCTCGATCGGCTCGCACTCGAGGGTACCGAAAATCCCGCGCACGGCGCCATCGACGCGATCCCCGACCGACCCCATTGAAGGACGTACGCCTGTTTCCCTGCGGCGCGGCCCGAAGGCGCCGGAGGTGTTTGCGCGCTCCGGTCCGATGAATGGATTACCTCCCTCGCGCTACTGCCGGCCCCTTGCGACGACTCACGCCGTCCCTGCCGGAGATCCGCGTGAGGCGAGCGATCCGCCGGTGCCTTGCATGCTCTTATACCGAGTGCTCATGAACGAATTTTGCTTGGTGGCGGTGGCTGACCGTTCGTGATCCCCGCCGCCAGGAGGTGCTTGTGCCGCAGCGACTGTAGAGAATCACCCCATCTTGCTCCTCTGGAGACACCCAGTTTTACGCACCCGTCTCTTGCCGAATTCGGGGAATTCGGCACCCTCCGTGACGACTTCACGCGCGGAGGGCACAGGTGGCCAAACTGGGAAAGGAGCAGATCATGGTTGCAGCGGACATGGTGCAGAAAGGCACCTCGGTCCGGCAGGTCGCCCGCCAGATGGGCGTGAGCGAGGGCGCGCTCCGCTACCGCCTGAAGAAGCGCGCGGAAGCGCCGAAACCCGACGGCCGCGCACTTCAGCCGACCGCC
>DASVDG010000116.1:0-19363 GCA_036381255.1 Longimicrobiales bacterium | reverse complement strand
ACGGACAACTACCGTCACCTGGCGATCGACAACGTGTTCTACCGGGGATTCACGGAGGAGCAGGCGCCCGCGCCGGCACCGGCGGAGGTTTACGACCTGTTGGCGGCCGTGAGCGGCGCCGCCGGAGTAGCGTACAACCTCGAGGCGGAGCGCATCACATCGTTCACGAACCTGGAGATCTTCAACGAGCACCTGAACGTCGTGCGAGGGCAGCGGAACGAGCCGGGGCGGGCCACGCCGGGGATCCGGGACATCGGGAGCTTCGTCCTCGCGCTCGACCAGGGGATTTTCTCCGAGCCGTTCGCGGACGTGGATCCCCCCGCGCGTCGCGCCGCGGAATTCGTCCACCTGTGCGTTAGCGACCACTTGCCCGTCATCTTCACGATGAACCTGTGAGCGCGCGATGACGGGTGCCGAGATCCTGGCCCGGGTCGAGGGGCACATCACGGACGGGGAGCTGCGGCTCGAGAGTGGCAGCGATCTCGACTCGCCGGACGTCGACCGGCTGCTCGACGCGTTCTTCGGCGGCGCGCTCGTCGCCGTGACGGGGCCGGCCGAGGTGCGGGACACCGAGGTCGTGTATGCGAACGCGACGCTGTACACCGCCGGCTTCGCGCTCTACGGCGGCGCGGAAACGGTGCCGGCGGCGCTCGCGTTCCGGGACCCGGGCGATGGCACGATCCAGCTCGCGGTCGACGCGGACATGCCCACCGGCTACGGCCTCGCCGACAGCTTCCCGGTACTCGCGTCGCGCGCGCCGGTGGGCGCATTGGTCCTGAGCCGCGCGGCGTTCACGCTCGACTCGACGTACGAGGCGGACACGGTGCGGTTCACGTCCGTGGCCCCGACGACCCAGGGGCTGCTCGCGCCGGTCGCGTGGATGTTCCCGAGCGAGCCGACGCTGGACGGCGACATCGTCGTCACGCGCTCGCCGGCCGGCGTGGCGTTTCCCGGCATGGACCTCCGCAGCGAGACGATGGCCGCGCCGGCCGTCTCCGGCTTCGGTCTGAGCATGGTGCTCACGGCGTGGAGCCAGCCGGTGGAGAGCGAGGTCGAGGGCGAGGAGCCGTGGCTGTTGGCGGCCGTGGAGCTGAAGGCGGAGCTGGAAGTCCCCGGGCTCCCGCTCCCGGTCGTGCTCACGCTCCGGGAGGACGCGAAGTCGCTGCCGATGCGGCTGGACACGCTGGCGCCGGCGCCGTCGATCAGCAGCCTCTCGCAGCTCTCCGGGCTGACGGGCGGGGAGGATCCGTCGGGCGCGATCAGCGCGGACACGCCGATCGGCGAGCTGTCGATCGACTGGGCGAGCCTGGTGCTGGACCTGGAGACGGGCGAGATCCGCGACGTGCAGATGACGATCGGGCTCGGCACGGACTGGACGGTCGTCGACCGGCTCGTGCTGAAGCGGCTGCAGGCGGTGTTCGGCATCGCGAACCCGCGCGACGCGGAGAGCGTAACCGCGACGGTCACGGCGGAGATCGAGGCCGGCCCCGCACGAATCGATGCCTCGGTGTTCTACCCGGATAACGAGGTGCTCGCGCAGCTCGCGCCGGGGAGCGCGGTCGATGTCGAGGACTTCATGCGACTGTTCGCGCCGGGCGCGACGCTGCCGGGGCGCAGCGACTTCGTGATCACGACGTTCAGTCTGCGCGCGGACATCGACGACGGGACGTACGCGCTGGCGAGCGAGGCGGAAGGCCAGCTCGAGATCCTGCCGACGTTCGTCGTCGACCGGCTCTCGTTCGAGGTGGAGTACGGCGCGGGCGCGCTCCAGCAGCTCGCGTTCGGCTGCCTCTTCGAGATCGCGGGGACGGAGCTGTACCTGGCCACCACGGGCACCGGCGACACGTGGGTGCTGTCCGGCGGCCTGTACGACGGGAGCCGCGTGAACCTGTCGGACGTGGTGCGGGACATCGCGTCGATCTTCGGCGTGGTGCTCCCCGACGGCCTGCCGGAGATCGTGCTGTCCGACCTCGAGATGCCGCGCTACGACACGGCGGACGGCTCGTTCGCGTTCGAAGCGCAGGTCGACTACGTCGCCGATGACGACCCGCTGTTGAAGTCGGTCACGGGCCGGGTCGAGATCGGCGCCGGCGCGGTCGACGCGGCCACGGGCGAGCAGCCGTGGACGGGCCGCCTGACCGGCGCGGTCCTGATCGGCGAGAGCCTGTTCACCGTCCTCTACGACTTCCACGAGAACGAGGCGCTGACCTGCTCGTGGCAGGCGGAGGGCGAGGAGACGTTCGGCATCGAGTCGCTGTGCGAGATGCTCGGGCTGCCGAGCCCCGGGATCCCGGAGGGGCTCGACCTGGGGCTGACGCGCGTCGAGTTCACGTACGACCTCACGGCGGGGTCGGTGCTGCTGGCGGCGGACTCCGCGAACTACGGCAAGGCCGTGTTCGTGACGCAGACGTTCGACGGCGAGACGGGCTACGCGTTCGGCGTCGAGGTGCCGATCTTCGTGCGGCTCTCGGACATCCCGCTGGTCGGCGAGAAGATCCCCGACGCGGACCAGCTCGGCATCCGCGACATGGGCGTCTGGATCCTCACGCAGCCGCTGACGAAGGCGCAGGCCGCCGCGGTGAACGCCGCGCTCGCGGCGCTCGACGGCTATCCCACGCTCCCGGAGCGCGACCTCGACACGACGGTCACCTTGTTCGGCACGCTGCAGCTCGGGCGGGACGCGGCGCCGCTGGATCTGCCGCTCGGCACGAGCGCGTCACCGGAGCCGACGGACGTGGAGCCGACGGACGTGGAGCCGGAGGACGTGGAGCCGGAGACCGCGGTGTGCGAGCAGCAGGCGAAGCCGGAAGCGCCGTCTGCGGGGAGCGCCGTGGCGCCGGCTGCCGTGGCGGCCGCGGATTCCGCCGCGGCCGCGGCGCCCGAAGCGGGGCCGCCGGCCGGCGCCGAGCCGCCGGCGGGCGAGGACGGCACGTGCTGGTTCGACGTGCAGAAGACGTTCGGCGTCTTCTCGTTCCGCCGCGTGGGGATCCGCTACGAGAGCGAGGGCGGCGCGCTATTCGTGGTGCTGGACGCGTCGATCGCGATGGGGCCGCTGACGTTCTCGTTGGACGGCCTGGCGGTCGGCACGCCGCTGACGAAGTTCGAGCCGACGTTCCACCTGAGCGGGCTCGGGTTGGGATACGCGCGGCCGCCGCTCGAGATCACGGGCGCGCTGCTCGCCGTCCCCGGCCAGCAGCTCGCGCCGTCCACCGCGTACCGGTACGACGGTGTGGCGGTGGCGAAGTCGGCGAACTACACCGTGTCGGGCGTGGGCTCGTACGCGCAGCTCGAGTCCGGCGACCCGTCGCTGTTCGTGTTCGCGCAGCTCGAGTCGCCGCTGGGCGGGCCGCCGGCGTTCTTCGTGACCGGGCTGATGGGCGGCTTCGGCTTCAACCGGTCGCTGGCGCTCCCGGCGCGCGACGAGGTGCAGGACTTCCCGTTGCTCGCGCTGGCGTCGCCGCCGGAGCCGGGGCGTCCGGCGCCGTCGCAGGACCCGATGGCGGTGCTGGACGTGCTGGAGGGCCGGGCGCCGCTCGAGCCAGGCGGCACGCCGCGGCGCTGGATCGAGCCGAGCCCGGGCGACACGTGGCTGGCCGTGGGGCTGTCGTTCACGTCGTTCGAGCTGGTGCGCTCGAAGGCGCTGCTGATCGCGGAGCTGGGCGACGACCTGCGCTTCTCGCTGCTCGGGATCTCGACCGTGCAGCTCCCGGTGCCGGCGGAGGGCGCGGCGTCGTACGCGTACGCCGAGATGCAGCTCGACGCCGTGTTCCGTCCGGCGGACGGGTTCTTCGGGCTCGCCGCGCAGCTCACGGACCGCTCGTACGTGCTGACGCCGGAGTGCACGCTTACGGGCGGTTTCTCGTTCTTCGCGTGGTTCGGCGAAAGCGAGCACGCCGGGCAGTTCGTCGTCACGCTGGGCGGCTACCACCCGGCGTTCCGGCCGCCGGCGTACTACCCGACGCAGCCGCGGCTCGGCTTCAACTGGCCGGTCAGCGGCAAGGTCACGATCAAGGGCGACGCGTACCTGGCGCTGACGCCGTCGTGCGCGATGGCGGGCGGCAGTCTCGAGACCGTCTACCACGATGGCGGCCTGCGCGCGTGGTTCACCGCGCGCGCGGACCTGCTGATCTCGTGGCGGCCGTTCTTCTTCGATGCGGAGATCGAGGTGAACGTCGGCGCGTCGTACCGGCTGAACCTGGGCGTGTGCCACAAGACGATCAAGGCGTCGGTCGGCGCGACGGTCGAGCTGTGGGGCCCGCCGACCGGCGGCAAGGTGCGGATCCACCTGTCGGTCGTCTCGTTCACCGTGCGCTTCGGCTCGCGCGGCGCATCGGCGAAGGACGACCCGCTGCCGTGGACCGACTTCGCCTCGCTGCTGCCGCATCCGAACGACGTGTGCCGCATCGCCGCGAGCGACGGGCTGCGCGGCACGGTCGCGCGCGAGGCGAGCGGCGGCAAGGCGTGGATCGTCGGCGCCCGGCGCTTCCGTTTCACCACGCAGTCGGCGATCCCGGCCGGGCGGCTGCGTTACGGCGACGCCGCGGCCGATGCCGCCGTCGCCGATGCGCTCGCCGTGGACGACGGCGACGGCACCGTGGACGTGCGGCCGATGGACCGCCGCGGCGTGACCTCGACGCATCGGCTGTGGATCTTCCGGGGCGAGGACGCGACGCAGGCGATCGACGTCAGCGGCTGGACGATCGTCCCGCGGCGTGGCGCCGTGCCGGCGGCGTTGTGGGGCGAGCCGCCGTCGCCGTTCACGCAGATCCCGAAGCGGCCGACGGCGGAGGTGCTCCCGGACCGCCTGGTCGGCTACGACGTGACCGCGCCCGAGCCCGTGCTCGGCGCGACGCTCGGGATCGTGCCCGGGGGTACGCTCGCGGTGGCGTACCTCTCGCCGGAGGGCCGGGCGCCGATCGCGGCGGACGCGGCGCCGTCACCCGACTTCGTGCCGCGCTACGAGGCGACGTCCGTCGCCGCGGTCGCGGGGATCGCGGGCGCGGAAGCGACGGCGGCGCGGGACGCGCTGTACGCGACGCTCGCCGCGGCCGGCGTCTACGACGGCGCGAACGGCAGCGTGGACGTTCTGGCCCGGGAGGCGGGCCACCTCTACAGCGATCCGCCGATGGTGCAGCGGTGACCGATCGGCGCAACCCGGGCGGGGGATGATGGCGAGTTCGGGCACGGACGGACTGACGGCCGGCGACCTGCGATTCTACGACGCCTACGTCCCGGCGCTGGAGGCCGGGAACTGGAGGATCCGCGTCGAGCACGCGATCGAGCACGCCGGCGCGCCGCTGAACGTGGACGCGGACGGCGCGGTCGTCCCGCTCGGCGCGGTGCAGGAGGTCGTCGTGGCCGCGCCGCAGTTCGCGATCCCCGCGTCGGCGGTCGTGCACCGTTACCCGCCGCCGGCGAGCACGGGCCGCTACGGGACGGTGCTGCCGCACGTCGTGTTCTCCGACCCGATGCTGCCGTGGGCGCGGGGGATGGCGGGCGGTGGCGCTCCGACGCCGTGGCTCGCGCTGCTGGTGTTCGCGGAGTCCGAGCTGGTCGGCGGCGAGTCATCGCCGACGCGGTCGATCGCGACGACGGTCGCGGAGTTCCTGCGGCCGGTCGAGGGCGAGGTCCGGCCGGCGATCGAGCGGGAGTACGACGTGGCCGACGACGACGCGTGCACCTACATCCGCGTGCCGGCCGCCGTCTTCCGCGAGATCGCGCCGCGGCTCGGCGAGCTGCGCTACCTGGCGCACTGCCGCCGGAGCGACACCGGCGACCGCGCGACGAGCGCGCAGGCCGAGGACGGGCTCCACGCCGTGGTCGTCGCGAATCGCTTCCCGGCGGCGCCGGCGGCGCCGGACACCCCGCCGGTGAAGAGCATCGTGCACCTGGTCTCGGTCGAGGGGCTGGAGCCGTACCTGGTGGACGAGCCGGACTTCGGCGGCGCGGAGACGGTCGCTCTGCTCTCGCTCGCGAGCTGGACGTTCCAGACGCTGCCGGAGCACCTCGAGGATTTCAGCGGGCTGTTCGACGCGCTGGTTCGGTCCGAGTACGACGGCGAGGCGTACGCGCCCGAGAAGCTGTTGTTGCGGCTGCCGCCGCCGTCGGGCGTTCCGGGCGGGGACCCGGCCGCGCGGCGGCTCCGCGACGGGTTCGTACCGCTGGCCTACCACACGCGTACGGGCGAGGAGACGTTCGCGTGGTACCGCGGCCCGCTCGTGCCGGTGCGTACGACGGCGATCGAGAAGCCGGCGCCGTTCGCGTCGGGCGACGCGGCGATCGTCTACGACGAGGCGAACGGGGTGTTCGACCTCTCGCTCGCCGCCGCGTGGCAGATCGGCCGCGCAGCGGCGCTCGCGGACCGGACGTTCGGCGAACGCGTGCTCGACCTGCGGCGGCGCGTGCACTTCGTCATGGACCACCTGCTGCACCGCCTGGAAAGCGCGGCCCACGATGCGGACGACGTCGCGACGGCACGGTACGACGCGTCGGCGCAGGACACGCTCGCGGGGCTGCTGGACACGATGCTGCTGCAGACGGCCGGCGCGGCGTCGGCCGCCGTGCCGGCCGACGCCGACGCGGCTGGCACCGACGCGGTTGACGACGGCGGCGGCGGCGACGACGGCAGTGGGGCCGGTGACGCCCGGGCGGCGCTCGAGGCGTTCCTCGCGCGGCCGGAGGTGCAGGCGCGGCTCGCGGCGGTGGCTGAGACCGATCTGGAGCCGATCGCCCGCTGGCTCGGCCGGCTCGTCCTGCTCTACCCGGTGCCGTTCGACTACCTGGTCGCGGACGCGCGCCTGCTGCCGGCCGAGTCGATCCGGTTCTTCTACGTGGACCGCAACTGGATCGGCGCGCTGGTCGACGGCGCGCTCAGCATCGGCGTGGCGTCGACGCGGGACACGCTGCTGCACGCGGTGCTGTACGAGCGGCTGGTGGCGGGCGCGCTGGAGGCGGCGGCGCGCGAGCGCCGGGGGCGGGGCGGCGGGGCCCCGACGCCGGACGCCGGCGATGGTCCGATCAGCGGGCTCCTGCTGCGGTCCGCGGTCGTCTCCGGCTGGCCGAACCTGGCCGTGCGGCCGCGTGTCGGCGATGGCGATGCGCTGCTCCCGATCCTCCGGCTGGACCACCTCTCGCCCGACGTGCTGTTCTGCCTGATCCAGGGCGTGCCGGACGCAATCGAGTTCGCCGAGCCGCCGGAGGGGTTCCGCTTCGGCGTCGACGACGACGGCTGCGTGCCGCTGCGCAACCTCGTGGCCCCGACGCAGGAAGGCGATCCGCCGCTGGGCGCGCAGCTCCCCGGCGACCCGATGTTCCTCGTGCGCGACCCGACGGGCGCGACCGCGGCGTGCCTGCGCTCGGCGGCGAGCCGCGTGCTGCGCCTCGCGCCGGACGTCGATGACGGGCTCGTCCGCAAGCTGGCCGCCGCGAACGCGGCCGCGGCCGGCACGCCGCCGTCGCCGCTCGGCCCGGGCGCGTTCGCGCTGCAGATGGTCAAGTCGCCGGAAGCGATCCTGTTCACGACCCCGGGCGGGTCGCCAACCTGAGCCGATGGCCATGGCCGATACCGCGCTGATCGTCCCGATCCACCTCGACGTGCTGGTCGCCAACCGCGCGGTGCTGGCGCGCGACGGCGAGTTCCGGTGGTGGCAGTACAACTACCAGGCGCTCGAGGATTTCCACAGCCCCGAGCCCGAGGCGTTCGGCCGTCAGGCCGGCGTGCCCGCGGAGGGCGTGTACCTGCACTGGACGCTGCCACGCGCGCTGCGCAGCGGCGAGCAGGACGAGGCGGGCAACATCGTCTACCCGCGGGTGCCGAACCGGTGGCTGGTCGTGCGCGCGCACGGCACCGAGCCGCGCGAGTGGACGGCGTGGGTGATCGAGAGCGACTGCCCGCTCACCGACGGGGTGAAGCAGCGGTTTCCGGACGTCGACGTCGCGCAGATGAGCATGTACCTGGTCGATCCGGCGGTCGTCGAGGCGTGGAGGAAGAGCGCGGAGCCGCTGCGCAACACGACCTCGCTCGACCCGTCGGCGACGGGCCCGCAGGTGGCGAACCTCGGCGTCCGGTTCCCGCTGGCCGACGGCTGGAGCGAGCGCGCCGCGGACACCGCGTTCCTGACCGCGGTCGCGCCGGGCAACGCGGTGTTCAGCACGTACTACCCGCACAACGTGGGCGTCTTCTCGATGTACGACGCGCTCGAGGGGGTCGACGCCGGCACGGTGAGCTACCAGGTCGTGGGGTGGTACTCGGACCCGGCGGACGACATCCTGGCGTCGTGGACGGCGGACACGACGTCGGAGGACGCGTACGCGGCGCTGCTGGAGCGACTGCAATGGACGGTCGCCGGCGACGCGGCGGGGAAGGCGACGCGCAGCGTGTACCAGGGGCTCGCGCTCGAGGTCGTGTGGGACCGCGACGGCGAGCCGCCGGCGGACGACCCGCTCGAGGCGGTCCGGTCGACCGGCCGGCTGAACGTCGCCGTCGGCAATACGGCGATCGATGCGTTCACCGCGCTGATGCAGCGGCAGCTCGCCGCCGCCGGATACCCGGAGTCGGTATCGAAGCTGCTCCAGGCATTCCAATACGACGTGCTTCCGGAGCTCGACCGTGTGAACGGCGATGCGTTTCTGGAGCGGCGGGTCCGCCAGACGTGGTTCGGCGCGGAGCCCGGCGGATACGCGTGGGAGATCGTGGTGCGCGGCGGCGAGGAGGGCGAGCCGGCGGAGCTGACGGCCGAAGAGGCGGCGTGGCTGGCGCAGCTCAATGCGGACCAGGCGGCGCTGGACGAGGCGCTGCGGGAGCTGTTCGACCTGCAGTGGACGTTTCACGCGACGTGGTGGAAGCTCGGGCTGAACCCGGACGGCATGTTCCCGGAGTCGCCGGGCGTGACGAACGCCGAATTGGAGCGGTACCTGGACCCGGCCGACCCGGACGGGATCACGGCGCGGCTTCTCGACCAGTACGCGACGGTGCAGGCGCTGGCCGCGAAGGTGCCGCAGACGGCGCCGGCGCCCGGGATGGACCCGGAGGAGGCGAAGCGGGCGGGGATCCAGGCGTTCGCCGACGCGAAGGGGCTGGACGCGTCGAAGGAGTTGAAGCCCGTCGCCGCGCCGCGGTTCTGGACCGCGACGGACCCGGTGGTGGTGGTTTCCGGCGTCGAGCCGGCGCCCGCGACCGACCCGGACGGTTCGCTGGTCGTGCGGCCGGCCGCGGACGTGGTGTCGGCGATCACGATCGACGGCGGCACGGCCGACGCCGCCACGCTCGGCCCGACGCTGCCGCGGCTGCCGCACGCCGACGCGCTGCCGGCGGAGGCGTCGGCGCTGGCGACGGAGTTCTTCCTGCTGGACCCGACGAACGCGCCGGCGGTCGCGGCCGCGGCCGGCGTATCGGTCGAGCGCGCGGCGGAGGTGATGCGTGCGCATTCGCCCGAGGCGTACGACGCGCCGCTGCCGATGCTCGGGCTGGACGCGTGGACGCAGCCCTGGCGCCCGGAGTTCCTCGAATGGAAGGTCCGCTACACGCACATCCCCTACGAGGCGGACGGCGCGCGCAACTGGGTGTTCGACGGCACGGACTACCACTACGCGCCCTCCGCCGGCACTCCGGCCACGGAGGACCGGGTGGTCGGCGGGATCTCGTCGCTCGGCCCACACGTGAAGTACGTGTTCAGCGCGCGACTGCGCCAGTTCATGGCGCTGCATCCGGACGCCGACGCGGACGCGCTCGAGGAATGGATCCAGGCGGTCGAGAACTGGCCGGTCCTCGCCCAGGCGCTGACGGGGTTCAACGAATCGCTCGCGCTGCGCGACGGACGAGCGTTCCGCCGGCCCGGCCCGGACGACACGCTGAGCGACGGCACGCACACGTATTCGGTCGCTGAGCTGGCCGGGTTCCCGGCGGGCGCCGCGTCCGGCGCCGTCGCCGGGGACGCGTACCAGGGCCGTGTGACCGCGACGCCGTACCTGCCCAACGGTCCCGAGCTGTCGTTCCACGCCGCGCGCCACGGGCAGTTCCACTTCGAGGCGCTGGCGCTGTACGACGCGTTCGGGCGCCGGCTCTGGGTCATCGAGAGCAGCGACGGCTCGGGGCTGTTCGACGCGAAGAACTTCCCGCTCGTGCGCGATGACGCGCTGCTGCCCGATGCGGTGATCCACGATGAGATCGCGGCGGTCGCGCAGCTCCCGCCGCGCGCGCTCCAGCCCGCGCGGCTCGACTTCCGGCTGCTCGATGGCCTCGACGACGACCGCATCTTCGGGCGCGACGCCGACGTGAACCCGATCGCCGGGTGGGTGCTGCCGAACCACCTGGACCGCAGCGTGCTGGTCTACGGCCCGGACGGCGCCGCGCTGGGCGAGTTCCGGCTCGTGACCGGCGCGGACGGGACGAAGCGAGGCGAGTGGCAGCCGCCGGCGCACGGCGACGTCGCGACGCTCGACGACGTCGCGAAGGTCGCGCCGCACCTGGCGCGCATGCTCGGCGCGGAGGCGATCGCGCGGCAGCCGGACTTCGAGACGTTCCTGCGCGCGATCGACGCGACGCTCTGGACGATCGACCCGCTCGGCGGGCGCAGCGACCGCAATCTCTCCGTCCTCATCGGCCGGCCGCTCGCGCTGGTGCGCGCGCGCCTTGCGCTGCGGCTCTACGGCCCGGCGATCCGCGACACCGGGTGGAGCGCGACGTTCGACCCGCCGGCCCCCGCGTTCCTCGCCCACCCGTTCGCGGTCCGCCTCGGCGACCAGGCGACCCGCGAGGACGGCCTCATCGGCTACTTCGTCGGGAACGACTACGAGACGTTCAACAGCGTCGCCGCACCGGAGACGACGGAAGAGCAGGGCTACGTGCGGCAGATCGGCCCCGTCGGCCGCCGCGACGGCGGGAACTACATCGAGCTGCGCTTCGACGAATCGGACCAGGCCTTCGTGACGATGCTCGTCGACCCGCGCGCCGCCGTGCACGCGACGACCGGGCTCCTGCCGGTCAAGCGCGTCGAGGTGCCCGGCGCGTTCGTCGAACGGGCGCTCGATCGCATCGAAGTCACGTTCCACGCCGGCCCCGTGGTGACGAACGTCGCGCCGACGCCGGCCCAGGGCGGCGTCGTGCCGGCGCACCCGGAGGCCATCACGCTGCCCACGCCGATCGAGCAGAACGGGAGCTGGTCGTGGTGGGAGCGGGCCGCGGGCGCCGCGCCTGGCGGGGTCGCGGCGTACGACCTCGCGGCCGCCACGCCCGAGGCGACGTTCGAGGGCGGCCCGCGCACGCTGAGGGAAGGCGTGCTCCAGCTCGTGATCGACCTGAACGAGTCGGCATAGGCCGGCTCCGACACCTCACCCCCAAACGAGGAGGCGACGTGAAGACGATCCCCATCGACGAATCCGGCGTGCGGGCCGCGGAGACGGAAGCGCTCCTGACGTACCGCTTCTCGACCGACCCGGCGCCGCTCCAGGTCAGCACGTCGCAGACGGCGACGAACGGCCGCATCAACGTCGCCGTCTTCGCCGACGCGGCGCCGGTCTACTGCAACGAGATCAAGATCGCCGTGCCGATCGGCCCGGACGCGACGGACCTCTCGGCCGACTCGCCCCAGGTCTCCGTCAACACGTCGAAGTGGGCCGTCGAGAGCGTGTCGCGGGTGAAGGGCTCCGAGCTGGGCCTCGATGACGATCAGTCGTACGCCGTCTACACGTTCAAGACGCGCGACGCCAGCGACAACAAGATCGACTACGACCTGGTGTTCGGCATGGTCGCGACCGTGAACTCCGTGCCGGGCTCGTTCGACTACCTCGTGCAGGAGCGCTCGGGCACCGGGTCGGACCCGGCCACGTACACGACGAAGCAGGTCACGTTCTCGCTCGAGAAGGAGCTGCCGACCTTCTACCTGAAGAACTTCGTCGCGGCCGCGCCGTCCGCGCCGACGGTGCCGGCCACGGAGTTCGCGAACGGCGCGGCCATCCGGCTGTCGTGGGAGAGCAACGGCACGTACTACCGCATCTACAGCAAGGGCGACCCCAAGCCGATCTACTCCGGCACGGACACGAGCTTCACGTTGAAGGGCGGCGTGGCGACGGACACGACGTTCGTGCTCGTCGCGTCGGTCACCGGCGATCCGACGGGCGACGGCGGCGCCGGCTACGAGCCGATCTACCTGTACGAGGCGCTGACGGTCACGGTGAAGGACCCGGACCTCACGCCGAAGTCGACCGCCGTCGCCGGGAACGCGAGCGTGGGCGGCACGCTCGAGGTGGCCGGCGCGACCACGCTGCACGCGACCACGGTCGATGGCGCGCTCGGCGTCTCCGGCACCGCCACGCTGGGCGCCGCGCAGGTGAGCGGGACGATGGGCGTGACGGGGAAGAGCACGCTACATGCGACCGCGGTCCAGGGGGCGCTCGACGTGACCGGCGCGACCCGCCTCGCGGACGCCACGATCCACGGACTGCTCACGGCCGCGGGCGCGGTCGGGATGATGGGCGCGCCCCGCTCCGTCTCGCCCGGAAGCTACAGAGCGAAGACCGACGGCATCGTCATCGGCTACGTCGGGTTCCCGCCGAATGACGCCGGCGCGAAGTCGCTCGCATGGATCTGGGGGAGCACCGCGGGGATGTGGATCGGCGCCACGGGCGGGAACACCGTCTATTACTCGAAAAAACGCCACGGCGATCGCAAAACGTCCAGGTGCAGCAACCCGGCCAGCTTCACCATGCCCGTGAAGCGGGGCGCCGCCTGGTCCGTGAGCGTGCAACAGGGGGACGACAACGAGAAGAACCCGCCCACGGCGTTCTACTGGATCCCGATCGGCTCCGATGCGGCGGACACGTTCGAACGGACCGGCGAGCCCGAGCTGCCCGAAGCCGCCGTCGGCGCCGCCCTGGCGGAAGCCGGCTTCGAGGTCGACGACACGCACCAGGAGAACATCGACGCGCTGATGGAAGTGCTCCAGGAGGCGTTCGGCCCGGCGCTGGACGCCGACCGCAGGTCCCGCCTGCGCGAGGCCGTGAAGCGTCTGGTCTTCCAGGAGATCCACCGCGCCACGTGACGGCGTCGCATCCGCCGTCTGGGCCTCCGGTTGTGGCGCCGGCGATCCGGCCGGCGCCGCGCCGCTCCCGGCTCGGACGGGTCGACGTACCCGACGAGCTGCGCAGCCTCGAGATCTGCGACGACGACGGGCTCGGCGTGGCGCGCGATCCGCTCGGCGTCGTGCACGGCCGGGGCCGCCGGCGGGTCCGCTGCTGCGCGATCCCGCCGGTCGCGGCCGCCGCGCCCGCCGCCCTTGCGCCCGCGCTCGCCCACAGCTCGCCCCCACGTGCTCGCCCCCCCGCTCGCGCTCCCCGAGGATTCCCGACCCGCCCGCGCCGTGCTACATTGCACGGGTTCCGCCGACGCACGCCCGGTCTCCGGGTCTGTCCCGCTCCGACGCACGTCCGCCGCGCTGCGCGCGGTGTCGCGCCTCCGGGTGCCTGCCGCGAGGCCGACGGTCGCATCGGCGGCGGGCCGGCGACGGCGCGACCGTGCCGGGAGGCCGCACCCGATGCGCGGCGTTCCAACGCTCACATCCCGAACGGGGAAACGCTCATGAGACGATCCCTGGCAGTCGCGGCCACGCTCCTCCTCTCCGCCACGCCGGTGGCGGCGCAGACCTCGGACGAGCACGCGGTGCTGGAGGTGGTGCAGCGACTCTTCGATGGAATGCGCGCGGCCGACACGGCCGTGGTACGAGGGGTTTTCCACCCCGAGGCGCGGCTGATCCGAGCCGGCGTCCGTAACGGCCACCCCGCGGTCTCGGTCTCCGCGATCGACGGCTTCCTGGCCGCGCTCGGCGGTGCGACGGACGTGTGGGACGAGCGGCTGTACGATCCGGCCGTCCGGATCGACGGCAACCTGGCCTCGGTCTGGGCCGAGTACACGTTCCACCGCGGCGACGACTTCAGCCACTGCGGCGTGGACGCGTTCCAGCTCGTGCGCACCGAGAATGGCTGGAAGATCATCAGCCTGGCCGACACGATGCGTCGCGAGGGGTGCGAGCCGCTGCTCGGTCGCGAGCCGTGGACGCTGCCGGGTGCGGCGTCGCACGACCGCCACTGATGACCACGGGCGAGTCGCTCCGGGTGGGCGCGGATACGGCGGCATACGACGGCGACGGGCGTCCCGCCCTCGCCCGGGCGCTCATCGAGCGGGTTCCCGGGCCCGGCTGCCTGCTCCGACCCCGCTCCGCGCCCCGCGCGCGGCGGTTCACGAGGCCCGGTCCCGTCGCCGGCCGGCCGAAGCCGCCGTACGCGGGTGCCCCGGCCGCAGCGACGTGCCTGGCGCTCGTCGTCGGGCTCGCCGTCGCGTGCGCGGGCGGCTCGCGCCCGCCCGACCCGGCGGACCGTCCCGTCCCGGCCGCCCCGCCCACGGGATCGGCGGCCTCCGTCGAGGGCAGGGCAAACGGGGAGCGCGACGGCGCGGTACCGCCGACCGCCGCGCACCGCGCCCTGCTCGGCCGCCCCACGCTCACGCCCCAGCAGAGCGGGACGACGGCGCTGCTCCAGGCGGTGAGCGCCGTGAGCGACCGCATCGTGTGGGTCAGCGGCCACCGGGGCACCGTGCTGCGCACGACGGACGGCGGCCGGAGCTGGCAGCGGCTGGAGGTGCCGGGCGCGGACTCGCTCGAGTTCCGCGACATCCACGCCGTGGACGAGCGCACGGCGTACCTCCTCAGCGCCGGCCCCGGCGAGCTGTCCCGGATCTACAAGACGACGGACGGGGGGCGGAGCTGGACGCTCCAGTTCCGCAACGCGGCGCCGGAGGCGTTCTACGACTGCCTGGCGTTCTGGGATGAGCGGCGCGGCGTGGTGTTCAGCGACGCCGTCGCCGGGGAGGTGATCCTGCGCACGACGGATGACGGCGGCGCGCACTGGACGCGCGTTCCGCCGGAGCGGGTCCCGGACGCGCAGCCGGGCGGCGAGGGCGCGTTCGCGGCGAGCGGCACGTGCGTCGTCGCGGGGCCGGACGGGCGCGCGTGGGTCGGGACCGGCGCCGGCACGGTCGCGCGCGTGTTCCGGACGGAGGATTACGGCCGCACGTGGCGCGTGGCGACGGCGCCCATCGTGGGCGGCGCGGCCGCGGGGATCTTCACGCTCGCGTTCCGCGACGCGCTGCACGGCGTGGCGCTCGGCGGCGACCTGGACCGGCCGGACGCGCACACGGACAACGTCGCGGTCACCGCCGACGGCGGCCGCACCTGGAGCCTCGCCGGCCGCACGCGCCTGCCGGGCGCGGTCTTCGGCGCCGCGTACGTGCCCGGCGCGCCGACGCCGACGCTGGTCGCGGTCGGGCCCGGCGGAATGGATTACTCGGTCGACGAGGGACGGAGCTGGGCGCCGGCCGACACGGCGGCGTACTGGGCGGTGGGGTTTGCGAGGGAGAACGCGAGCGCGGGCGCCGGGGGGATGGCCGTTTCGGCGACGTCGGTCCACATCGGGGAGCCGGGCACGCGCGCGCTGGCGCCCGTGTCCACCGCGGCGGCCGGGCCGGCGCCGGGGTGGGCGGTGGGGCCGGGCGGCCGGATCGTGCGGATCGACTGGCGCTGAGGCCGGCCGCTCCCTGAGCCCGGCGCCGGGTCGGACGCCGGGCCCGACGATCCGGACGCCGAGCCGGGCGCCGGGCAGGACGCCGGGCCCGGCGAGCGCGACGAGCCGCGCGACGACGGCGCGCCACCCGCTGGAACGACGCGGCGACGACGGCGTCGCGCGGCTTCCGTCGCACGAGAAGGATCGGCCTCGTATATTGCCGCCACACCCTCGACAGGAGATGGGACCATGCTCGTGAACCCGGCATCGCCTACGACCATCGACCGCCGTCGCTTCATGGCCTACTTCACCTCGGTCGGTCTCGGCGGCACGCTGTTCCCCGGCGTGTTGTGGGCGCTGGGGCGGGGCGAGGTCACGAAGGAGATGATCGCGCAGGCGGAGCAGATCGCGGGGCTCCAGTTCACGGACGCGCAGCGCGAGGAGATGGTGCGCGGGCTGAACCGGAAGCTCGAGGCGTATCAGGCGCTGCGCACGGTCGAGGTGCCGAACTCGGTGGTTCCCGCCATCCGCTTCGATCCGGTCGTGCCGGGCGTGCGGCCGCCCGCGGAGGTGAAGGCGGGGCGCCGCGCGCGGCGTTCGGAGCCGGGCCGGGTGGAGCGTCCGGCGAACCTCGAGGAGGTCGCGTTCTGGCCGGTCACGAAGCTGTCCGAGCTGGTCCGGACTCGCCAGGTCACGTCGGTCGAGCTGACGGAAATGTACCTGGACCGTCTCGAGCGGTACGGTCCGACGCTGGAGTGCGTCGTCACGCTGACGACGGAGCGTGCGCTCGAGCAGGCGCGGCGGGCGGACGAGGAGATCGCCGCCGGCCGGTACCGCGGTCCGCTGCACGGGATCCCGTGGGGCGCGAAGGACCTGCTCGCGGTGAAGGGTTACCGCACCACCTGGGGCGCCGAGCCGTACGTCGACCAGGTGATCGACGAGGATGCGACGGTCGTGCGTCGGCTCGACGAGGCCGGCGCCGTGCTCGTCGCGAAGCTGACGCTCGGCGCGCTCGCGATGGGCGATGTCTGGTTCGGCGGCAAGACGCGCAACCCGTGGAACCTCGAGCAGGGCTCGAGCGGCTCGTCGGCGGGGTCGGCCGCGGCGACGGTCGCCGGGCTCGTCGGCTTCAGCATCGGGACGGAGACGCTGGGCTCGATCGTGTCGCCGTCGACGCGCTGCGGCGCGACGGGGCTGCGCCCGACGTTCGGCCGCGTCAGCCGTCACGGCGCGATGGCGCTCTCCTGGACCATGGACAAGATCGGCCCGATCTGCCGCAGCGTCGAGGACTGCGCGCTCGTGTTCGAGGCGATCCACGGCCCCGACGGGCTGGACCCGACGGTTCGCGAAGCGCCGTTCGTCTGGGACGCGAGCGTTTCTCCGAAAGACCTCCGGATCGGCTACCTCGCCAGCGGCTTCGAGGAGGAGCCGGAGGAGGAGCGCGACCGGGAGTGGCGCCGGCTGGACCGCCAGGTGCTCGACGTGCTGCGCTCGCTGGGCGCGGAGCTGATCCCGTTCGAGCTGCCCGACGATCTGCCCGTGAACGCGCTCCGCATCATCCTCGACGCCGAGAGCGCGGCGGCGTTCGACGACCTGACGCGCAGCGGCCGCGACGCGCTGATGGACGAGCGCAGCCGCTGGCCGGAGATCTTCCGCGAGGCCCGCTTCATCCCGGCCGTCGAGTACATCCAGGCGAACCGGCTCCGCTCCCTCCTCATGGCGGCGATGGACCAGGCGATGCGCGCCGTCGACGTCTTCGTCACGCCCTCCTACGCCGGCAGCGTCCTGCTGACGACGAACCTGACCGGCCACCCGGCCGTCGTGCTGCCGAACGGCTTCACCTCCGACGGCACGCCGGTCAGCATCTCGTTCATCGGCAACCTCTGGGGCGAAGCGGAGGCGCTGGCGGTGGCGAAGGCGTACCAGGACGCGACCGACCACCACCTGCGCGTGCCGCCGAAGTTCGCGGTCTGAGGCCGGCGCGCTCCGCTCACCGCGCGTCCCGGGCGAGGCGGCGCAGCACCGGCTCGAGCGTGCGCCAGACGTTTTCGGCGACGATGCGCTGCCCCTCGGCGTTCGGGTGGATCCCGTCCTCCTGGTTCAGCTTGGGCACCGCTGCGACGCCTTCGAGGAGGAACGGGATCAGCGCGGCGTCGTTCGCCTCGGCCAGCTCGATGAACATGCGGCGGAACCGTTCCGTGTACGCGGAGCCCAGGTTGGGCGGCGCCTGCATCCCGGCGATCACGATGGCGGCCCCGGGGTGGACCGCGCGGGTGCGGTCGATGATGGCCTGGAGGTTCGCGCGCGTGGCGTCGAGGTCCTGGCCGCGCAGCGCGTCGTTCGCGCCGAGCGCGAGGACCAGCACGGCGACGGGCTGCCGGAGCACCCAGTCGATGCGGCGCAGCCCGCCCGCGGACGTCTCGCCGCTCACGCCGGCGTTGACGACGCGGAACCGGTAGCCGGCCGCGTCGATTTTCCGCTGGATCAGCGCGGGGTACGCCTGGTCGGCGGGGAGGCCGTAGCCGGCGGTCAAACTGTTTCCGAGGAACAGGACGACGCCGGTGCCGGCGGCATCGGCGGCCCTGGCGGCGTCGGTGATCCCAGAGTTGCCAGCGGCCCCGGTATCGTCGTCGGCGACTCCGGTTGCATCGGCGACCCGGGCGGCGTCGGAGGCCCCGGCCGTGTCGGCGACCCCGGCCGGCGCGGCCGCGTCGGGCCGGGCGGACGTGCCATCGCCCGTGCGGTCCGGTGCGTCGGCGCCCGGGGAGCACGCGAGGGCGAAGGCGAGGGCGGTCAGGAGCGCGGAATTCTTCATGATGATCGTCGCAGAGGGTCTCGCCAAGCGGTATCGCAGCGGCGCGCGGGAGGTATCCGTCCTCGAGGGCGTGGACTTCACGGTCGAGCCGGAGGAGTTCGTCGCCGTCGTCGGGCCGTCGGGCAGCGGGAAGACGACGCTGCTCGGCCTCCTCGCGGGGCTGGACCGGCCGACGGCGGGGAGGGTCCGGCTCGACGGCATCGACCTGGGCGCGCTGGACGAGGACGGCCGCGCGCGGCTGCGTGCGGAGAAAGTAGGGTTCGTGTTCCAGACGTTCCAGCTCCTGCCGACGCTGACGGCGCTCGAGAACGTGATGTTGCCGCTGGAGCTGGCCGGCGCGGCCGGCGACGGCCGGGTGCGGGCGCGGGCGGAGTCGCTGCTCGAGCGCGTCGGGCTGGCCGGCCGGATGGACCACTACCCGGCGCAGCTCTCGGGCGGCGAGCAGCAGCGTGTGGCGCTGGCGCGCGCGTTCGTGAACCAGCCACGCGTCCTCTTCGCGGACGAGCCCACAGGCAACCTCGACTCGGCCACTGGCGAGCCGATCATCGCGCTCATCGAGGAGCTCAACCGCGAGGCCGGTACCACGGTGGTGCTCGTCACGCACGACCCGTTGCTGGCCGCGAGGGCATCCCGGGTGATCCGGCTCGGCGATGGCATGGTGGTGCACGACAGCGAGCTCGCCGCATGAGCCGGTGGCGCTACCTCGCATCGATCGCCTGGCGCGACGCCCGCCCCGCGCGGCGGCGGCTGCTGCTCTTCACGTCGTCCATCTCCATCGGCGTCGCCGCGCTGGTGGCCATCGACTCCTACTCGGCCAACGTGGTGCGCTCGGTGTCGGCGCAGTCGCGCGAGATACTCGGGGCGGATCTCTCGCTCTCCTCGCGGCAGCCGTTCTCCCAGCCGATCGTGCGACTGATCGACTCGCTCCACGCCGCCGGCGCCGGCGTCGACTACGCGACCAACTTCGCATCGATGGCGGTGGTGCCGAGGCTGCGCGGC
>DASVDG010000115.1:0-9492 GCA_036381255.1 Longimicrobiales bacterium | reverse complement strand
GCCGTGCGCCTGGACCGTGCCCGCCCGCCGTGCGCGCGCACTCCCGTCCGCCGATCTCCCTCGTTGCCGTCCCGCTCGGCGGCCGCCCGTCGCTCTGCCTCACCGTGCAGCCCCATCACCGTGCCCGTTGCCGGCGCTCATAAGGAATTCGCCGGAACCGTTTCCCACATTGGACTCGACAGGGGGCGCGGCTCGCCGCCGGGACCGTGAAGGGTTCACGCGAAGTCCGTATCACTCGTACCGCAGCGACTCGACGGGGTCGAGCTTCGCGGCCTTGCGCGCCGGGAACACGCCGGCGACGACGCCGATCAGGACGAGGATCCCGACCGTGCCGAGCGCGATCGACCAGGAGAGCTTCGGGTTCAGCAGGAACACCATCGCCTCGTTCGCGTTTGGCAGGCTGTCCACGAAGAGGACGATCGCCGTCGCGGTGGCGAGGCCGATGCCACCGCCGGCGAGCGCGAGCAGCAGCGCCTCGAAGATGAACTGGCCGATGATGTGCCGCTTGCGCGCGCCGACGGCGAGCTTCACGCCGATCTCGCGCGTGCGCTCGCGTACGACCACGTACATGATGTTCGCCACGCCGACGCCCGCGACGAGGAGCGTCAGCGCGCCGACGACGCCGAGGAAGATCTGGATGCCCAGACCGATCGCGCGCGTGATGCGCTCCTCTTCGATGAAGTCCCACATGGCCAGCGCGCGCTCGTCGTCCGGATCGAACTTGTGCTGTCGACCGAGCACCTCGTAGAGCCGGCGCTTCACGCGCACGGCCTCGAGCACGTCGCGCGGCCGCACGAGCAGGTGGCTGACGTACGTGTTGCCGTAGATCGTGCGGAACGTCGATGCCGGGATGATCGCCCGCTCGGCGTCCGGGCCGTTGTTCATGCTGGTCTGGAACTTCGACTGCATGACGCCGACCACGGTGAACGGCACGTCGTCGATGAACACCGTGCGGCCGACGGCCGGCTGTCCGTCGAACAGGCGGTGCGCGATCGAGTCGCCGAGGAAGACGACGCGACGGCGCCCGGCCACGTCCTTCTCGTTCAGGAACCGCCCGCCGCGGGCCGGGAACATCGTGCGCATCTCCGCGAACGCCGGGTGCACGCCCTCCATGAAGGTGCGCGTCTTGTTGTCGCCGACCTCGAGCGTCGCGGACCGGCCGTACGACGCGCTGACCCGGTCGACCTCGGGGATCGAGCGCCGGATCAGCTCCATGTCCTCCTCGGTCAGGCGGATCGGGCGGCCCTTCGGCAGCCCTTCGAACGGGAGGTGCGTCTCGCCGCCATAGACCATGAACATGCGCTGCCCGGCGCCCTGAAGCCCCGATACGACCGCGCGCTTCAGCCCCTCGCCGAACGCCAGCATCAGCACCACCGCGAGCGTGCCCCACGTGACCGCGAACGTCGTGAGCAGCGCGCGCGTCTTCTGGGTCTTGAGGTCGCCCCAGAACTCTTCGAGCAGGATCGGGATCATGGTGAATCAGGCTCCGCGCGCCCGTGACGCGTTTCTCCCCCGAGGGACCCCCGTGGACCCCGTACGGTCAGGCTCCGCGCGCCCGTGGCGCGTTTGGTTCTGCAGTCCGTGGGCCGTCAGGCTCCGCCCCGTGCGGGAGCAATACGGCCGTCGAGTGAACCCCTCGTGGTCCCGTCGGCGAGTCGCGCCCCGGTCGAGTGCAACGAGGTGTACGGTTCCGGCGAATTCCGAATACGGCGTCGCGGCGCTGCGCGCCGCCCGGCTGCGCCTCGCGGCGAGGCTTACGCCCTCAGACATTCGACGACGTCCAGGTTCGCCGCCCTGCGCGCCGGGAACAGCCCCGCCAGCGCGGCGATCACGCCGAGCAGCGACAGGGTGACCGTGATGACGAGGGGCGAGATCGTCGCCCGGCCGACGAATTCCTGAATCGGCAGCATGCCGATCAGCTCGACGAGGGCGAAGGAGACCAGGAAGCCGAGGACGGCGCCGGCGGCGACGACGAGCGAAGCCTCGAAGAGGAACTGGAACAGGATGTCGCGCCGCTTCGCGCCGATCGAGCGCTTGATCCCGATCTCGCGCGTCCGTTCGCGCACGACGATGTACATGATGTTCGCGACGCCGATCCCGCCGACCGTCAGGGTGAAGCTGCCGACGATGGCGAGGAAAAGGTTGAAGCCGAGAAAGATGTAGTCGAACATCTTCATCATCTCGGTCGTGTCCCAGATCGCGACGGCGTCGTGGTCCGTGGGATCGAACGTGTAGCGTCGGCCGAGGACCTCGTAGACCCGTTCGCGCACCGCGGGAGCCAGCGCCGGCGTCGTCGGTTTGTAGACGATGTTGCTCAGCGTGCGCGCGCCGAAGAGCGCGGCGTGCGTGCTGGCCGGGATGAACACCCGGTTCTGGTCGCGGGTCTGGTAGGACGAGCCCTGCCGCTTCTTCTGCATCACGCCCACGACGAGGAACGGCGTGTCGCCGATGAAGAATTCCTTGCCGACCGCGTCGGCATCGCCGAAGAGCGTGCGCTTGACCTCGTCGCCGAGGACGGCGACGCGGCGGCGGTGGTCCACGTCGAGGCGGTCGATGAAGCGGCCGCCCGGCTCGGGGATCACGTTGCGCATCTCGCCGTAGACGGGCGCGATCCCGGTCACGTAGACGTTGGTCACGGCGGTGCCGAGGCGGGCGGGTTCCCAGCGGCCGTACTCGGGGCTGATCGCGCGGATCTCGGGGATCTCGCGGGCGAGAAGGCCGACGTCGCTTTCGCGGAGGCGGATCGGCCGACCTTCGCCGAAGCCGCGGAACGCCTTCGTGGTGCGGCCGCCGAAGACGATCACGATGCCGTCGCCCATGCCGCGGGCCTGCGTCTTCATCTGCTCCTCGAGGCCGCTGCCGAACGCGAGGAGCACGACGACGGCGACCGTGCCCCAGGTGATGCCCAGGACGGTCAGCGCGGTGCGCAGGCGCTGCGCGCGCAGGTCGTCGAGGAACTGCCGGACGAGGTTGAGGAGCCGCATGGAGGAGCCGCTCAGCCGATCGTCGGGGTCGGCTTCTCGAGCACCTTCTCGCCCTCCTCGAGGCCGGACACGACCTCGATGTGGATCGCGTCGCTGAGGCCGGTCTCGATGGCGCGCTTTTCGGTCGTGCCGTCGGCCTTCAGGACCGTGACCCACGCGCCGTCGTCTTCGAACGTGACGACGCGCTCCGGGATGGCGAGCGCGCTGTCGCGCCGCTCGATGATGATCTCCGCGTTCGCGCTGTAGCCTGCGCGCAGCGTGGCGCCGGAGGTCTCGGTCAGGCGGATCTCGACGGGGAACGTCGTCGCGTTCTCCTCCTTCTTCGCCTTGAGCGAGATGCGGTCGAGCACGCCGCGGATCTCGGCCTGCGGCAGCGCGCCGACGCGGATCACGACGGGCATCCCCTCCTTCAGCCGGCCGACGTCGATCTCGTCGACGGTGCCGCGGAAGATCAGGTCGCTCATGTCGGCCATGGTCAGCAGGACCGTGCCTTCCTGGTAGCTGCTGAGCGGCACGACCGGGTCGCCGATCTCGACCATCTCCTCGAGGATGAAACCGTCGATCGGGGACTTGACGACGGTCTCGATGCGGGTGTCGGCGATCGTGACCTTCCCCTGCTCGAGGAGCGCGAGTCGTTCGCGGGCGATCTGGAGCTGGACCTCCGCCTCGGCGAAGGCCTGGCGCGTGGCGTCGTACTCCCTCTCGGAGAGGAGGCCGCGCTCCTTCAGCTCGCGCTGCCGCTCGATCTCGCGCCGCCGGTTGTCGAGCTCGATCTCGCGCAGCTCGAGTTGGCGCCGCGCCTCGACGAGCTCGAGCGGCGTCGGGTCGGGGCGGATCTCGAGGAGCGGGTCGCCGGCCTCGACGTAGTCGCCGACCTCGGCGAAGCGGCGCCGGACCACGCCGGAGACCTTCGACTTCACGCTGATCTCGACCTCCGGCTCGATCGTGCCGATGGCGAGTGCCCGGTCGACCAGCTCCATACGCACGGCCTCGACGGCCGGCGCGGCGGTCTCCTGGCCGTCGGACCCGCTCATCGTGGCCGTCGCGCCGACGACGCCGGCGATGAGGACGATCCCGATTCCCAGCTTCGTGCTTCGCTTCATCCCTCGACTCTCCGGGTGGTGGTGCCGGCGGGTGGTTGGGCCCGCGGGTGCGACCGCACGGCGCGGCCGGCGGATCGACGGGCGCCATACGGCGGCGCGGCAGCGGCGGTTTCAGGGCGGCCGGTCGCCGTTCGCGTTCGGCGCCGACGCCGGCGCAGGCAGCGACCGCACGGGCCGGCACGGCGCCGCACGGCGGCCAGTGGGTGAACGCGGAGAACGCGGCCGATGGCGGGTTCCATGCATGCAAATTGCACCGCGAGAGCCGCATGACCTGGAATCGAATCGTACGGGCAGGGATGGCGGCCGTGCTCCTCGCGGGGTGCGGTCCGGACGCGGACGAGATCGCGGCGCGCGCGCCGTCGAGCGAGACGTTCCATCAGGCCGTGGACGCGGTGCTGCCGGCGGTCGTCTACATCCAGATCGAAGCGCGGCCGGTCTCGCTGCAAGGGCTGTTCGGCCAGATCCCCGAGGGCGGGCCGGAGCGGCACCCGCCGGAGGGCGCGGGCTCGGGGATCATCGTCTCGGACGACGGCTACATCCTGACCTCGGACCACGTGGTGCAGCAGGCGGACCGCGTCTCCGTGATGCTGCACGACCGGCGCCAGTTCGAGGCGCGGGTCGTGGCGCGGGACCCGAGCACCGACGTCGCCGTGCTCAAGATCGACGCGGAAGGCCTCCCGGTCGCGCGGCTCGGCGACTCCGACCGCCTCGCCCTCGGCGACTGGGTCCTCGCGCTCGGCAGCCCGCTTGGCCTCCAGTTCAGCGTGACGGCCGGCGTGGTCAGCGCGACCGGTCGCGCGATCGGGATCCTGAACGGCCAGCAGCGGACCGCGCCGCTCGAGCACTTCAT
Source organism: Longimicrobiales bacterium (assembly GCA_036381255.1). GTDB lineage: Bacteria > Gemmatimonadota > Gemmatimonadetes > Longimicrobiales > RSA9 > CALBZE01. Next base: position 4,555 of record DASVDG010000115.1, on the reverse strand, counting down.
CCAGACGGACGCGGCGATCAACCCCGGCAACTCCGGCGGGCCGCTGGTGAACCTGGCGGGCGAGGTGGTGGGGATCAACACGGCGATCGCGAGCCCCACGGGGTTCTTCGCGGGCTACGGCTTCGCGGTGCCGATCAACCTCGCCCGGCGCGTCGCGGCGCAGTTGATCGAGCACGGCCACGTCCGCCGCGCGTACCTCGGGCTGCTGCTGAACAACGTGGATGCGGCGGACGCGAAGGTCTACGGCCTCGAGGCCGCACAGGGCGCGGAAGTCGTCAGCATCGAGCCGGTCAGCCCGGCGGCGAAGTCCGGGATCCGGCTCGGCGACGTGATCGTCGGGATCGCGGACAAGCCGGTCGCGACGGTCAGCGACCTCCAGGCCGCGCTCGCCACGCTCGAGCCCGGCAGCACCGTCCCCGTCGAGGTGATCCGCTACGGCGCGGCCGTGCGCGTCCCGGTCGAGCTGGGGCTGATCCGGTCCGGCGTCCAGCCGGAGCCGCCGCCCGTCGAGGGGCCGACGCGCGTCGGCTTCGCCGTCGCCGTCGAGGACGGCAAGATGGTCGTCGCCTCGGTCCGGCCGTACTCGACGGCGGCGCGGGCCGGCGTCCGGCCGGGGCAGGTCGTCGTCGCCGTCAATCGGCGCGCGGTCCGCTCGATCGAGGACCTCGTCGACGCCGTGAACGAATCGGGTCGCGACGTCGTCTCGCTCGAGGTCGTGGACCCGGAATACGGGCGGATGATCATCAATTATGAGTTGCGGTCGTAGGCGTCGGCCGTTCGGCGTTGACCGGGGCGGCGCGGCGCGTCTACCTTCCGGTCCATGGCAACGACACGCGCGTCCGAAGGGCTCCGGCTCGTCCTCGTCGACTTCGATGACACGCTCGTCGACACCGCGCCGCGCTTCCAGAACGCCCGGCGCGCGCTGTTCGAGCTGATGGTCGCCGAAGGCTTCGATCCGGACCACGCCCGCCGCATCCACCACGACGAGGTCGACCGCGAGATGCTCGAGCGGCACGGGCTCGGGCCGTTTCGCCTCGAACCCTCGTTTCGCGAGACGTACCTGCGACTCTGCGCGCTCGACGGCCGCACGCCGAACCCCGCGATCGTCCGGCGCTGCGCCGACCTCGCCCGCGCCGTGATCGGCCCGCCGCCGTGCTACGACGGCGCGATCGACGCGCTCGCCCGCCTCGCCGCCGCCTTCGACACCGCGATCTACACGCAGGCGGGGGATCCGGACTACCAGTTCGACTGCATCCGCCGGTCGGGCGTGCTCGACGTCGTCCCCCCGCACCGCGTGCGCATCTGCCACCGCAAGACGACGGAAGAGTTCCGGGCCACGCTCGCGCACTTCGCCGTCGCCGACCCGGCGGCCGCGTGCATGATCGGGAACAGCATGCGCAGCGACATCAATCCGGCGCTCGAGGCGGGGGCGCAGGCGATCCTGGTCGAGGTCGACGATCCGTGGGTGTTCGACCAGGTCGAGCCGGTGTCGGACGCGTTCGTGAGGGTGCGGCGGTTTCCGGACGCGGTGGATTGGCTGGTGGGACGGCGCGGGAACGGGAGAGTCGGGGGGTAGGCGCAAGTCGAAGCGCGGCGGTGGTCGGCGTCGTCGCGGATCAGCTGGAGGGACGCCCCGGGTGGGGAGGACGAGCCCGGGGTGGTGGAGCGGTGGGGTGGCGGCGTAGGTTGATGGTTCCGGGCGGGCCGAACCGGCCGGTAGCGCCCGTTCTTTTCTACCCATCAATCGGAGAAGGAACGATGATGAGGTCATTCGTTCTGGCGTCGTTCGGCGCGTTCGTGGCGGCGGCGGTCGGGGTGGGTTCGGCCGCGGCGGCACCCGCGGCGGTCGTGGAGCGGTCCGCGTCGCAGCAGGAGTGCGAGGGACCGGCGCGGCGCTACTGCGAGGAGTTGGAGCGGCTGGCCGCGGAGCCGGCGGTGCGGCGTGCGCTGGAGCACCTGGAGGCGACGGACGATGACGCGGTCCGTGACCTGATCACGCTGACCGAGATCCCGGCGCCGCCGTTCATGGAGGAGCGGCGCGGGAAAGCGTACGCGGAGATGCTGCGCGAGGCGGGCGCGGACAGCGTCTGGATCGATGCGGCGGGGAACGTCATCGCGCTCCGGGAGGGGCGGCCGGGCGGGCGGGTGCTCGCGATCTCCGGCCACCTGGACACCGTCTTCCCCGAGGGGACGGACGTGACCGTCGAGCAGCGCGGCGACACACTGTTCGCGCCCGGGATCGGCGACGACACGCGCGGCCTCGTCGTCGTGCTCCAGACGCTGCGCGCGCTCGAGGCGGCGGAGATCGAGACCGAAGCCGACGTGCTGTTCATCGGCACCGTGGGCGAGGAGGGGCTGGGCGACCTGCGCGGCGTGAAGCAGCTCTTCGGCCCGGACGGCCCGAAGATCGACGCGTTCATCTCCGTCGACGGCAGCGACGACGAGCGGATCGTGAACCAGGCGCTCGGCTCGCGGCGCTACCGGGTGACGTTCAAGGGGCCGGGCGGCCACTCCTGGGGCGCGTTCGGCACGGCGAACCCCGCGCACGCGCTCGGCCGCGCGATCCGTCTCTTCGACGAGGCCGCGGACCGGTTCACGGCCGACGGCGCGCGCACCAGCTACAACGTCGGTCGCATCGGCGGCGGCACGTCGATCAACTCCGTGCCGTTCGAGGCGTGGATGGAGGTCGACATGCGCTCCGAGAGCCAGGCGCGGCTGATGCAGATCGACTCGATCTTCCGCGCCGTCGTGCAGACCGCGCTCGAGCAGCAGAATGAGGTGCGCCGCCGCGGCCCGGCGCTCACGGTCGACGCCAAGCTCGTCGGCGACCGCCCGTCGGGCGAAACCGACCCCGAGGCGCCGCTCGTGCTGCGCGCCGCCGCCGCGACGTACCACTTCGGCGGCGAGCCGCGGCTCCAGCGCTCGTCGACCGACTCGAACGTGCCGATCTCGATGGGGATCCCCGCGATCACGATCGGCGGCGGCGGCGAGAGCCACGGCTCGCACTCGCCCGGCGAGTGGTGGATGAACCGCGACGGCGTCCGCGGGATCCAGCGCGCGCTGCTGATCGTGCTAGCGGAGGCGGGGCTGGCGGGGGAAGCGGCGTCGGACGGGTAGGGTAGCGGCGGTAGCGATCCTCCCCACTCGCCCCTCCTGTCGGCCACGGTCTCGTGGCCGACAGGAGGGGCATTTTCACGCCCGCCACTCCTTCCGATTTGCCAACTGTTTACGGCGATGACGCCAAGTTTCGTCCGTTTCCGGCATCTGTTTCTAGGACCAGGATGCTGCACGCTGTAGGAGATTGATTCGGTACTTTTAGAGCACAAGCGCCATCGCGGCCTCCCCCCTCGTGGCCACATCGCACTCCACATAAGAGCCAAAAAGGATTGGCGATGCCCGATGTCGACGCCGGCGGCATGCGCAACCGCCGGTGGCGATGGGCCTTACGACCACCTCCCCCAAAGGCGTGGTATATGAGATCCGTTTATTGCGTGATGCCGCCGTATGACGAGGTCCGTGAGATCACGTTCCGCTGCGTCTCCGCCGTCGAACGCGGCGGGATCATCGTCGTCGACATCCCGGCCCCCGGGGTTATGGATCATGAACGCTTCCGGCGTTTGATCCACGCGTTGCGCCGGCGTTCGAATGCGACCATCGCGATCCGATTGTCCGCGGAGGTCGCGACGGCCGCGCTTCGCATCGCCATGCATGCCTATCGGTGCGGTGTCCGCGCCGTTCTGGTTCGAGGTGAACCGCTGCGGCCGGCACTGTGGAGCTACCTCACCGACCCCATCGACATTCCGGAAGATCTCATCGCGTGGCTACGGTTACGTCGGTCGGTTTCCGAGAATGTCGCCGGGATGATCGCCAGGATCGTTCGTGACGCGCCGAGACACGGTGATTTCGCAGATCTGCTCGACCACCTCGACGTGCGTGCCCGCACGCTCCGCCATCAACTGGAGCTGGAGTCTCTGCCGGCGCCGAGCAAGTGGTACCACCTCGGGCGACTTCTCGACGCGCAGCTCCGGCTGCTTCGCGATCCCGTGCTCGACACCACGCGGGTCGCGCACGAGCTGGGTTACGCGGATCGCATGAGCTTCACGAACCGGATCTATCGGCTGTTCGGCGTGACGGCGGAGAGATCGCGGCAGCTCCTCGGGTGGGAATGGCGGTTCGCCGCGTGGTGGGAGCGCGTGAAGCGTCAGAGATATCCGGTTCGGCAAAAACATGCCGCCGCGGATTTTGACTTCGGTTCCCCCGTGCCGCATACATCGTGAGTCCTTCTCGATGTGCCCGTGGATCGCTCCAATCGAAGCGTCGTAACCGTTCAGCCCCTGTGACAGTCTGGCGCTGAATATGCGGCGAGCCGCGCGCCATGAGCATTGTCGAGCAGCTCGAAGCAGCGGGCGAGGTCCTCTCGCCGGCGGTGCGAGCGGCCCTTGTCGCGCTCGAGAGCCGGGTTCGTGCTCTGGAGCCGCTCGAAACCCGAGTCGCCGAGCTGGAGGCGCGTAACCGCGAGCTCGAGGCGCGCCTCAGTATGAACTCGACGAACTCG